>JAPDPN010000040.1:8399-21959 GCA_034506455.1 Candidatus Zhuqueibacterota bacterium | reverse complement strand
TTATTCTCAGCTTTGCCGAAGCGTCCTTTTTTCCGGTTCCGCCCGACGCGCTGCTCATCGCTCTGGTGCTCGGCAGCCGAGTAAAAGCCTTTCGCTTTGCCTTCAACTGTACAACGGCCTCGGTGCTTGGCGCCGCCTTTGGCTACTGGATCGGCCACTCGCTTTGGTGGACGGACGGCGGCTTTTCCGGCCTGGCAAACTGGTTCTTCGCCCATGTTCCCGGCTTTACGCACACGCTTTTCTATCGGGTTCAGGGACTGTACGAACAGTGGAACTTTTGGGTTATCTTTACCGCCGGCTTCACGCCCATTCCCTTTAAGGTGTTTACCATTTCCGCAGGCGCGTTCGATGTCAGTTTTCCCATGATGATCCTGGCTTCGATCGTCAGTCGCGGTGCACGCTTTTTCCTTGTCGCCGGCCTGATCTGGAAATGGGGCGAGCCGATCAAGTCGTTCATCGACAAATATTTTAACTGGCTGGCGATTCTTTTCACCATCCTGCTGATCGGCGGCTTTGTCGTCATCAAGTATGTGCTCTGATGATTTTTCTGTTGCTTTTAACCGCCTCTTTCTCTATATTTGACCCGCTTGTCGGGGCGTAGCGCAGTCCGGTTAGCGCGCTTGGTTCGGGACCAAGAAGTCGGAGGTTCAAATCCTCTCGCCCCGACCCTCAGCCGAAGCAAAAGATGCTTCGGCTTTTTTTTTGACTGTTTGGAACATAATCTGTCGCCTTAAAAGACAGTGTTGCCTTTTGTCCGCCAAGACGATTTGCTTTGCACCTGATGCGGTCTATTGTTTTTCGAACGCGGCGCTTTTTTACCCATCGCCAACAAAGGAATTGGGCAAATGAAAAAGAATTTCTATATTATCGGCAGCTGATAGCGAAAAGGCGAAAAACTGCATTTTGAATGAAAAATAAACGCCGTCACAAAGACTCGATTACGCCGGATCTGCGCTTGTCGATCATTCTAACCGGTCTGCTCATGCTGAGCGCAGGGCGATACCTCATCGAGGTTCCGCAGAGCGTCGGCAGGATGCTTGTGACGCTCTTTCTGGTGACGGTTTCCGCAGCGCCGCTCATCTTTTCCGCCAACCCGCCGCTGTTCAAGGTTGCGGCAGAGTCGCCGAACCGTGTCCGCCGATTGTCTGCCGTTGCGTTTTTAACCCTCGGCTTGTCTGCTGCGCTCTGGGGCTTTGCGGCGGGACAAGCAGGACCGCATACCCTAACCTGGACGACGATTTGGATGATCGGAGCTCTGCTTTTAACTGCATTAATCGATCCGGCACGGCTGCTGTTTAAAACTTTATTGCTCATCTGGTTGTGGCTGCCGTTCCTTATCGGGCACATGTCCAATTGGGCGGCTCCTCTCGGTCGTCCTCTTGTTCAGCCCTTAGCCTTTGCTGCGCTCCTGTTGACAGTCGGCCTGCATATTTATCTGCCGCGTCTCGATGTCGGCTTTACCTTTCGCCTCAAGGCCGATGAGGTCCGTCAAATTGTGCTCAATTTTATCCTCCTGTTTTTTGTCCTGCTGATTTTCGCTCCCTTTACCGGATTGTTGACGATTACCGATCATTTGCCGTCTTTTCTGACGCTCCTCACGCAGGGCGTTCTGCTCTTTTTCCTCGTTGCATTGCCCGAAGAGCTTCTTTTCCGCGCCGTGTTCTACAAATATTTTCTTCAGCTTTTTCAGGGAAAAAAATGGGCGGTGGGCACGGCAATTTTTGCCTCTTCGCTTCTCTTTGCTTTGGCAAAGAGCCGCAGCCCTCTGCCGCCTTCAGGCCCGTATTTCATGGCCGCTGATGCGCCTTTTTCCTGGTCCTATGCGCTTTTTTCGTTCGTCGCCGGCGGTTTTTATGCCTGGATTTTCATCCGCACAAAAAAGATTACTGCCGCCGTATGGCTGCACGGACTGCTTGAGTGGATTTGGATGGTCTTTTTTAGAGGATAGAGCCTTTTTGATCGATTTAATGCCGAAATCCGCAAAAATGCCAAAGGAATAGAGATGGAATCCATCATTTCCGGTTCAAAGCCCAAAATCATGTTGTGGGGAATCGGGTCCTACGCAGCCTCGGCGATGCGCACCCTGGCCGAAAACGGCGCCGAGGTGTGCTGCTATTTGACCCGCAATTACGGCGATTATGGCCCGTCACTCTACGGCGAGACCTTTCATTTCAAGGATTATCCGAATCCTTGCCCCCTCGTACGTGAAAAGCAGATCGATCTGGTGATCCCCATGTCGATCAATTGGCACGAGGCCGAGTGGAAGGACGAGTTTCTCGCCATGCAGGTGCCTATCCTTTCGCCGTACGGCGAGGCGATGAAGCTGGAGCGCGACCGCGACTACGGCCGCAGGCTGTGCGAGCTGTACGGCATTCCGGTGCCGAAAGCCTATGTTGCCAAAAACCGCCTGGACGCGGTGGAGTATGTGCGCGCCAATCCCCTGCCGTACGTGATCAAAAACCCTCTCTGTGCACCCGGATCGCCGGTTCATACCATCGTCACCGAAACGGTCGAGGATACCCTGAGCTGGCTTGAGCATGTCAACTATGCCGAGGGCGTGTTTCTGCAGGAATACATGGGACGACGGGAAGCCGGTCACGTCGCGTTCGTCAGCGACGGTAAAATCTATCCCATGGTGACCAACCAGGAATACAAGCGCGCCTTTGACGGCAACATGGGGCCGGTCGCCGGCGCACCTTTGGGCGGACTGGTCGAAGTCGACCTCGAAGACAAGTACGGCATCGTCCGCGAGACGCTCGAGCCGCTGCTGCCTTGGTTCCGCAGAACCAATTTCCACGGCCCGGTGCAGTCGACCTGCGTCAAGCGCGACGGCAAATGGCACGTCATCGAGTTCAACGTCCGCACCGGCATCACCACCGGTCCGGCGCTCTGCAGAATGCTGAAAAATCCGGTGGAAGTGTTTATGGCAGTCGGGCATAATCGCCCTCTCAATATCGAATTTCACAAAGGCAGAGAATACGCTTGTACCCTCACGCTTGCCGGATGGGGATACCCTTATACGAAAATCGAAGGGCCCTTTTTAACGGTGCAGTTGACCGGTGAGCCGACCTGCGATATTTGGTGGAATGAGGTGGTCGCCGACCGCAAGGGCAGAATGCTCATGTCCGGCCACCGCGTGGCGGATGTGGTCGCCGTCGGACCCTCCATGGAGGAGGCGATTGCCAAGGCCTACGAAAACATCCGCAAAATTTACTGCTTGAGCAGTTACTACCGCCTCGACATCGGCAAGAGCCTGTGGCCTCCGGGCGAAGAGTGATGCCGGGCATAATCGGGCTGTCGAAAAAAGATTGCCATGAAGCTGTTATTCTCCGAGTACAAATCGGACTATTCGCACTATATCTTTCCCTACGTCATCTGGGCTTTCCCTGAAGAGGAAGAGACGCCGGCAGACCTGTTTGCGGCCGGCTTTTTGCCGAGCACCCGCACGCTCGACCGATTTTACATGTGTCGGCACGTGCGCGTCGCTTTGCCGCTTTTTTCGCCCTCTTCGGAAAATCGACGCGTCCTGCGCAAAGGAGAAGGACTGGAGTGTACCCTCGTACCTCGTTCCGACTTTAACTACACTTCCGAGCGCCGCGAGTTTTGCAAGAGCTATGCCGACCGTCGTTTCGGCCCGAATGCAATGCCCTACGAGCGGCTCGACAGTCTCTTTACCTCACCGGTGTGTTCCCACGTTATGTCCTTTACAGAAGAAGAAAGAGAAGTCGGTCTGATTGTGCTCTATCTGCAGCCGCCGCGCGCCGCCTTTTACTATTATGCTTTTTATGACCTGGAGCTAAAGAGCCGCAACCTCGGTATGTACATGATGACCCGCGCGGTGGTCGAGTTTGCCGGTCGAGGCTTTGAATACATTTATCTCGGCAGCTGTTACAGTCGTAACGCGCTTTACAAAACCCAATTTGTGGGATTCGAGTTTTGGAACGGTTTTCGATGGTCAAGTGATTTGGAAGAATTGAAATATCTTATCGATCGCGATGCGGGGGAAATCGACAAACACCTGTTGGAGAATCCCGAATTTGCCGACCGCTTTTATCCGCACGGTTGGGGCAGTTGGGCCGGAAAATTGTCCCGCTGAATAAAACAAAAACGATCTGCCCGCGTTTTAATATTCAAAAAAATTGCGTCGATTTTGTCGATCGGCTTTAACGTTTGCATTGTGGGAGACTTATGAAAAAAAGAATCATCGGGTTGGCGATAGTTTTCGTCCTCCTCGGGCTGGTCGTTCTGCGCATTGTTTCGGAGAAATCCGCTGTAAGGCAGCCCGCAGCGGCACGGGGCGGCCCGATTGCCGTCAAAGCGCATGTACTCATTCCCGAGCGCCTGGAGGACAAGATCGTGGTTACCGGCTCGCTGCAGCCCAACGAAGCCGTCGATTTGCGCAGCGAGGTGTCCGGCAAGGTAATGGCAATCTATTTTCAGGAAGGCAGCCGCGTGAAAAAGGGCGATCTGCTGCTGCAGATCAACGATGCCGAGCTGCAGGCGCAGCTGCAAAGGACGCTGTTTCAAAAGGAGCTCGCCGCCGGTACCGAAAGGCGTCAGCGGCAGCAGCTCGAAATCGAGGCCGTCAGCCAGGAAACCTATGAGGCGGCTCTCAATCGGCTGAATGTACTGGAGGCGGAGGTTAAGCTGCTCGAGGCGCAGCTGCAAAAGACCAAAATCACGGCGCCCTTTTCGGGCCGCATCGGCCTGCGCTTTGTGAGCGAAGGCAGCTACGTATCGCCGAATACGGTGATCGCCAATTTAGTCGACAGCGACCCGATCAAGATCGAATTCACCGTGCCCGAGCGCTACGCCTCGGCTGTGCGCCCAGGTCTGGAGATCAACTTTCGCGTGCAGGGCCAAAGCGAGATTCGCCGCGCCGTGGTGTACGCCGTGGAGCCCAAAATCGACGAAACGACGCGGACGCTCTACCTGCGGGCCAAATGTCCGAATCCCGACGGCAGGCTGGTGCCCGGCTCGTTTGCCCAGGTGGAGCTGTTGCTTAACGTCGATGAGCAGGCGCTGCTCGTCCCCAGCCAGGCCCTAATCCCCGAAATGGAACGGCAGATCGTTTACGTCTACCGCTCCGGCAAGGCGGTGCCGACGCCTGTGGAGACCGGTATCCGCACGCAGGAAAAAGTGCAGCTGCTGCGCGGCGCGGCTGCCGGTGATACGGTCATCACCAGCGGCATCCTTTTGCTGCGGCCGAATGCGCCGGTCCGCATCAGCGCCTTTGAATAAGGGGAGGAACGTGCGATGAGCCTTTCTTCCGTCAGCATTCGCCGACCTGTTTTGGCGATGGTCATGTCGCTGTTCATCGTCATTTTGGGAATCATCGGCTTCAGCTTTTTGGGGGTGCGCGAGTTTCCCAACGTCGATCCGGCGGTGGTTACCGTTTCGGCCAACTATGTCGGCGCCAACGCCGACGTCATCGAATCGCAGATTACCGAGCCGCTGGAAGAGTCGCTAAGCGGCATCGCGGGCGTGCGTTCGATCACTTCGGTCAGCCGCGAAGGCCGCTCCAATATAACCGTGGAATTCAATTTGGGCATCAAGCTCGAGGATGCGGCGAACGACGTGCGCGATCGCGTTTCGCGCGCGCAGCGTCTGCTGCCGCCGGACGCCGACGCGCCGCAGGTCATCAAGGCGGACGCCGACGCTGTGCCGATCGTTTTCCTCAACATCAAAAGCGAGACGCGCGGACTGCTTGAGGTGACAGACTGGGCGACCAATGTTCTGCGCGAACGGGTGCGCACCATTCCAGGCGTCAGCGAGGTGCAGCTGTGGGGCGCAAAAACCTACGCCATGCGGTTGTGGCTCGATCCGCGTAAACTGGCGGCCTACAATTTGACGCCTCTGGACGTGCAGACGGCCCTCAATCGCGAGAACGTCGAGCTGCCGACCGGCCGCATCGAAGGCGATGCCACCGAATTGACCGTGCGCACCATGGGGCGTCTGCTCACCGTCGAGGATTTCAACAACCTCATCATCCGCGAATCTCAAGGACGCATCGTCCGGCTGCGCGACATCGGTTTTGCCGAACTGGGGGCGGAAAACTATCGCACCATCATGCGCCGCGACGGCGTGCCGATGATCGGCCTGGTGCTCATTCCGCAGCCCGGAGCCAATTACATCAAAATCGTCGATGAGTTTTATCGCCGCATCGAACAGATCAAAAAAGAGATTCCGGCCGATTTGGAATTGGGCATCGGCTTTGATGTGACCAAATACATTCGTCAATCCATTGCCGAGGTCCGCGAAACTATCTTTACCGCGTTTGTTCTTGTCGTTTTGATCATCTTTCTCTTTCTCCGCGATTGGCGAACCACCCTCATCCCGGCGCTGGCCATCCCCATTTCATTGATCGGCACCTTCTTCGTCATGTATCTCGCGGGCTTTTCCATTAATGTGCTGACGCTGCTGGGCATTGTGCTGGCCATCGGTCTGGTGGTCGACGACGCCATCGTCATGCTGGAAAACATCTATACGAAAATCGAAAAGGGTTACGACCCGATTCAGGCGGGATTGGAAGGATCCAAAGAAGTCTATTTTGCGGTCATCTCCACCACGGTCGTTCTGGCGGCGGTCTTTTTGCCGCTGCTGTTCATGCAGGGATTGGTCGGCAAATTGTTCCGCGAATTCGGCGTCGTTATTTCCACGGCCGTCATCATTTCCTCATTCGTCGCCCTCACGCTGACGCCGATGGCGGCGACCCGCATTCTCCGCAGCCGTCGGCACAGCCGTTTTTACTATGCCACGGAGCCGTTTTTTTCCGCTTTGATCGACGGCTATCGTAAAAAGCTGACCTGGTTTCTGGCGCGACGCAAATGGGTGCCGTTGATCTTTGCCGTGTGCCTCGCCCTGATTTGGCTCTTTTGGACCATTCTGCCGCGCGAGCTGGCGCCCTACGAGGATCGTTCCCAACTGCGACTGACGGCGACGACGCCGGAAGGCGCCGGTTATGAATACACCGATGCCTTTATGCGCGAGCTCGGAGACTTTGTGCAGCAGCGCGTGCCCGAGACCGAGGCCATGATCAGCATCACGGCGCCGGGGTTCGGCTCGGTCGGTTCGGCCAACACCGGCTTTATCCGGCTCATTCTCAAAGAACCGAACGAGCGGCAGCGCAGCCAGCAGGAGATCGCCGACGATCTGATGGCGGAAGTGTCCAAACTCAGCGCCGCACGCACCGTGGTGTCGCAGGAACAGACGCTGGGTTCCGGCAGACGCGGCGGCCTGCCGGTACAGTACGTTATTCTGGCTTCAAATCTCGAAAAACTGCAGGCGGTTCTGCCCAAGTTTCTCGAAGAGGCGCGCAAAGACCCCACGTTTTCGTTTGTCGACGTCAATTTGAAATTCAACAAACCCGAGCTGCGCGTGCGGCTTGATCGTGAAAAGGCGCGCAATCTCGGCGTCACCATGGCGGATGTGGCGCAGACGCTGGCGCTCGCCTACAGCGGCCAGCGCATCGGCTACTACATTATGAACGGCCGGCAGTACCAGATCATCGGCCAAGTGCTGCCCGAAGACCGCAACGAACCGCTCGACCTCAAGTCGCTGTTCGTCCGCAACCGTGACGGCAAACTGGTGCAGCTCGATAATCTGATCACTTTGACCGAAGAAAGCAGTCCGCCGCAGCTCTTTCATTTCGACCGATTCCTTTCAGCGACGGTCTCGGCGCAGTTGGCGCGCGGCAAAAGCATAGGCGACGGCATCAAGGCCATGGACGCGATTGCCAAGCGGGTGCTCGACGAAACCTACCGCACCGCTCTCGACGGCGCCTCGCGCGATTTCGTCGAAAGCGCCTCCAGCCTGATGTTCGTCTTTCTCCTCAGCCTGGTGTTTATTTATTTGACGCTTGCAGCTCAGTTCGAGAGCTTTCGCGATCCTTTTACCATCATGCTGACGGTTCCTCTGGCGTTGGTCGGGGCGCTCTTTTCGCTCTGGTATTTCCGACAGACGCTCAACATTTTCAGCCAGATCGGCTTGATTATGCTCATCGGACTGGTGACCAAGAACGGCATTCTCATCGTCGAATTCACCAATCAACGCCGCGCTCAGGGACTACCGTTGCTGGAAGCGGTGATCGACGCCTCGGTCTCGCGTTTCCGGCCGATCTTGATGACCGCGCTGTCGACGATTTTGGGCATTCTGCCCATTGCCCTGGCGCTTGGAGCGGGCTCCGGCAGCCGCGTGCCCATGGGCGTGGCCGTCATCGGCGGCATGCTCTTTTCGACTTTTCTGACGCTTTTTATCGTTCCCGCCGTCTATTTGATGGTCGCTTCGAAAAAGACACCCAACAATCTGGAAACCATGCCATGAAACGGGTTTTAATAAGCAATTTTGTGGGCCGGCGAGTAATGCCTCTCATTCTTTGCGCTTTTATGATTTTGATGTTCGCGCGCATTGTTGTCGCTCAGGAGTCGCTGACCTTGGAGCAGGCGGTGGCGACCGCGCTGCAGAACAATTTCGACATCCGCATTGCCAAGACCGCCGCTGATATTGCCGCTAATAATGTATCGCTCGGCAACGCTGGCTTTTTGCCGCGCATCACCGCTAATGCCGGCGACAGCCGCAGCGTCGTGGACTCGAAACAAAGCTTTCTCAGCGGCAATGTGATCGACCGCAAAGACGCCGAATCGCAGAGCAAGACCGCGGGCGTAGCGCTCAGCTGGACCCTGTTCGACGGTTTTGACATGTTCATCTCGCACGCTCGATTGCGCGAGCTGCGTTCGATCGGCGAGCTGCAGTTCAAAAGCCGCGTCGAAGCGACTCTTGAACAGGTCACCAAGGCTTATTACGACGTGGTGCAGCAAAAAAACCGTTTAGCCTCGCTGCGCGACGTCGAAAAGCTTTCTGAAGAGCGTTACCGCATCGTTGAATCGCAGTACGGCATCGGCTCGGCATCGAAACTTGACCTGCTGAACGCCCAGGTGGATCTGAATGCCGACCGCTCCGCCGTGCTGCAGCAGGAAGTGGTCCTCACCACGGTGAAAACGCAGTTCAACCAACTGCTTTCCCGTTCGCCGGGCATTCTTTTCGATCCCGCCGACTCTATCGACATTCGGCCCGATCTGACTCTCGAAGAGCTCCTCGAACAAGCCCGCGAAAGCAATACGGAACTGCAGATTGCTCGGCGCAACAGCCGTCTTGCGCATCTCGATCTCAAATCGATTTGGACCGAGCGTCTGCCGGTATTGACCGCCAATGCCGGCTATACGGTCACCCGCTCGCAGTCGCAGTCGGGCTTTATTAAGAGCAATGAAACGGAGGGGCTTAACTACGGCTTGACGCTGAGCTATCCGCTGTTCGACGGTTTCAATCTCAACCGGCGTCAGCAAAATGCGCGTTTGTTGCGGAATGCGGCGCAGATGCAGCTCGAAAAGGCGATGCTGCAGCTCGAAACCGACTTGACGCGCGCCTTTCAGCGCTATCAAAATTATTTGGCGCAGGTGAATTTGGAACGGCAGAATGTGCAGGCGGCGCTCGAGCATATGAACATCGCCTTTGCCCGCTACAAGGTCGGTACGCTGACGGCTATCGAATGGCGCGAGGCGCAACTCAAACATCTCAACGCCATAAATCGACTCATTTCGGCGCAGTATCAAGCCAAGGCAGCAGAGATCGAACTCCTCAGACTTAGCGGCAGGCTGTTGCAGGAAAAATGATGACTCTTTCCGGAGCCGGTTCTCTATCTAATTGACATTTGTACAAATAGGGTAAGATTTTAGTGAGCAAAGCCGGCACGCGCACCGGATGTTTGCGACTATAAACAAAGACGCCAAGGCAAAAAACCTTGGCGTCCAAATCCTCATTATTGCGACAAAACGCCGCTCTCTTACCTTATCCTTGGGTCGCCTGTTCTAAGCGTTTCATAATCGAAAAGATGAATGCAGCCGACAAGAGGCAGCAGGCGACAAAGATTCCCCAAAGTTGCCAAAGCTCCAATTTAGCCCAGAAAAAGCTGCCGACGAACAGCAGCTTGTTGCCCACCGCCGTAGCCAAAAGCCAGCCGCCCTGCATGATTCCTTGAAAGCGCGGCGGCGCCACTTTGGAGACAAAGGAAAGTCCCATGGGGCTCAAAAAGAGTTCAGCGATGGTCAAAATCAAATAGCTGCTGATCAGCCAATAAGGCGAAACGCGCGAGCTGTCCGGAACCGGATTGTAGGCCTGTCGCCCGAATTCATCTATGAACTGCAGGGCGTGCGGCGAAACGGCCTTTAGAGAGGCGACCAGCACGACGAGAAAACCGGCTGCGGCGATAATCATGCCGATCCCGATCTTTTTCGGCGTCGACGGCTCGAGATTGCGCTTGTTGAGCCACGAGAAAAATCCCATGATCGGGAACGTCAAGGCAACGATGAAAAGCGGGTTGAAGGATTGAAAAACCTCCGGCGCAATCGGATTGACGGCCTCATTCTGCATGATATAGTATGCAGTCAGGCCTCCGCAGCCGAGCAAAAGGACCAGGCCGATCAGCTTGAACAGCTTTTGCGGGTTCAGAAGCAGCAAAAAGAGTCCTGCCGCGGCGCCGATAACCGCCAGCATCGAATTGAGACGAAAGAACAAAAAGGTGATGGGCCCCACCGCTTTTACGGTATAATCGCGCGCAAAAAAGGTCAACGTCAGGCCGTTCTGATGGAAGGACATCCAAAAAAAGATTACCACCAGAAACACAAGGAGCAGGGCGGCGACGCGCGGCCGCTCTTCTTTGGTGGAGACTTGGACGATCCAGGCCACAAAGCCGATGAACAAAGCGACGGCAAACGAAATGTCGATGTTGCGGGTGAGAAGGAAAAGCAATCCTGCTGAAATTACGGCTGCAGCCAACGCGGCCGCCCCGGCAAGGGGCTTTTTCTCCAACGAAGCAGTTTTAACCGCCGGCGTTTTGGCTTTGTCGGGCAAATGACGATGGAAAAAGAGGTAGACAAGCGTCGATAGAATCATCGCACCGGCGGCGACGCCGAAGGCATAATTGTAGCCGCGCGAAAAAGCGCCGAGGTAGGACTCGGCAAAGGTTTTCAAGTCCGTGACGCCCTGCTGGGAAAGACTCACTTTTTCGGCAAGCTGCCGGAATGTGCCGATATCGCTCAGCTCTCCGCGCAAAAACGCATGGCACAGGGAAGGCAGGCTCCCGTCGTGCAGAAATCCTTGGGTTTTGAGGAACCAATTCCGCACGGCGGTTGCTGCAAAGGGCGCAAAGAAAGCGCCGACATTGATGCCCATGTAAAAGATCATGAACGCCGCATCGCGTACCTTGGAATAGCGGGGATCATCGTAAAGCTGTCCCACCACCGCCTGAAGATTGCCCTTGAACATTCCGTTCCCAAAGGCGATGATCAGCAGACCGATCAGAGTGACCGCCAAGGGGTTGCCGGGAAGGCTCAACAGGCCGTAACCGCCGAACATGATTAAAAGTCCGACCAAGATGACGGTTTTGTAGCGCCGGGTCCAATCCGCCAGCAGACCGCCGACAAGCGCCAAGGCGTAGATGGCAAAGTAGAACCAGCTGTAATAGCTGCCCGCCTGCTGTTCACTCAGTCCGTAACGAGCCTGAAGGAACAGCACCAGAATGGCCATCATGGTGTAAAAGCCGAAACGTTCGCCCATGTTGGTAAAAAAAGCGACATAAAGTCCTTTGGGATGCTCTTTCAGCATAACTCCTCCAAATAGATCGGCCGGTTTCGTCGTTGCCGTTTCTGAAAAGAATAGGGTAACAATACGGAAAACAATAGTCAATCGCCTGCAAAAATGCAAGCATTTTCGCCGCATGAAGGGTATGGAAGAAGGAAAGGGCGATGGGGAAATTCGTTACCGCTTTTGGTCTACAAATTGTTTGCCTTGCGTATGTGAATGTTGCCGCCGGAGGTGCGGAGATAGAGCAGAGGGCCGCCGCCGTTCACATCGGCAACAAGATGCGTGCGGTCTATCTCGCCTTGAATTAGAACGGGGAATTCCGTGGTAACTTTGCCGCCGCTGGTTTTGGCGTCGAGCGAAAACTTTAGTTCCGGCGCAATGTAAACGGAAATCGTGCCGCCGGATGTGGTGAGTCGACAGTCGTCAGCAGGCTGCGCGGTGATTTTGGCTGTGATTGAGCCGCCTGAAGTGGAAGCAGTTATTGATCCGGCCGCCTCTTCTACGGTTATGCTGCCTCCGGAAGTGGAAGCATTTACCTTCCCGGCAGCTTTGACGATCTTTAAGGAGCCGCCGGACGTATGGGCCTCCACCGTTCCCTCGACTCGGCCGATGCGGATGCTGCCGCCCGAGGTCCGTACATCGACAGCGCCCATGCAGCTTTCCAGTGAGATGCTCCCACCCGAGGTGCGGCCGGTGATCGGCCCGTTGATGTTGCCGAAGGTTAAACTGCCTCCCGAAGTGCGCGCTTTTACTTCACCGTTCAGATCGGAGACTGAAATACTGCCTCCCGCCGTAACGAGGTCGAGGTTATATTCACGAGGAACATAAGCAATAATCTGAAGCTGCAGGCGCCAATGACGCATGCGATGAAACCAGTCTCCTTGCTTTTCATGTTCGATAAAAACAAAGACGTCATTGCCCCGCTGCTCGAAGCGGATCATCAGCTCGTCGAATAGCCGCTGCGCTTCTTTGTCGCTAAGAGGGGAGGGTTTGCGCCTGATTTCAATTCTTAGTGCATCCTGATCGCCCGGTATTATTTCGATTGATCCCAAGACTGTTTCGACGGTCAGCGTTCCTTTTGAGGATACTTGAAAGGACTTGGCGACTAAAATCTTACCCTCTTCGCTTGCCGTGAGGCTTACACCAGTGAATCCAATAAAGAGGAAAAGCATCTTAAAAATTGAGTAAAAGGTCTTCATTTGGGTACTCTTTTTTTGACGGTAATGTTTACGAGAAACATTAAATCTTGTTTCAATAGAAAAAATATTTTGCTTTTGAATAAAAAATTTATTACATTTAACTGGATTAGGAGTAGTTATAGAGAAACGGGATGGGGTAGTCCTGACAGCTTTTTTGAAATTGATGCTGCCAAGCACGCCATAAAACGTTCTTTAAAACAATCATTACTTCTGCAGCTTGTTGCATACCTTCAACTTTTTATTTTTTCCAATCTGAAACAAATATTGGGCTGTTAACGAGTTCTTATTTCGACTTGCATACTCATTATGCCAAGCACTGAAATAATTACTCTATTTTAGTAGTTATTATTTTTGCAGCTTAACGATAAAGCTAATTAACATTATTATTTTATATTTATCCCCTAATTATGTGAGGGTAAAATGGTTGTGAAAACAAAAAAGATTTTAGAGATATTGATCAAAAAGTTGGGCGGTTTTTTGCTTTTTTGGATCATTGTGATCGCCTACTGCCTAACCTCCAAGGTCAATGCCGTCGGCGCCTCCGCCCCGACAGTGAACGGGCTTTTTCATGGCGACGGCGATTCAGGACGTTATTTAAAAATCGCGGTAGAGGCCAACAATCGCGGCGATCTTTACGCTTATACGGACGGCACAAGGCTATACTTTGCGGTTATCGTCAGCGCTAATGTCAATGACAATGTATTCGACGCTTCCGTTAATCCGA
>JAPDPN010000040.1:4602-8299 GCA_034506455.1 Candidatus Zhuqueibacterota bacterium | reverse complement strand
AAAATCGCGGTAGAGGCCAACAATCGCGGCGATCTTTACGCTTATACGGACGGCACAAGGCTATACTTTGCGGTTATCGTCAGCGCTAATGTCAATGACAATGTATTCGACGCTTCCGTTAATCCGAGAGATTATGTCCGATCCGTCAACTGGCCGCAAGGCAGAAACCACCTGGCAAAGGACCTTATTAACTCCGAGCGTATGAGTTTTGCCTTTGCCTGCAATGGGAATTATTACGAATGGTCGCAGGATCTTGCCCACTTGAGCGCCGGGTCTTGGGTTTCCAATCACTTGGGAAGTGACGGCGGGGGAACGCCTCCCTCCGGCATTTCCAGCGGCAGTTCTACCGCCTGGAATTTCCAAAACAGCAACTGGTGGCAGATTGATCCGACCGCCAGACCCAGTGCATCGCAGGATTTTGAAGATTGGAAATCCCCGGGGTATGCTGAAGGCGGAGCATTCAATAAAGCCGCCCACGGCTATCCCTATTGGGACTCGGCCAATAGTTGGGAGTGGCCGATCGTCTATGAATTCAGTTATCCGCATCCTTGTCCGGGCGAATCGTTCTATTTTCGCGTGCTCACGGCTCATAATTCACCGCCCAAAGACGGCAACCAGGATGTGATAATTTACGGTTATGATTACGGCGATGCTCCTTCGACTTTTCCGACGCTGTTGGCCAACGACGGCGCACGTCACCTTTTAACGCCCAATTTGCTGCGTCTCGGTCGTTTTATTGATGCGGAGCCGGACGGTCAGCCTGCTTCCAGTGCTTCAACCGACGATCAGGTTTGGAGCGATGATGAGGACGGGGTAACCTTTACCTCGAATCTAACCGCAGGCCAAACTCAAAGCATCGTCGTGGTCGCATCCGGTTCCGGTTACCTTAACGCCTGGATTGATTTCAATCGCGACGGCGATTGGAATGATGCGGGAGAGCAAATCTTTACCAATACCGCCTTGACTGCGGGCGCAAGGGTGCTCACTTTTACGGTGCCCGCAAACGCTTCGATCGGAGATACGTATGCCCGTTTCCGTCTAAGCACGCAGGTAGGTCTCTCGCCCGCCGGCACGGCGCCGGACGGCGAAGTGGAAGATTATAAAGTAACGATTGTGGCGCCGAACTATGATTTCGGCGATTTACCGGATACCGGCCCCGGCACAAGCCCAGGAAATTATCAGACTCTGCTCTCCGATGACGGTCCGCGTCATGTCATTGTGCCGACCTTGCGCTTGGGCAGTTTGCTTGATTCCGAAACCAACGGTCAACCCACAGCCGGCGCAAACGGCGACGACAATAACGGCAGCAATGACGAAGACGCCATTGCCGAACCGATTCAGCTGAGGCTGAATACTCAGCCGACGCTGGCAGTCAACGTTTATAATATGACCGGCTCTCCGGCAATCCTAACCGGCTGGGTCGATCTAAACCGGAACGGTGTGTTTGAAAGCGGCGAAAGCGCTTCCGTATGGGTGCCGAGCGGCACGAATGGGCCCATCAACTTGACGCTGCCGACCATCACCGGCAGCGAAGGTTTGACGTTCGCACGTTTCCGACTGAGCACGCAAAATGTCAACGGCAACGGAACTCTGAATCCAACCGGCGCTTTAATGGACGGTGAGGTGGAGGATTATATCGCGCAGATCTCTCTGGGTTACGGTCCGGAAGACCGCGGCGATGCGCCCGCTTCTTACGGCGAAGCGACGCACACGAATCTCGATAATGACCTTCAGCTCGGTCCGCCCGATTGGACGAACGGCGGCGTGATGGGCAATGTCGACGGCGAAAACATCAGCTATTACAGTGGAAATGCGACGGGCGACAACCTGAACAATGTCGATGATGAAAACGGCGTTTCCTCATTTCCTGCGCTCAAAGCGGGACAAACCAGCTACTCTGCCATTGTCTCGGTCTATAATCAAACCGATCAAAATGCAATTCTGGTCGGTTGGATCGATTTCAACCGTGACGGCGTCTTTACAGCTGATGAAGGAACCTCCGCCATTGTTCCAGCAGGCACTATAGGGACAGTGACCCTAACGTGGACGAATTTGACCGGATTGACTGCCGGAACGACCTACGCCCGTTTCCGAATCGCGCCTGTCGGTTCAGGATTGTCAACTTCTACTCCGGAAGGAACGATTTCCGGAGGCGAGGTCGAGGATTATATGCTGACCATCGAAAATCCGATCGGCATCGGGCTGACCTCTTTTTCGGCTGTCCGTAAAGAAAACGGCGTGCTGATCGAATGGCAGGCAGAGACCGCAAAAAGTCGAGCGGGATACAATTTATATCGCAGCAGCGGCGAGAACAGCCCGTTCATCCGCCTGAACAGCAGGTTGATTACGGATGAGGATGCCGTTTCCGCAGGAAAATTCGAATGGATCGATACGGCAGCCTCTAACGGCCTGTACAAGCTCGAAGAAGTCGGCATGGACGGCTCGATTAAGGTGTACGGCCCGATCAACATTATGAGCACTGCGAATGTTGCTCAAAACCGCATCCCAAAGGACTATGCGTTGCGGCAAAATTACCCCAATCCGTTCAACCCTGCGACGACCATTCCATTCGAGTTGCCGGAAGCGGCGGTTGTAAAGATTGCCGTCTATGACATGAGCGGCAAACAGGTAAAGGTCTTGGTTGACGGCATCATGGAAGCCGGCACTCACGCTGTGGTCTGGAACGCCGTCGATGATAATAACTCGCCGGTTCCCAGCGGCATGTATATTGTTCGCTTTAGTGCCAACGGTCACCAATCGAGCAGAAAAATGCTGCTTGTCCGCTAGCATCTACTGCAATGAAAAAGCCCTCATAGAAAGTTCTATGGGGGCTTTTTTTATGCTTGTTGGTGCAAATGTCAAAATAAAAAACCCGGACATTCAGGTGGATTCGCCTAGGGGGGGTCAGCGAGATCCGGGGGGAACTGAATGCCCGGGATTGATATTAATATTAATCGCCAGCTTTAACAGTTAAACTTACAAAGAGTTCCTTATATTTCCAAAAAGATTTTTATCAAAAACATGCTTCGAATGGTAAATTATTATCAGCATACAGAAAAGAATTTGTTACGGCTGCTTGAAAAATGTTTTAATTGTTGCAGTAAAATGATACATTGCCGAAAAAAAGAGGATATTCGATGCGGCTCGTGGGAAAAACGATTTTGATCACCGGTGCTTCTTCGGGAATTGGACGGGAAATAGCTCGACAGTTGGCCGAAAAACAAAACCGATTGATTCTGATTGCGCGCAGAAAAGAATTGTTGGAGAGTCTGGCCGCGGAGGTCAAGAGCTGCAATGCAGACCTGCAGCTGTTCTCGTGCGATGTCGCGGATGCCGAACAAGTTCGGAAGGTCTGCGGCATGATACGGCAGCACAACGACTACATCGACCTGCTGCTGCTCAATGCCGGTCTTTCCTTGCCTTTTGATGCCGAAAAGATCGATCTGCCGTCCTTTCATCGCGTAATGGACGTCAATTTTTGGGGTGCCGTGCATTTCATCGAGCAGTTGACGCCGCTGATGATTCGTCAGGGCGGCGGAATTATTGCGGCGGTCGGCAGTCTGGCGGGTTATCGCGGCATGCCCGGCGCTGCGGCTTATTCATGCTCCAAAGCCGCGCTCATGAACCTAATCGACAGCCTGCGCATCGATCTCTATGCGCATCGAATTCGCTGCACGCTGATTTCGCCGGGCTTTGT
>JAPDPN010000040.1:0-4502 GCA_034506455.1 Candidatus Zhuqueibacterota bacterium | reverse complement strand
GCAAATAACTTTATTTGATGATCGGGCGCAAAATGATGTTGCGGTACATTACCTTGCCGTGATCGCCCTGCAGATAGATGGGGCCGGGTTTGAATGGACACGCCTGCAATGCGCCTCCGGTCACGCCGTACAGCGGCTGATTGTCGATGATTTTGACGCCGTTGAGGATTACCGTGACATGACGATCGCATAGGGTAATGTCGAACGACTGCCATTCCCCGGCAGGTTTTTCCGCCGAGACCGTCGGAGTAATGCGGCTGTAAATGGCGCCCATGTGATGGCTGTCCAGCCCCAAACCGTAGCTGTCCATAACCTGCACTTCATAAATCCCACGCAGATAGATGCCGCTGTTGCTTTTTGCCGGCACATTGACGTCGATTTTCAGATTGAAATCCTCAAACTCATCCACAGTGCGCAGATTGCCGTAATCGACATGCGGCTTGCCCTCCTGCTGAACCGGATCGTTGACCAGTACTCCGTCGACGACCTTCCAGCCGTTGGCGCGGTCCTCTTCGATCAGCTTCCAACCCGTTAGATCGACACCGTTGAACAGCTTGATCGGCTTGCCGAACTTGACTTTGGACAGATCAGGAGCGGGCGGGGGAGGAGGAAGCTTTTTGGCCGTAAAGGTCAGCCGATCGACGCCGAGGCCGTCTCCTTTGGGGACAATCTGCTCTCCCACAAGCTGATCCCCGTAAAAGGCAAAGCGGAACAGTTCGGTGCGCACCAGGTCCCGTTTCGGTTCTTTCTTTACGGTGCGACTGCCGACACGGGTTACCACCAGCGTTTCCCCATCCAAATAAACATCGCTGACCGGCACGACGCTGCCGCCGTACCATAGCAGATCGGCGTCCAAATATCCCTTTTCCTGTCGAACTTCAAGCCAACCCGCGCCGTTGGGTAGAAACAGCGCCCATTGGCCGAGGAAAGGCTCGACCGGAGTCGCTGCAGGCAAAAACGAAGCAAAAAAGGTGAAAATCAAAACAGCTGCTGCGGGTTTCATAAAGCCTCCTGAAATGACCGTTGTAAATCGATTTTGTGTTTTTGATTGGAGCAGCTCTATTTAGAAAAATTCGGCGAAATATCAAAGCAGGAAAATGCTTATGGCGTAAACAAATGTAAACCGGCAAATCAGCCGGGCGGGTCGGAATAGCTCGGCAGAGCCGTTCACAAGGTAAGACTCTTTTCAGGCGTTTTAAGCGAAAATAAGGGGCATCCAGTGACGCGCTGCGGTGCTGCGTAACGTGAACTTGCTCAGCGCTTCGTTGCCGAAGACTAGTCCTGCAGGTAAGGCCACAGCCGATAGAAATGATAAACGGGCCCATGGCCTTTGCCCAAGGAATACTCGGCGCCGCAGGCGATGGCTTCGGAAATGTACTGTTTGGCGCGGCGGACGCTTTCGTAAATAGAGTACCCTTTGGCCAAAAAGGCGGCAATCGCCGAAGCCAGAGTGCAGCCGGTGCCGTGGGTGTTGCGCGAGGCAACGCGGGGACCGCTTAACCAAGTTCCTTGCATTCCGTGAACCGTCATTTCTAAAAAATAGTCGTCGCTGCCTGCGTCTGCAAGGTGGCCTCCCTTCAGCAAGACGCTTTTCGGTCCCAAGGCGGCGATGCGCCGCGCCGCATCTTCCATTTGCGGGCGGGAAGCAATGGTTTCCTCGATCAGAACCTGCGCCTCCGGCAGGTTCGGCGTGACGACCGTCGCCAGCGGCAGCAGCTCTTGTTTCAATGCGGTGATCGCTTCATCCCGCAGCAGCTTGTCGCCGCTCTTGGCGGTCATGACCGGATCGAGAACGATTTTGCCGACGCCCCAGGCGCGCAGACGGTCCGCTACCGCGCGGATAATTTCCGGCGAGGAGAGCATGCCGATCTTGACCGCGTCGGCGCCGATGTCCTCGAGCACGGCATCGATTTGCGCCGCGACGAAATCCGGCGGCGCTTCATGAATGGCGGTAACTCCGACCGTGTTCTGTGCGGTCAAAGCGGTGATGACGGACATGCCGTAGCAGCCGAGAGCGGAAAATGTCTTTAGATCAGCCTGAATTCCGGCGCCGCCGCCGCTGTCCGAACCGGCAATCGTTAGGGCGCGATAATAGTGTTTACTCATCGCTTTTGCATACCTTTCATTTTCTTCTTTTTTGGAAATTTCATTTGGCGACGAATCAGCTGCGAAAGTGATCCCAGCCGTGCTTTTGCAGATCGATCGTTGCGCCGTTCAGTTCATATTCCAGCTTGCCGGTATCCATGATTGTACCGATGCAGGTCAAAGGACAATCGAATTCTGCGGCGAACAATTCGGCAATCTTTGGAAAAGCCTCCGGGTCAGCGGTGCAGAGCAGACAGTAATCTTCGCCGCCGGCGGCTGCAAGTTCCAGCGCGTTCCACCGGTTGGCGGCGGCGGTTCGGCGCAAGGATTCGGATATCGGCAGGTCATGCAAAAAAATCCGAGCGCCGACTTTTGAGGCTTCCATGATGCGCCGGACATCCGAGTCGATGCCGTCGGAAACGTCCATCATGGCGTGCACTTCCGGCTGCTGCGCCAGCCATTGTCCCTCTTTGAGGTGCGGACGAGGCCGATGATGCGCGCGCAACAGCTCAAGACCGTCCTCATCAGCAGCAGCGTCCAGGTCCCACAGCAAAAGCTGCAGTCCGCCGGCCGAATCGCCTAAACAGCCGGTCACGCAGATCACATCGCCGACTTGCGCTGCGCTGCGCAGCTTGAGGTGCGCCGGATCGGCATGGCCGATTACGGCGACATTGATGATAATGGGCCCCGGTGTGCCGGTCGTGTCGCCGCCGAGTAATGTCGTTCCGCTCTCCTGCGCCAAAGCGGCAAAGCCGCTAAAGAATTCATCCAGCCAGTCGACGTCGATCTCCTTGGGCCAGGCGACGGAAAGAAAGGCGGCGTTCGGCACGCCGCCCATTGCAGCAATGTCGCTCAGATTAACCGCCAATGATTTGTATCCCAAATCGAAAGCCGAAATTTTGCGGCGCAAAAAGTGAATGTTTTCGACCAAAAGATCGGTGGTAATCAAAAGAGCTCGATCGCTCTGGTGAATTACTGCGCAGTCGTCGCCGATGCCGAGCGTTCCCTGCGGCAGCTGACTGGTGAATTGCGGGGCGATGCGGTTGATCAGGCCGAACTCGCCCAGTTCTTTAAGCTTCACGACTTTTTCTCCTTTGCTTCACGAATGACGCGACGCAGTTCTTCCGCAGCGGCGCGGGGATCCTCGGCGGCGCAAATGGCGGACACTACGGCGACGCCGTCGGCACCGGCGCGAATCACATCACCCGCATTACCGGCGTGGAGCCCGCCGATGCCGACCAGAGGCAGACTGGACACGGCGCGTATCGCGCGCAGCCCTTCGAGTCCCAATTGGCGCGTAAGATCGGTCTTGGTCGGCGTGAAATAGATCGGACTGACACCAAGGTAATCCACAGGCAGATGCCGGGCGGCGAGGGCGTCCTCCAACGATTCGACCGACAAGCCGATGATTTTGTCTTTTCCCAGCAGCTTCCTGGCGACCTCTGCCGGCATATCGCTTTGGCCGACGTGCACTCCCTCCGCGTCGACGGCCAGCGCGATGTCGAGGCGGTCGTTGATGATCAACGGAACGCGGGCTCGGCGGCAAAGCGCATGAATCTCTTCTGCGAGAGCCAGGAATTCGCGCGTCGAACACTCTTTTTCGCGCAGCTGTACCATGGTCACGCCGCCTTGAATGGCCTGTTCGACAAGCTGGGGGAGAGGTTTGCCGGCCGCCAGTTTGCGGTCGGTTACCAAATAGAGTTCGAGCTGCTCGGTTTTCATTTCAATCTCGCCTCGATCTGTTGTTCATTTAACGCATAGAGCGCATCATAAAAATGGAGCTGCAGGGTCCCCGGCCCCGCGGATTTTTCCGCCGCCAATTCGCCGGCTATGCCCATGACGGCCATGGCATGCGCGGTTGCCGTGAGGGCATCGCGATTGACGGCAAGGAAAGCGCCGATCAGCGCCGTCGCGGTGCAGCCCAGGCCGGTCACCCGCGGCATCAAAGGATGACCGTTGGCGATGCGGATTTCCTGTTTGCCGTCGGTCACCACATCGACGGCACCGCTGACGCACACGACGCAGCGGTATTGTTCCGCCAAAGCACGGGCTGCATCCACCGCGTCGGCAGAGGCGTGGCGGCTGTCGACTCCCTTGGTGCGGACATCGGTATGCAGCAAGGCCATAATTTCCGAAGCATTGCCGCGGATAACCGTCGGAGCGGCAGTTTCCAATAACTGTCGACAGGTGTCGGTGCGCAACTTGGTCGCACCGGCGCCGACCGGATCAAAGGCGATGGGAAGGCCTATCGATGCGGCTTTGCGCATGGCCTTGGCCATGGAATCGATCCAGGGACGACTGAGCGTGCCGATGTTGATGACCAGCGCTCCGCCGACCGCTCCGGCCAGAGCCGCCATCTCTTCCACTTCTTCGGCAGCGTGCGCCATGACCGGCGAGGCTCCCAATGCCAAAAGTGC
>JAPDPN010000039.1:19277-22151 GCA_034506455.1 Candidatus Zhuqueibacterota bacterium | reverse complement strand
TTCGCCATGCTCCTGCTTGGCGGCGTCGTCGACCGCATCGGCGTCCGAAAATCGCTGATTCTGGCTCTGTCGGTAATGGCAATAGGCCGCCTGATCGTTTCTCTATCCGGCACTTTATCTTTAGGCCGCGGCATGGGTTCGCCGATGTTCTTTACCATGGTCGCCGGACTTTTGCTCATGGTTGCCGCCTACGGTCTCTATCAACCGGCCGCTTATGCGGGCGTAAGGCGTTACACGGATGAAAAAACCGCCGCCATGGGGTATGCTGTGCTCTATGCGTTGATGAACCTCGGCGCTTTTCTTTCCGGCTATGTAGCCAATTTCAGTCGCACGACCTTTCTTTCCGTTTTTCCGCCAAACGGATTAACCGCCGTTTTTTGGGCATTTACGACCATTACTCTGATTTCGGTTTTAGCCACAGTTTTTATTCTGACGCCCAAAATCGATGCCCGTGCCGTCGCCGAAAAGCGCGGCGAAAAGCCGGAACAAACCGAAAAGAAAGAAAAATCGGATGCGGCTAAAATCGACAATCGACTTTTAAAGCTGTATTCGGGCGCGACGTTGATTCTTTTTATCCTCACACTGTCACTCTTTTACAAGGGGGCAAGTCCAATTTTAAGTTATTCATCCCTTGGGCTGACCCTGCTTTCTCTTGCCGCGGCGATTACCGACTTTCTCCGTCGACGGCCGGAGCATCCTTTCCGCGACGCCCGCTTTATGGCTTTCATCTTTGTGCTTATTCCGGTACAGACCCTCTTTGCCCATAACTGGCTGACGATTCCCTATTATCTCGACCGCGCCTTTCAAGGAACCTGGGTGGGCCGCTATTGGGAAATCTTTGCCAACATCAATCCGGTGATTATTTTTATCATCACGCCGATCATCGCCGGTCTTACAGCTCACGCCAACGTCTACCGAATGATGATTCTCGGTACCTTTGTGATGGCCGCGCCGACTTTTCTGCTGGCGGCAGGGCCGGTTCCGATCCTTTTTCTCGCCTATATTCTCATCATGTCCGTCGGCGAGGCAATGTGGCAGCCGCGCTTTCTGCAATGGGTGGCTGAAATTGCGCCGCAAGGCAAGACCGGCGCCTATATGGGCATCGGCCAGTTCCCATGGTTTTTGACCAAGGTGTTGACCTCGCTCTATTCCGGGTATTTCGTTGCCCGTTATATTCCGCCGCCGTCGAGCGGTTTGCCGCAGCAAACCGGTAAACTGTGGCTGCTCTATGGCTTCATCGCCATGATTTCGCCGCTCGTTTTATGGTTGATGAAAGGGTGGATGATGAAGGGGCTGCGGGAAAAGAGCGAAGATTGAACGGTTTTTCTCATTAAACAACTTCTTACTATGAGACAGCATGGACTTTTGGCAGCATTTGCCCGAGAAAATTAATCCCGTTTTGTTCCAATGGGGCGGCCTGCAGCTGCGCTGGTACGGGTTGATGTATGGGATCGCGTTTGTTGTGGTTTACGGATTGACGCTTTATCGCTTGAAGCGCGAGCCGCTCCCCTTTGCGCAGAGTACTATTGATGCGTTTTTCGGCTGGGCAATCGCCGGAGTACTGGTCGGCGGCAGGCTGGGTTATGTGCTGTTCTATGAGCCGATGATGATGATCGAAAATCCTCTCGGCATTTTTTTGCCGATCAATTGGAAGGGCGGCGTAAGGTTCACGGGTCTAAGCGGTATGTCCTTTCACGGCGGGCTGATCGGCGTCGCTTTGGTCTCGCTCCGGTTTTGTCGCCGCCGCTCAATTAATTTTTGGCAGTTGGCCGATCTGATCGTTCCGGCGGCGCCTCTCGGCTACACTTTCGGTCGTCTCGGTAATTTTCTTAACGGCGAATTATACGGCCGACCGACGACGGTTCCGTGGGGCATGTATTTCCCTACTGATCCGACGGCTTTGCTGCGCCGGCCTTCTCAGCTTTATGAAGCATTTTTTGAGGGCATCGTGTTATTCATGCTCTTTTGGCCGCTGCGGCGGCAACGCTCTCTAGAGCGCTTGTTTCTGCCTCTTTATTTGATCGGATATGGAATTGTTCGCTTTTTCATCGAGTTCGTGCGTCAACCGGATGCGCATTTGGGAACCGTACTGGGACCTTTAACGATGGGGCAAGTTCTTTGTCTGGCAATGATTCTCGGCGGAGCCGTGCCGGCTGTCAAGCTGCGCCGCGCGACTCCGCCGAATACCTCAATGACTATTTGACTCCCTGCGTGATGCCCGGCCAATCGTCCGTCCGGAACGGCGAAGCCGGCAGCCCTTCGCGATTGTACAAATTGCAGTTCGGATTGTCGGCCCAGCCGTAGCGTACCGCCGCCGGATCAGGCACTTGCGGACTCCAAACCAGGACCGTTTCACCCTCGATTTCAGCCTCCGCCCAGACGAACTTTTTGTCCGTTCCGGCGATCGCAAATCCGGTCAGTTTGGGCCCTTTTGCGACCAAGCCGCTCCCCACGTGATCAAACTTTAGACGAATCTTGTTTCCCTCGAAGGACATGGACTTGTAGATCGGCCCGCTGTAAACAATATCTCTGCCGTAGGCTTTGGCGAGCGCGTTAAGCGCCAGTCGGCGTCCGACTTCCTGCTTGTTCTTCGGGTGGATGTCGAACGCATCGCCGATGTCTATGGCAACCGCCATGCCGGTGTTGGGTAACGACAACGTCATCAGCTGGGCCTCGCGCAGCTCCGCCCAGTCGCTGTCACCCGGTTCCGGCGCTGTCGGTTTAAAGTTGGCGAGCTGAACGAAAAGAAAGGGGAAATCCCCTTGTCCCCATTTTTGCCGCCAGCAATTGATCAGAGTGGGGAAAAGAGTCCGATATTGGTAGGCGCGGGAAGCATTGGATTCGCCCTGATACCAAATGGCGCCGCGCAGAGCA
>JAPDPN010000039.1:0-19177 GCA_034506455.1 Candidatus Zhuqueibacterota bacterium | reverse complement strand
CTCGTTTAACGCCTCGACCTGCAAAGCCTCCACGGCCTGCTTAAAGTCTTCGAGGGTCATCAAAGCGTCGGCGGCTGTCCAGGCTTCGGCAACCGTGCCGCCCCATGAGCTGTGAATGAGGCCGATCGGCACGCCTAATTCCTTGTAAAGAGCGCGGCCGAAAAAATAGGCCGTGGCGGAAAAGTTGCCGACGGTTGTCGGCCTGCATTCCACCCACGGCTGGGCATCGATGTCGTCCTTCGGAGTTAGGCTCATGGCGTGATTCACCTGAAAGAGCCGAATGGCCGGGTAATCGGCTTCGGCAATTTCACGCGCATAGTTGAGCACCTCGCCCCAGCCGGCCAACGGCATTTCCATATTCGACTGCCCGGAACAGACCCACACCTCGCCGATCATTACATTGCGGAAAGTCAGAGTGTCCTTGCCGATGACCTTCAGTTCATAAGGGCCGCCCGCAGACATCGGCGGCAACTTGATCATCCAAAGGCTGTCGGGCTGGGCTGCCGTACTTTGCTTGCGTCCGTTCAAAATGACCGTCACTTTGCCGCCGGGAGACGCTTTGCCCCAAATCGGCATCTCCTTCTCCTGCTGCAGCACCATGTTGTCCGTGAACAACTTGGGAAGACGAACCTCCTCCGCCGGTCGCGCAAAATAAGAGCAGCCGACCAGGCACATCGCACTCAACACGAGAACCACAATCAATAAACGCATTGCCGCCTCCATTTGCTGTTTTGCCTGAAAAATTAAGCAATCGTCTGCTAGACTGAAAGTAAATTCTTTATGCTGCCATTTTCGACTTGTGAAAAAGCGATAGAATCCGTTAATTCTCATGTAAATGGAAAACACGACGAACAAAGGTCTGGTACACGGCGCGGCAGCCTATTTTCTTTGGGGAATTTTTCCGATTTACTGGAAGCTGCTCAAAGCGGCCCATCCATTGGAAATATTCTGCCATCGCATCCTCTGGTCGTTGCTGTTCGTCGCCTTCATTCTGCTGATGCTTCGCCGCGGTGAGTGGCTGATGGTAGCGAGGCAACGGCGTACACTGCTTCTCTTTGCAGGGTCTTCTCTGCTTTTGGCAATAAATTGGCTGACGTTTATCTATGCCGTCAACAGCGGCTTTATTGTCGAGGCCAGCTTGGGCTATTTTATCAATCCGCTGTTCAATGTGCTTTTGGGGTTCATTTTTCTTCGAGAGCGGCTACGGCCCGCGCAGACTTCAGCCGTCGGACTTGCCGGCCTCGGTGTGCTTTGGCTGACGATGCGTTACGGGGCTTTCCCTTGGCCGGCGATCACCCTGGCCGTCACGTTCGGCCTCTACGGGTTGTTGCGCAAAATCGCCCCTCTCGGATCCCTCGAAGGTCTTTGCCTCGAAACGCTCATCCTTGCCGTCCCGGCGCTCGTCGGCATTACAATTCTTCAGTGCGGCGGACATGCCCTTTTTCTGCACCGTTTTAGCCCGACGCTGCTGCTCTTTTTTGCCGGGCTGGTGACCGCAGTGCCGTTGATTCTTTTTTCCTCTTCCGCCCGCCGCATCTCTTTGACTGCTTTGGGGTTGCTGCAGTACATTGCTCCGACATTGCAGTTTCTCGTCGGTGTATGGGTCTATCATGAACCTTTCAGCCTGCAGCGATTCGTCGGTTTTGCCGTCATCTGGACGGCCCTGGCTATGTATATGATCGAAAGTTATCGGCATGCCCGCGCTCTCACCCTATCGCCCGCTCCTATAGAATGAAATCAAGCGACTTTTCTTTACAAAATAAAAAGATTAATCGGTTGATTTTAAGGCCTGGTTGTAATATGTTCATTTAAGTAATCACAGGGTGAAAAGAATGAAAAAGAGTCTGATTATATTAATCCTTGCCGGCATTCTGCAGGCAGGGGAATGGACGACATTTACGACCGCAAACAGCGGATTGGCCGGCAATGAGGTTCGCTGCGTGGCCATTGATTCCAAAGGCGTCAAATGGTTCGGCACGGACAAAGGTCTTTCGGCGTTCGACGGCAGCCGATGGATTACCATCCGTTACGAAGCGGGCGCCAAGCAGACATTGGCCGATAATGCGGTCAACGACTTGGCCGTCGAACAAATGGCCGGCGGTTTCGACGAGTTGTGGATCGCCACGGACAACGGCGTCTCCGTGTTCGGTATCGAGTCGCTCGACGCTGTAACCAAAGCGACCCCTTATCGAAAAGACAATACCGGCCTCATCGACAACAAAGTGACGGCCGTGGCCGTCGATCCTCTGCGGCGCGAGCGATGGTTCGGCACGCCCTTTGGTGTTTCGCGCTTTAACGGCGTTTCATGGCGCAGCTTTTCGACGGCAACCGTGCCGATCCTCGCCTGGGACGACGTCACTTCTATCGGCATCGATCCTCCCGGCGGCTGGAAATATATCGGTACCAAGAACGGCCGCCGCGAAATGAACGGCGTGGCGCGCCTTCTCACCAGCCCCAATGATGTGGATGCGATCACCTCACCGTCGCCCTACAGCAAAGAGTGGAGTGGTCTGTATTCAACGGACGTCTATGCGGTGTTTGTCGACGTTGACGGTACGCAATGGTACGGCACCGACGTCGGCTTTGCCTACCACGATACTACGGAAACCAAGGCGGGTTGGGACAATTTCACCGTCGACGAAGGCTTGATCCATAACCAGGTGCGGGCCATTACCAAAGAAAAGGGTCAGGTGGTCTGGGTCGGCACTCTCGGCGGGCTTTCGCGCTTTGAGTATCAATTCGGCGAGTACGACATCGACGTGTGGAAGTTCACCAACTATACGACCGCCGACGGACTGGCGGATAATCGCGTCTACGACATCGCCATCGACGCTGACGGATCCCTGTGGATTGCCACGGCCTCCGGCGTGTCGCACTTTACCGGCGCATCCGCCGTATCCCAGCCTAAGAGGCAGCGTCCCGCGGCTTTTGGACTCGTCAAAAACTATCCGAATCCTTTTAATCCGGAGACTACCATCGAATATACGCTGCCTTCCTCCGGACGCGTTGAATTGGCGATCTATAGTGCGGACGGCCGGTTCATTACCGGGCTGGTCAGCATGCGGCAGACTGCCGGTACCCATCGCGTAACTTGGAACGGCAGAAACGGGTCCGGCGCTGCAATACCCAGCGGCGTATACTATGCTCGGCTCTCGTTCGACGGTGAGCCGGCATTTGTCGATGTTCTCAAACTGGTTCTGGTGAAATAGCCGCTTCACTCATCAAAGAGTGACACGACGTTACCGCCGGTGCGGCGATTTTCCTGCTTGGACTTTGGAGGCTTTGGGCTTTCCGGATAGGGCGGTTTTTGCAGTTGCATCGGAATTTGGTTCATGGTGAACGGCTGCCCGCGCAGCTGATCTTCATCCAAAATCCAGGTCATGCGCTGCATCGGCAACGTGAGGGTGACGAACGTCAAATGATACCACCCCTTTTTGATGTCCGGATCAATCCGTTCGATCTGAGCGAAAAAGGCCGGCTTTTCTTCAATGTGGACGAGAATCACCTCTCCGGGTTGAAACATCTTGGCGTAGAGCATATCCTGCAGGTCCGATTTAATTCATCGTCAAAGTATAGCCAAATTCTCGGAAATAACCAAATTCTGTGTGAAAAAAGGCTTGCTTATCATGCGGCGGATTGATAAAATGATGCTGCTTTTTAAAGAGCAATCCCAACGGAACTCGCTATGTGCAAAGTAAAGGCAATCTTAATCAACGAAGTCGGTTTGGCGCGCACACTGACGCGCCTGGCGCACGAGATTGTCGAGCGGAATGCGGGTGCAAAGAACCTGGCGATCATCGGCGTGCGCACACGCGGGGCTACTTTGGCGGAAAGATTGGTCAAGAGGATCGAGGAGATTGAGGGAGTACGCGTGCCGCTCGGCGCTTTGGACATCACTCTTTACCGCGATGATTTCCGCCGGCGCCTCAAACAGCCTCTGGTGCAGGCGACCGATATTCCGTTCGCTCTCGATGAAATGAACATCGTACTGGTGGACGACGTGCTCTACACAGGCCGCACTTCACGCGCCGCGTTGGACGCTCTGATGGATCTCGGCAGACCCGCCAGCGTTCAACTGGCCGTACTGATCGATCGAGGCCATCGTGAACTGCCGATTCAACCCGACTATGTCGGCAAAAGAGTGACGACCTCCATCGGCGAGGAAGTCCGCGTGCGGTTGAAAGAAAAAGACGGCGAAGACGCCGTGCTGTTGGTGGAAGCGCCGGAGGAACAATAATCATGGGCTTAACGAGTCGACATTTGCTCGGCTTGGAAGGGGTTCCGGCAAAAGACATCACCCTTATTTTAGATACGGCCGAAAACCTGAAAAGCATCCTGGATCGGCCGATTCCAAAAGTGCCGACATTAAGGGGCATTACCGTCGTCAATCTGTTTTTCGAAAACTCGACGCGCACCCGTATTTCTTTCGAATTGGCTGAAAAGCGGCTTTCAGCCGATACCATCAATTTTTCCGCAGCGGGCAGCTCGGTAAAAAAAGGCGAGACGCTCAAGGATACGGTGCGCAACATCGAGGCGATGAAAATCGACATGATCGTGGTGCGCCATTCTGCCGCCGGCGTTCCCTATTTTCTCACCCAATGCACCGACGCGGTCATCATCAATGCCGGCGACGGCAGGCACGAGCATCCGACGCAGGCTCTGCTCGACATGATGACGCTGCGTGAAAAGTGGGGGACGCTGAAAGGCAAAAAAGTGGCGATCATCGGCGACATACGGCACAGTCGGGTCGCGGGCTCGAACATTCGCGGATTAAAAACTATGGGTGCAGAGGTGATGGTCTGCGGTCCCCGCACTCTGATCCCGCCCGGCATCAAAGAGTTCGGCGTTGAGGTCACCTATCGGCTGGATGAAGCCATCGAGTGGGCGGACGCCCTGAACGTTTTACGCATACAGCTCGAGCGTCAGGAAAAGGGGCTTTTTCCTTCCATACGCGAATATCACAATGAATACGGCATTACTCGCGAGCGCATCGCCCGCGCCAAAAAGGAGCTGATTATCATGCATCCCGGGCCGATCAACCGCGGAGTGGAACTCGATGCCGATGTTGCGGATTCCGACGCCTCGATCATTCTCGATCAGGTTACCAACGGTGTGGCGGTGCGTATGGCCGTACTCGTACTGCTCAGCGGATTTGATACATCACAGGAGTCGTTAAGGTGAGTGATAACTTGCTTCGAGCCGACCTGATTCTGCTGCACGGCGGCGAGGTGGTCGATCCAAATGCCGGTGAGCCGATGCGCGCCGACATGGTCATCCGCAACGGTAAAATCGACCAGATCGGCTTGATCGACCCGCAAAGCTTTAACGGAAAGGTTTACGAGGTTTCCGGCTGCTGGATTACGTTGGGTTTATTCGATATGCATGTGCATCTGCGGGAGCCGGGCCGCGAAGATGAAGAGACCATCGAAAGCGGATGTGACGCTGCAGCGGCCGGCGGCTTTACCGGCATCGCCTGCATGCCGAACACGTCGCCTCCCTGCGATTCGCAGGAGGTCGTCCGATTCATCAAGAAAAAGGCGCAGGATGAGCCGACCGAAGTCTATCCGATTGCCGCATTGACCAAAGGCCGGCAGGGCAAAGAGATCACCGAAATGGCCGATCTCGTCCGCGCCGGCGCTGTGGCTTTTTCGGATGACGGCAGCCCGGTGGCAGACACTTCTGTGATGCGCAACGCCATGGATTATGCCTTTATGTTCGACGTGCCCATCATCGATCATTGCGAGGACCCATTCTTGGCGCAGGGCGGCCATATGAACGAGGGGCTGATGTCTACACGTCTGGGGCTGCCGGGCATTCCGAACGCCGCCGAAGCCGTGCAGATTGCCCGCGATATCCTGCTTTGCCGACTAACCGGGGCCAAAGTTCACATTGCCCACCTCTCGACCCAAGAAGGCGTCGAACTGGTGCGTCGCGCCAAAGAAGCCGGACTGCCGGTCACGGCCGAAGTGACGCCGCATCACCTGTTTTTCACGGATGCGGATTTGGCGACCTTTGACACCAATCTCAAGATGAATCCGCCGCTGCGCACGTCGGAGGATGTAGAGGCGCTCGAGCAGGGTCTGCGCGAAGGCGTGATCGATGCCTTTGCTTCGGATCATGCGCCGCATTCGCTCGAGGAAAAAGACGTCGAGTTCGATGCCGCGCCGTTCGGCATCATCGGCTTGGAAACGATGTTGGGCGTCATATTCAAGCAGATTGTCGGTCGCGGTGTTTTAACGGCCGCACAGGCGCTGCAAAAAATGATCATCTCGCCGAGAAAGATCCTCGGCCTGCCGATTCCGAAACTAAGCGAGGGTCAACCTGCCGAGCTGACGATTTTTCACCCGACGGCGCTGTGGACCTTTGACAAAACGCTTTCCCGATCCAAATCGCGCAACACGCCTTATCACGGTATGGAATTCCCGGCAAAGGTGTGGGGGATCATCAACAAGGGAATGGTTCGGATCGTATAACAACTAGCGGACTGTTCCCCTTAATATCCTCGGCAAAGCTGACGCAACGATGAAAAAAAGTTTATGCTTTTTTGAATAGATCGGGGCTTGTTGCGGTTTTTCGGCAAAAATAAAGCTGCAGGCAAGAGAAATTTCTTGATTTTTTGCTTCATTTTCAATACATTGCATGCCTTTTTGAATTAAACCATAATAAGGAGACAGCCTTTGAAAACGTACTCGCCCAAACCGCAGGATGTGCAGCGCAAGTGGTGGGTGGTCGATGCGGAAGGACAGGTCTTGGGACGGTTGGCAAGCAAAATTGCCCACATATTGCGCGGCAAACATAAACCCATTTGGGCGCCGCATGCCGACGTCGGCGATTATGTCATCGTCATCAACGCCGACAAGGTCAAGTTGACCGGTCGCAAAGCGCAAAAAAAGGTCTATGTACATTACTCGGGTTATCCGGGCGGATTGAAAATGAATCCCATCCGCCGAGTAATGAGCCGAAAACCGGAGTTCGTATTGCGCGAAGCGGTGCGGGGCATGTTGCCGGGCAATCGTTTGGGACGCCGAATTTTAAAACATGTCAAGATCTATGCTTCGCCGACCCATCCGCATGAAGCGCAGCAACCGGAAAAATTGGTCCTTTAGCTGAGAGGGAATTAAGGAGCAAAAATGAAAGGAAACTACATTTACGCTACCGGTCGACGGAAGGAAGCCGTAGCCCGCGTCTATTTAAAGCCCGGAACCGGCAAGTTTACCGTCAACGGTCGCGAGTTGTCCGAGTATGTCAAGCGCAGCACGCTCAAGATGATCGTTGAGCAGCCGCTGGTTTCGACCGAAATGCTCGGCAAAGTCGATATAAAGGCCTACGCCAAGGGCGGCGGACTGACCGGTCAGGCCGGTGCGCTGCTGTTGGGGATCGCTCGGGCTCTGGTCAAGAGCAACGAAGAATTCAGGCCGATCCTTCGCCGCAAGGGTTTCTTGACGCGCGATCCGCGCATGGTCGAGCGCAAAAAGTACGGACGCGCCGGCGCGCGAAAACGCTTTCAATTCTCCAAACGTTAAAACGAAAACACCATTACACACATTCTCCTCTGCACAAGGGGTGCCTTTTCAAAGGACGTATCTTTCGAGGAGAATGGCGGCTTAACCCCAAAGTGAGGAAGTTATGGCGGAAATTACCATTCAAGATCTGCTGCTTGCCGGGTGCCATTTCGGCCATTTGACGCGACGGTGGAATCCCAAGATGAAGCCGTACATTTTCATGGAACGGAACGGCATCCACATCATTGACCTGAAAAAGACCCTCGTTCATTTGAAAAAGGCCTGCGAAGCCATGACGCAGATCGTCAGCGACGGCGGTGACGTGCTGTTCGTCGGAACGAAAAAGCAGGCGCGCGACATCATCAAGGTCGAAGCGGAGCGCTGCGGCATGCCCTATGTCTGCGAGCGTTGGCTCGGCGGTACCCTGACCAACTTTGTGACCATCCGCCGCAGTGTCAAGCGATTAAAAAACTTGGAAAAAAAGGCCATCGACGGCACTTATGACAAGTTGACGAAAAAGGAAATTCTTACGATCGAGCGGGAAAAGGAAAAGCTCAACAAGGTTTTGGGCGGCATTCGCGAGATGAACCGCCTGCCGAGCGCGATTTACATTGTCGATGCGAAAAAAGAGGCCATTGCCGTCCGCGAAGCGGCGCGGCTCGGCATCACGATTTTCGGCCTTATCGATACCAATTCGGATCCCGATTTGATCGATTACGTTATACCGTGCAATGACGATGCCTTTAAGGCGATCAATTTGATTACTCATGCCCTTGCCGACGCGGTGATTGCCGGTACGGCGGGACGCGCCTCGCGCCCGGTCGTAGAAGAAGAGCCCGAAGAACAACCGGAATTGGCGCTGCGGTTTGACGAAGAAGAATAAGTATCGATCTGGAAAATTCCCGAGAGGAGAAACAAGATTATGGCTGTAACGGCAGCTGACGTACAAAAACTGCGCGAAATGACCGGCGCCGGTATGATGGACTGCAAAAAAGCGCTGACCGAAAGCGGCGGCGATTTCGATAAAGCGGTCGACTATTTGCGCACCAAGGGCCTGCAAACCGTCGACAAAAAAGCGGGTCGAGCAACTGATCAGGGCATTATTCAAGCCTACATTCATCCCGGCAGCCGCCTGGGTGTGCTGGTGGAAATCAATTGCGAGACCGATTTTGTCGCTCGTACGCCGGATTTTCAGAATTTTGCCAAAGATGTCGCCATGCAGATTGCCGCATCCAAACCGATTGCGGTGCGCCGTGAGGATGTGCCCCAGCATATTGTGGAGCACGAGCTGGAGATCTATCGTGCCCAGGCGCGCGAGCAGGGCAAGCCGGAAAACGTCATCGAGCGCATGATCGGCGGCAAGCTCGAAAAGTTTTATCAGGAAAACTGCCTTTTGGAACAGGCGTTCGTCAAAAACCCCGACATGACGATTCGAGATTACCTCAACCAAACCATCAGCAAACTAGGCGAAAATATCGTAATCAAGCGTTTCGTCCGCTATCAGCTGGGTGAATAATCAAGAGGGAAAAGAGCGAAGGGCATTACACTTCGCTCTTTTTGTATCCGCCGACATAGAAGCGAAAGCCTATCAATGGAAGAAAAAAAGCCGATTTTTCGGCGCATTTTGCTCAAGCTCAGCGGTGAAGTGTTGATGGGGGATGAGCGAAAACTCGCGATCGACCCCGCCACCGTAAACGAAATTTGCGAGGAGATCAGCCAGGTTGCCCATTTAGGCGTGCAAATCGCCATCGTCATCGGCGGCGGAAATATTTTCCGCGGCCTGTCTGCCAGCGCGCGGGGGATGGATCGCGTGACGGCCGACTATATGGGGATGCTGGGAACGGTAATTAACTCGCTGGCTCTGCAGGACTTTCTCGAACGGTACGATCTGCAGACGCGCGTCATGACGGCCATTAAAATGGAGGAGCTCGCCGAGCCGTTTATTCGCCGGCGCGCGGTGCGGCATCTGGAGAACGGCAGGGTGGTCATTTTCGGAGCGGGCACCGGCAATCCCTATTTTACCACCGATACGGCGGCAACCTTGCGCGCCGTGGAAGTGCAGGCCGACGCCATCCTTAAGGCGACCAAAGTGGACGGCGTCTATGACAGCGATCCGGTACAAAATCCGAATGCGGTAAAATTCGACCGGTTGACCTATTATGAAGTCTTTCGTCGCCAGCTTAAGGTGATGGATACGACCGCGGTAACGCTCTGCATGGAAAACAAACTGCCGATTGTCGTTTTTAAACTGCGTGAAAAAGGCAACTTGAAAAAGGTCGTTTTGGGTGAAAACATTGGCACGTTTATAGGTGGTGAGTAAAATGATCGACAGTACCAAAAAAGACGCCAAAGAACGCATGGAAAAAGCGCTCGAGACGGTGCGCAGCGATTTTGCCAAACTGCGGACCGGTAAGGCGACGCCGGCTTTGTTGGACGGTATCCGCATCGACTATTACGGCACCCCTACGCCGTTGAAGCAGGTCGCCAATATCAGTGCACCGGAGCCGCGGCTTCTCGTGGTCCAGCCGTGGGAACGCAACATGCTTGCCGAGATCGAGCGGGCGATCATCAAATCGGATTTGGGGCTTAATCCGACCAATGACGGAATCGTCATCCGCATTCCCATTCCTCAGCTTAGCGAGGAGCGGCGAAAAGAGCTGGTCAAAATCGCCAAAAAGAATGCCGAAGAAGGCAGAGTCGCCGTCCGCAATATTCGGCGCGATGTCAACGAGCGCCTGAAAAAGGCCGAAAAAGCGGGCGAGATCAGCGAGGACGAATCCCGCAACGCGCAGGAAGACATCCAAAAGCTGACCGACGAATATATCAAAAAGATCGACGACCTTTTGGCGTCCAAAGAAAAGGAGATCATGGGGCAGTAAGAAGGGCCTTCATGATTTAGGTGACCGCTGCTGCGGAGGCGGTTCGGCAAGGCAGGCCAGACCGCCTCGATAAAGCGGCCCGTATACGGATGCCTCTTCCTCCTTTAATCAATCGGAGCCGTCAGTGAACTGCGCGGTTTACGATGCCTTTGCCCCGTTTTATGACCTGGAATACGGTCACAAAGATAACGATCTTGCCTTTTATCTCGACGCCGCTGCGCGATACGGCGATCCGATCTTGGAAATCGGCGTCGGCACCGGGCGCGTTGCTATAGCGCTGGCAAAAGCCGGATACCGTGTCACCGGCATCGACCACTCGCCGGAAATGTTGGCCCGCGCGCAACAAAAAGCTGCCGAGCTTCCTCAGGAAGCGGCTTCCAGGTTGACCCTGGTTGCCGCGGATATGCGCAACTTTGCTCTGGAACAGACCTTCCCCTTGGCCATCATCCCTTTTCGCGCTTTTCTCCATAACTTGACCGTCAAAGACCAGCTCGCAGCGCTGCGGGCGATTCATCGTCAATTGAGGCCGAAAGGCGTCCTGGCCATGGACCTGTTCGTTCCTCTTTACTCGGTTATCTCCGGCCGGAGTTGGCGGGAACGGATCGAGCCCGAAGAATTGGCCGATCCCGCGCAAAACCTCACAATCGATATCAAAGTCCGGCATCGGCCGGAAAAACAATTGCTCATCATTCGTAACCGCTATCATTCCAAGATTACAGGTGAAACCAAAACGGCGGTGATGCAGTATCGATATGTGTTCCGCTACGAAATGGAAAGTCTGCTGCGCGAGTGCGGATACAGACAAATTCGTGTATTCGGCGATTTTGACCGAAGGCCGTACAACTATTCCAGCGGCATTATGATTTTTGTTGCCGTCAAGGGCTGATTTTTTGGAAAACCAACGCTCGGGTAGGAGAATGGAGCTTAGAAAAATTCGCTTTATTCGCAATCCCAAATCGGGTATTGTCCGAACGCAAAACTTGATCCGCAAGACGATTGAATGGTCGTTTCGCGATTACGATTATGAGTTTATCGAGACGCGTTATCCGGGCCATGCGCACGAACTGGCCGCGGAAGCGGCAGCTTTGGGTTACGATGCCGTCGTCGCCATCGGAGGCGACGGCACGACGAACGAAATCGGCTCCGCACTCCTTCACAAGGATACGGCCTTGGGCGTCATTCCGTTGGGTTCCGGGAACGGGCTGGCGCGCGGCCTCAAGATCCCGTTGTCCCCTCTCAGAGCGATCAAGCTTTTAAAGACCGGGCGCATCGTGACGATCGACGCAGGACGAGTGGAGGACAATGTTTTCTTTATCGGCACCGGCATGGGATTCGACGCTGCCATCGGCAAGGCATTTAACGAGCGTCATGTGCGCGGACTGCTGCCTTATTTCACGGTCGGTATTCGCGAGTATTTTTCCTACAAGCCTGAAGTCTATGTGCTCAAATTCGACGGGAAGCAAATCGCCGCTTCGGCGCTGTTCGTCACTATCGCGAATCTCAAGGGTTGGGGCGGAGGCGCCATCATTTCGCCGAACGCTCAATACGACGACGGCCTGCTCGACGTATGCATTTTGCACAAGGCGCCGACCTGGTACATTGTGGTCAATCTTTACAAGCTTTTTACCGGCGGCGTGGTGAAACTGCGGCGCTACAGCCGATTTCAGACCTCCGCATTGGAAATCTTGCGCGAAAGACCGGGGCCCTATCATTTCGACGGCGAAGTTCGCGAGGGAGGCACCGAACTGCACGTCTCTATGATTCCTAAAGCGCTGAAAGTCATTGTGCCTGATGAAAAAAATGAAACAAATCGCCACCTCGAAAAGTCCATAAGGCGGTTGTTTACAGCGGAGTAAAAGGCATGTATCTTTTACGCAAGATTGGAGTTGCCGTTTTAGTGCTCCTCATTTCGGCCGGTATCTTTTTCCTTCTGGTCAAAGAGCAGGATGTCAAGCAGGACATCCTGAGGACTGCGCTCGAGCTGTTCGGAAACGATTTATTAGCCATGATTCCGGACGGGCCGCAGAAGCAGGCGGTACAGGCAAAGCTGTACGCTTTTATTGATCAAGCGCAGAAAAATCAAATCCCTGAAGAGCAAATTCGTCAGACCATTGCTGTCGGGCTGAATCTGCGGCTGAACGCTCGTCATCTTTCCCCTGAAGAATTGGAAGAGTTGTTTGCTTTACCGCCTGAGGCAGGAGTTCCTCTCCCGCCGCCGCGCGCAGTCGATCGAGACAGGTTGGCTAGGGACATCACTCGCCTTTTGGAAGTCAGTCGCGATTGGGAAAAGTTCGCATCGGATAGTTTGCATGACAGCCTCCTGCGCCATACGCGGCCTTTTTTTGCCGCCGACAGCGGATTTAAGGTGATCCTGCCTGCCGAGGTGATGGAAATGAGGGCTCGCGGTGTTCCCCCGACGCACTGGCAGGAGCGGATTCGCCGCCTGCAGAGGGAAAAGATGGTCATTCTCTACAATTCGCGGCGCTTACCGCCCTTCCCAAGACCTGATCCTTATTCTCACGACGGCTTTTCTGAATTCCAACGAACACTTGAACGGTTAAAGAAAGACGATTCGGCGGCCGTTGCCTTTTTCTCAAATCCGGATTCTGTAAAGGCGCTGGTCCAAAAGCTGCGGTTGGAAAACCGTTCCGCCTTCAATCCCTAGAGATGTGCGGCCAACACGACCGTACAGAGGGCGGTCAATGTCGAACCGTTGCTGCGCGCCTCCAATAAAATGACGTAAATTCCCATTCGGCAGAGTCGACCTTCCTCGTCGCGGCCGTCCCAAAAGACCGTCCGTTCGGTGCCGCTCAGCTCGTAATTCAGGAGGCGCCGTACCAATCTTCCGCGAATATCGAAAATCTTTAAATTAACCTGAGCAACGGCGATCGGCAGGGAATAGGAGATTGACGTCAGCTCGTCGATGCCGTCTCCATCGGGAGAAAAAGGGTTTGGCGCGGCGGAAAGCCGGGCGTTCTGCGGAAGCTCCTGGACAGCGACGCTGTTGCGGCGGCCCATGGTGTGGCCTTCGGGGTCGACGCAGGTCGTCCAATTGCTGCGCTCGGCAGCAGAAACGTCGGGGTGAACACGCTCCAAGCTGCGGCCGCGGGCCCCTCCCCATGCGGCTGAATAGATAACCTGTTCATGCAGCCGACCCGAAGGGTCGAATAGATGAAGCGTATCGGCTGTGTTGGATAAGGAAGGAAATTTGCGAAGGACGACAAACGGCACGCCGGCAGGAGGCGCGACGCTCGAGTCTTTGGCAATAATGCAATATTCGCCGGCGGAAAGCATCAAGGTCTCTTTCGTGAGTTGTATTTTTTTCGTCGTATCGCCGTCGGCCAAAGACCATCCTCTGAGATCGAACGGCGTTTTACCGCGGTGATAAAGTTCGATCCATTCTCCACTTCCGGCCGCCGGATTGTGCATGATCTCATTGATGACAATTTGGTTGAGCGCCGTGCTGACGTAGAGGGTTACGCTGCAGGTGTCGTTTTTCGGGTTTTCGTCTTTGGGACAACGACAGGCGAACCGGCAGGTGACGAAACCCGACGAGTCGGCGCGCTTCGAAAACTCGATGGTCAGCGTGTCTCCCGCGGCGAGGTAAGCCGGCAAGCTTTGCTGCAGAAAGAATCCTTCTTTTGACATAAAGACTGCATAAGCGCTGTCGATCGGCAGCAGGCCGCAGTTGGCGACTGGGAGGCAAAATGTCAACAGATCGCCCTCAACGGGCCGATTCGGCGTCATGCGTATTGATTCGAGCACGGCCAGGTCATAATCCCGAGGAGAGAGGCTGTTGCGGCGACCGGCAGTGTGGCCGAGAGAATCAAGGCAGCTGCCCCAATTCTTTGTCTCGGTCGACGGTTGTCGGCTGTCGATTCGCTCCAAGGAGACGCCCTTTGCTCCGCCCATTGCGGGCACATAGGAGACGGCATCGATCGGCCGATTGCGACTGTCGCGTAGATACAGATCGTCGCCGGAGTTGTTGAGTTCCGGAAGAGCCATGGGGATGAGTGCTGCCGTCGTGTCGAACCCAAAAGGCGTTCCACCCAGCACGGCATACGAATCGGGTGCAAGAAGGACATCATTCTGGGTAATGACGACCGTTTTTTTGCGGTCGGCGATCGTCCATCCGTTCAAATTCACAGCCGAACAACCGGCATTGTACAACTCGATCCACTCCTCGGATCGTTCGTCGGTAAGGTACATGATCTCGTTAATAACCACCTGCGGGGCCGCAGAGGACTCGACGTGAATCATGATCTCGACTCGGTTATTGGCGATATTTTCATCCCCTGCAGCTGTCGCTTCGACCGTAAGCGTATGATCTCCTTCATAAAGCGGCGCGAGATGGACGTGGACATGCATCGAGTCGCCGGATAATAAACGAAGGGGCAGATTTTTTGACCAGAGAATGGAGCAGTCCGCTTGGAGATTTCTTATCTGCAGCACGCATGAATCGATCGGCATTCCACCTCTATTCGTCAGCATGATGTCCAGGGACAACGAATCCTTTTGCGTAGGAAATTGAGGTGAAACCGCTACCTTTTGCACTTCAAGATCAAAGGTCAACCTGGAGACAGAGTTGGGTGCCCCCGGCGTTCCGCCTTTTTTGCGGGAATTCTGCCAATTTTCGGGTATATTGCTGCCGGTCAGCTCGATTTTTTCTTCCGAGTAGCCGTCGGAGTTATCCGGCGTGTACTCATAGGCGGACTCTTCGCCGTTCGGACCTTGCAGGCTGACGCGCTCCCCTTTTGTGTTGTTCAATCCATAGGCGCCGAACTGGGATGCGTCAATGGTCAACAGTAGGGCATCGCCTGGGATGAGCGCATCGTAAGCTCTGCTGTCGGTGAAATATTTCGGCACAAACAGCAAGGCAAACTTTTTCGGCTGCAGGATCGTTCCGCTCTGATGGGCAAGAATGCGATTGGCTTTGCTGCCGTCGCTGATCGACCATCCGCTGAGGTCGACTGCTTGTTCCCCACAGTTGTAAAGCTCGATAAACTCGTCGGTTCTTTCGTTGCCTTCAGGATTGAACATGATCTCAGAAAGAACGACCTGTCCGTATAAAAGAGCCGGCAAAACAAGCACAAAAAGAGCCGTCTTTTTCATCTTCCCCCTATGTGATTAAAAGGTGATATTAAGCGGTTTGCGTCTCAGTTGCTTGGCGAAGCAAATCCTGAACGGTAAGCGATGAAAAGCTTTTATCGATCAGGTTCTCAAACTTTTTCTGAATAGCGGCGACGGTTTGATGATAAAGCGTCTGCTCTTCAGCTGAAATCTCTTCCCCTTGCGCCCGCAGTCCCTTGAGCAGATCGTTAACGCGAATATGCTGCGGACAGCGGGCAAGCGTGTAGCGTGAATTTAAAGACGGTGTAGGAATTTCATAAATGAGCCGCAACTTGAGCAGCGTGTCAAGAATCTTTATCGCCAGACGTTCCGGAATATGAAAACGCGTGCAGATCTCGCTGCGGTCGGCCGCTTCTTCGCCGCGATAGAGGCGCTCGGCGATATAGAGCAGAACCTGCAGCGCGAGCCGCTCTCTGAGCGCATAACAATATTTGATTTTTTTGATTTCCGAATGGACGCGCGCCTCGTTTTGATGAACGTAAGAGATTTCGGCGCCGAGCAGGACCACGATCCAGCCTATATAAAGCCAGGCGAGAAAGAGCATGAACCCCGCCAACCCTGTAAAGAGCGCTGCCCGGATGCCAGTGTAATAAGCCTGAATGAGGAATCGGGTAAAGTAAAAGTTGGAAGCCTGCCAGAAAACGGCGGCGTAAAAGGCGCCGATGACGGCCGATTTGATGTGAACTGTGGTGTTTGGAATGAACAGGTAAAGAAAAGAAAAAATCAACCAGACGACAAAGAAGGGTGTTGCTTTGTTCAGCAGCCATTCAAGTCCGGGAAAGTGGCGAATCAGCGACAGAATGGGAATTGTCTGGATGGCGGCATTGAAAGCGGGCAGACCAATCAGAAGAACGGGAATGAAAAAAAGGGCAACCAAATAGTCGGCAAATTTGCGGAACAGCGGCCGGTCATGAGTGATTCGCCAAATGTCGTTAAAGGCCCGCTCGATATTGGTAACGATGGAAAGAAAAGAAAAGAACAGGAACGTCATACCGGCCGTGCCGAAGGCGCTGAGATCGGTTCTGTCCAACGCGGCAATCATTTGGCGAATCATTTCCTGGGCTTTACTGCCGAAAGGGGCTGCCCATTCGAGCAGCGCCGGCTCCAGCCGCAGATGAAAGCCGAAACCTTTAAAGAGCGAAAACGCGACGGCGATCAGCGGAGCAATACCCAACAAAGTGGAGTAGACCAGTGCAGAGGCGCGTATGAGCGAGCGATCCTGCAGAAAAGAGTGAAAGACGAGATAGATTAATTTGATCTCATCATAGATCGCTGCCTGCAACTTGGAAATTTGGCTGAAATCTTTTTGCCAAAGATCGGTTTGAACGAATTGTCGCAGGTTTTCGAATGCAATGACGGCTTTTTTCGTCCAATCCGACATGGAGAACCTACTTTAGATTAATGACCCATATGCGCCGGCATGTAGGGAGCAAGGACCAACACGGCAATACAGGCAAGCGTGCAGGTCACCAGACCGACGATCAGGCCCACTTTCAGCCACTCCCAGAAAGAAATGTGCGAGTGGTAGCGCTTTTCCAACATTCCCAAGGCGACAATATTTGCGGTCGAGCCGATGGCGGTAATGTTGCCTCCGAGGGTGGCGCCGAACAGCAGCGCCCACCACAGCTGGGTGTAGCCGAGCTCCTTGACTATGGGCACGAACGCGGCAACAAAGACAATGTTATCGACGAACGCCGAACCGATGGCGGAGATGAAGGTGATAAAAGGCGTCAACAGCGTCGGATTGTTGCCGAACAAGCCGCGAAAATCGTGGGCAATTTGCGCCGTCACGCCGGTGTATTCCAAAGATCCCGCTACGGAAAAAAGCATCATGAAAAAGAGCAGCGTCCACCATTCCACTTCCGATTCAATGTAATGCCGCGCCCGTTCATTGCGCCAAATCATCAGCCCGCCGGAGATGGTCAACGGCGCGACAATGAGGATGGTATTCTTTTCCACGCCCAACCAGGCCTCGATTTTGTAATGCATGGCAATCAGCAAGATTGCGCCGATAAGAATGGCCAGGCCGCGGCCGTATGGGATTTTCACCAACGGGCCAAGTCCCAAATGCGCCTGACGGCGTGCTTCGAGCCGCTCGGTCAGCAGGTGAATTTCTTTGCGATAGACGAACAAAAGAATAAAGAGGGTAACCGTTGCCGTCAGAAGCATAACGGGTGTGGCCCAAATGATAAAGTCTTTGAAAGAGAATCCTGCTTTGGTGCCGATTAGAATACCCACCGGGTTGCCGAGCATGGTGCCGCTGGAGCCGATATTGGTGGCCATAACGGCTATGATGACAAACGGCGTCGGTCGGATCTTTAAAGTATCGCAAACCTGAAAAACAAGCGCCAAAACGAATACGATGGAAGTCACTTCATCGACAAAGCAGGCCATGATGGCGGAGATGAACACCAGGATGATCGTAAACCGGAGGCCGTTGATCTTTTTCATGCTGACGACCATTTGAATAATCCAGCTGAACAAACCGAGATCCTTGAGGACTCCGACGAGGCACATCATGCCGACGAGAAAGAGGATGATGTCCAACTCGGCCGACTCGATCATTTGTTCGAGGGACATGACCTTACCGCCCAACAGAACGGCAATGCCGATAAATGCGATCGCCAGTCGAAAATTCCAGAACATTAATGTCGCCGAAATGATCAATACAAAGATCGAGGTCGCAAGGATCATTTTACCGGTATTCAGCCCGGCAAAATGAGCCAAAAAGCCGGCCAAGCCGCTTAATGTAATCATGATCAGTCCGCGAACCAGCAGCTGTTTGCCGGTGAGCTTGGTATTGTTTTCAGTCATGGTTCAGACTCGCAGTACTTTATTCAGAAATTGCGGCAGCGTGACTACGCCGACGAGCTTTTTGCCGTGCAGAACATAGACGCGGTCGGTGTTCTTTTTGGTCATTTCCTTGGCGACCTGAATCGCCGGGGCGTCCTCCGGCACGACGGCATAGTTCTGCGACATGATTTCAGCCAACCAGGTGATTCCTTCGTTGGCCAGGACGTTGGCAAACGGCTCGAAATGAAGAATGGGGGATAGATCGTCCATCCACAAAATATAATCGGGCAGACAGACGCGCATAAGTTCTTTGGCGGCAACAACGCCGACCAAATCGCCGTCGCGATCGACGACGGGAAGATCGACCAAATGATGTTCGATAAACAGATTGATCGCCTGCTTTAGAGTGTCGTTGTCCTTAAGGGCAATAATATCGTTGCTCATAATGTCGCGCGCACAGACGTAGGGAGGCAGGATTACCCCGCCGCGGTCGAAAAAGCGCCACACGTCTTCGGCCGATTCCAGGTTTGCGGCTTCCCGAAATGCCCCCTGGTTTTTGCACATTTTGGCTAACGAACTGAGAGCTTGAAGATAAAGCGCCGGCTGATCCTTCGGGACGAGAATCAGGATCACTATGTGCACTTTGTGCGGCGCATTAAAGTCGATGCCGCTCTTGGATGTGGCGATGCCGACAACCAGATTGTGAATAGTGTCCAGGCGGGCGTGGGGAACGGCGACGCATTCAGACAAAACAGTCGAGTCCGATTTTTCTCTTTCCAGAACCGCTTCAAAAGCCTTCCTGACGTTTCCGATACCGCGATTGAGAGCCAACTTTTCCAATATTTGCCGGATGACCGCCTCCCGTTCCGTAAA
>JAPDPN010000038.1:13485-22328 GCA_034506455.1 Candidatus Zhuqueibacterota bacterium | reverse complement strand
AGATTCGTGACGAGAAACTGCGTCGGCGCGTTGTCGTCGGCTTCAGGGCCGGGTATGGTGTCAAGAATCGCTTCAAAAAGCGGCTCTAAGGATGTCGAGCCGTCGCCCAAGTGCCGATAAGCAATCCCTCTCTTGGCGTTGGTGTAAAGGATGGGAAAATCGATTTGATTTTCATCGGCATCGAGATCGATAAAGAGGTCGTACACCTCGTTGATGACCTGCTGAATTCGGGCGTCGGCGCGGTCGATTTTGTTGACGACGAGAAGCATCGGCAGCCGCTTCTCCAACGCCTTTTTTACGACAAAGCGCGTTTGCGGCAGCGGCCCCTCCGCCGCATCGACGAGCAAAAGCGCTCCGTCCACAAGGTTCAGGCTGCGCTCCACTTCGCCGCCGAAATCAGCGTGCCCCGGCGTGTCGACAATATTGATCTTGACGCCTTTGTAAATCACCGCCGTGTTTTTTGCCATGATGGTGATGCCGCGTTCGCGCTCCAGATCCAATGAATCCATGATCCGCTCCGCCACATGCTGATTGGCGCGGAAAATTCCGCTCTGCCGCAGCATGCCGTCCACCAAAGTGGTCTTGCCATGGTCGACGTGAGCAATGATGGCAATATTGCGAAAGCTATTCTTTCTCACTAACCCTCTTTAATTTGCGAGACATTTTCAACAAAAACTCCTAACTTTATCGGAAGATCGATCCTTCCTTCATGATTATTCGCTGCAGCTGTAGAATGCGTGATTGATCGCCTGCGCTTACCGTAGGCCCATCAGCGCAGCGCCTCCACCGCTTTGCCGCGGCGATCGCCAAGGATCATTTTTTGAAATCGGCTTTTTGTTCCGGCGACATGCTCGGCCGTTCCGCCTGCATCCGCAAAAGCGTGATCATCCCTTACTTTAGCAGCAGTATCGGCCTGCACAGTCGCATTGAACCTGCCTGCAGAATCGCCCAATAGGCTCCCGAAGCCGCAGCGCTGCCGAACGCGTCGCAGCCGTCCCAAAAGAGCACGCCCTCCTGGTGCGCCTCCCCCTGTCCTTCGAGTATTCGCACGCATCGGCCTGCAGCATCGACGATTTCGATCCGCACGCTGCCTTCATGCGGCACAAGAAAGCGAAAAGTCGTTCCGGCATTGAAAGGATTGGGGAAATTCTGCAGCAGGAAGGGCGAAATAACGGGTTCTCGGCGTTCTTCCACCTTGGTCTCCTGCTTGAGGACAAAGTTCAAGGCGCTTAAATTATAGCCGCCGCGCTGAGCGATATGCGCGAGGTCATGCGCCCCTTTCTCCAAGAGTACGTTGGAAAGAGTAACGGTTCGCCACGACTGCCAGCCGCCGGTATTGGGGACCGCAGCCGAGCCCAGCGGCTTGCCGTCGGTCTGCAGCACGGCCTGTCCTCCGCCCGAAGCAGAAGCGACCCTCAGCTCAATGTCATACACGCCGCTTTTTTCCACCGTCACGGTATACTTTTGCCATTCGCCGCTCTCGATCCAGCCGATGTTGAACGGTGCGCTTTGTGCATCGCTGCAATTCTCGATGTCGACGCCGTCGTTACGGTATTTCCATCCCATGTTCCATGCGGAGCCGCCGACGCCGTCGGTGTTCTCCGAACGGGTGTCCTTATAGGCCAAGTTGGCGCCGCCGTAATCATAATCTACAGCAGCAACCTTGCCCGGAATGCGATGCTCTTTGGACGGCAGTCGCCGCACGGCAAAATCGGGGCGCATCAGGGCATCGATGACGTCCGGCAGAAACGTGCAGTTCTCCAGCTTGAGACCGCGCGCCATCTCCATCAGGCCGTCCATTGCCGCCTGAACCGTCGGCTTGCCGGCTTCGCCGCGCCAATAAGCCAACACGCGCTCGTATTTAGCCGGAAGCGGAGCGGAATAGGGACTGCTGATGGTTTCGACCTTTTTGTGCGCCCACCAGCACCAGCCGATGTTGTTCTTTTCACACGCACGAACGACGGCAGAGTACCATGGGTTCGAGTTTTCGCCGGATTCTCCCAGCCACAACGGGACATTCTGCTGCGACCTTAGATTGAGATAGCTGTTCAGTGTGCTTTCCGCCGTGTTGCTCCAATACTTATGAAAGCTGTACGCCATGTTGTCGTCGATCGGCGGTCCGAGCTGATTGAAATCAGTCGCCCAAGCGTTACCCTCGATGAACAAAATATGATTCCGATCGACTTGACGGATGGCTTGGGCAATGCGTCGATAAAGCGATCGTAAGGCGCTGTTGGAATAGCCCGAAGGCAAAACCGGCTCGTTTAGCAGATCATAGCCGCCGATCCATTCTTCGTTCGCATAGCGTTCGGCGATCTTTTGCCATAGTTCCACGGTGCGGTCTTGATTGGCTTTGACCGTCCACAGTCGCGCAACTTGGCCGTCGCTGTCGCTGATGTTGCCGGCATTCTGTCCGCCCGGTGCACAGTGAAGATCAAGAATCAAATAGAGCCGATACTTTTTACACCATTCCAGCACGCGATCGATAACCTGAAAACCTTCCTCTAAATAGACGCCCGGCCGATCTTCGGGCGTCAGCAGCCGATAGTTGAACGGCAGGCGCACCGAATTGCAGCCCCACGAGGCGATGGCGGCGATGTCGACCTCGGCTACATAATTTGCCTCGTACTCACGATAAAAAGCCGCGGCATTCTCCTCGCCCACCAAATCGACGATTTGCCTGCGGATGGAGGAAGGCGATCCAAAGCCGGGAATGTGAAGCATATAGCCTTCCGGAACCAGCCAGCCGCCGAGTCCGTAACCGCGCAACAGAATCGGCTTGCCGTCGCCGTCGACAATCTGCTTTCCGGAAGCTTTCAGAAAAGCAAAAGCCGGCGATGCAGCGATTATCAAAACAAGCAAAATAATGATGCTATTTTTTGTCTTTTGCATAGTCGACCCTTTCCGCACTTCAGCCACAGCAAAATTACGAAAAAGACCGACAGAATGCATCATTTGTTTTTTTTCATGCAATTTTGTTTTATGTTTATATCGACACTATTGAGCCGAAAGAGAACTCTGCTGAGAGGAGTAAAAGATGAAGAATCTGAGCAGTTGGACTATGCGAAAAGCGTCGGCGATCATTTGCCTGCTCTCATCAGCGTTTACACTTTATGCCGACTATCTTCCCAACGATCAGTTCGAGCCGTGGGAAGGCGGGCCTTCTTATTATGCACAGTGGCCGAACGGCCCGTCGCCCGCGCCGGACTTTTTCCCACTCGCCGTTTGGCTGCAAAGTCCGGAAGCCGGCACGGCGAAAACCTACAAAGCCATCGGCATCAATACTTTTATCGGACTTTGGCAGGGACCGACTGCCGGTCAGCTCAATGCCGTGGCTTCGCTCGGTTTAAAGACCATCTGCGCGCAAAACACGCTCGGCCTCACCCATTTTCGCAATAACGTCATCATCGCCTGGCTGCAGGATGATGAACCGGACAATGCTCAGAACGGCACGCAGGATCCTGTGCCGCCGAGTGAAGTCATCCGCCGTTACCAGGACATGAAAGCCGCCGACCCCACGCGGCCCGTCTATCTCAACCTCGGCCAGGGCGTCGCCTGCAACGAGTGGTACGGACGCGGCAATCGCACCAATCATCCCGAAGATTACCGGGAATATGCCAAAGGCGCCGATATTCTCAGTTTCGATGTCTATCCGATGAACGTCTTTCCCCTGCCCGACAATGCCGCGCCCTGGTTCAAAGCGTTCCATAACAAAGTGGCGCAGGACATCCGATTCGTCGCCTACGGCACCGATAACCTGCGCAAGTGGTGCGACTATGCCAAACCGGTCTGGGTGTGGATCGAAACGACCAACATCGACGGCGATTCCCGTTATGCCCTGACGCCGCAGATCGTACGCGCCGAGGTCTGGCTGGCGCTCATCCACGGCGCGCGCGGCATCGGCTATTTCTGCCATCAATTCAGCCCGACCTTCATCGAGGCGGGACTTTTGGCTAATGCGGCCATGGCAAAAGGGGTCGAGGCCGTTAATCGACAAATCACCGCTTTGGCGGCGGTGCTCAACACGCCGAGCGTCAGCAACGGTCTGACGGCCGTCTCGGCAAATCCTGAAACGCCCGTCGATGCGGCGATGAAACGGCACGACGGCTACACCTACGTGTTCGCCGTCGCAACGCGTCCCGGCTCCACCACCGTCACCTTTACCCTGCGCGATTTCGGCGACGGCATGGTCGAGGTCATTGACGAAAACCGCTCCATCGCCTTATCGGGCGGCGTGTTTCGCGACGAGTTTGCCGACTATGCCGTTCACTTGTATCGAATCCCGCACTCGGCGGCAGTCAAGGTGGGAAAAAAAGATGAGGGGAAAATCGAATTGGGGCTCGAGGCCGCCGGCAATCCCTTCAACGGCGCGACGGTCATCGCCTTCTCGCTGCCCAAAGAAAGCCGCCTCTCACTTGAAATCTATGATTCATTGGGAAGAAAAGTCGCAGCGCTGCTGCAGGGACATTTCGAGGCAGGCCATTATCGCGTGCCGTTCCTGCCCGACGGCAACCTATCGTCCGGCGTGCTCTTTTGCACTTTGCAAACCGAACAAGGCACGGCAGTCCGCAAGATGGCGTATCTCAAATAGTTCTACCGGCCTCGGCGCTGAAACAAAGCCGCCAATAGTTAGCCAACCGAATTTCGGCGGGAAGGATGAGTCGGCTTGCCGCTCTCAATCCTTCCCGCTGCTAATCTCTTTGCTACTTTACTAAATCCTGAGCGGCATGCGCCAGCAAAATGTAATGGGCGCAAATGTCAATCACATACTCGTTCTCCCCCCACAAAAACGGCCAGTCTTCTTTGTTTTCCAAAAAGTCGGGCTTGATCAGCAGCAGGCCGGGCACCACGCCGCCGGCAATAAAGGTGTAATCCGCGCGATTGTTGCCGTAGGCCACCTTTTTCGAGCGCATGCCGACGCCCGAAACAAATGAAATATTGGAGTAGGGATGACATCCGAAAATATAGTCCAGCCCGCGGAAGGTGTACTCTTGGCCGATCACTTCCGGGAAAGCCTTGTGCAGGAGATAGTTGGTTTCCGCCCAATCGATGACCGCAGAGTTGCCGGCCCAACCGCCGGTTGTGATCGGAACGCCGAAGGGATTCTGCTTCAAAAGCTCGTCATTGTAAGCTTTGTATTTTTGCACAAAAGGAAGCAGCTTTTTCCGATAGCTTCGATCTCGATAAGGCAAAGCCTGAACTGCAAGCTTGATAAGACGGTTCAAGGACCGGTCGAGCTCGGGCCAGAGTAATCGGTCAAAGGCAGCCGCGTAGGATGGGTTTCCGGTCGAGATGTACAACTCCAGCGCCGCCTGCAGCCCGGCGGACTGGAGTCCGAACGGGCCGACGCGATACCCCTCCTGAGCGCGCTTCTGCTCTTCAGCAAAGGCTTTTTGGGCGGCGGCAAGGCATTCTTCCGCCAAGGCATCGTGATAGCCGCGTAGAGCCCGAGAAGCGGCGGCCAAAGCGGCGATCGAGGCATAATTGTTCCACGGCAGATCGTTGGTGAAAACCCACCGGTCGTCCGGCGTGCCGCTTGTCAAGCCGTCGGATTCGTACGGTTTGAGATTCGGATTGTAGGGCAGATTGTCGGTGATGGTCGAAGCGTCGCCAAGGTGGTGATATTGGTGCAGGTGCGGCTCGATGATGCCGCTGACCGCCCGACCGAAAGCGCGATGCTGAGCAATAAGCGCCAAGGCACCCTGTTCGATCTGCTGCAGCAGGTCTGGTTTACCGTCCGGGTGATGAATATCGACAAACCGTTGCGTTTGATCTACCAGCGTCTCGTCGCGCTGGGGGAGGAATCGTTCCCAGGTATGCACCATGTGCATGACCGTCGCGCAGTGAGAGCCGGTGCGGATATCAAAATCGCCGGCATCGAACCATCCGCCGATATTCAATCCGGGCACGCGCTCGCCGGGCTGGTAACGCGTCTCGGTGCTCTCGCCCATGCGGTAGCCGTCAAAGTGCTGATGGTTGATCGGCGCCTGCAAAGCATCGTCCAGGTGTGCGGCGCCATGCCAGACGCGGTAGGCTTCGTTGACGAACATGTGATCCATCTGCACCGGAAACCAGACATCCAGCGTGGAATGCCAAATACCCTCAAAGACATGCGCGCCGATCAGAAAAGGTCCGCTTTGCTCGTCGCCATATTGAATGCGGTATATCCCTTCCTCCCTCAGCGATGAAAAGTCGAAACGGAGATAATGATAGCGATAAAAATCGCCCCAATCCTGTGTTCTGCCGCGGTATTTTTCGACCCATTGACCGTTTGCCTCCAACTTGTGTACAACTGCTTGCTGCTGAGGAACGTCGTTTTTATCCAGCTCGATCACAGCCGTCTTGGGCTGAGTCGGGTGATAGCCGACCTGCGAATAGGCGATCATGGGTCGACGTTTCCAATCGGGGAGCGTGGTCGGCGTCAGCTGCCACTCGACCACTAGGCCGGTACGATCGGTCGGAAGGAGTGTGCGTACGACATACCAGCCGTTCTGCGCCACGCTGCGCCCGTCAAAAAGCTGCAGCTCGCCGTCGAGAAGAGCGCGAATGGTGATGCAGCGCTCGGGATCTTCCGGCGCCAGAGTCAGCTCTTTGCCTTGAGCAAACGGCTTGGGTTCGACATATTCGCCGCGGCCGCGATCGTCGAACGTCGAGTGGCCGGCATACTGCCGAATCTGCGTCGTCATCGGCTTGACTTCCATCGAATTGCAGGGATAGAGCGGAAAAATGCCCGTCCGGCTGTCCATTCGATAGGTTTTTTCAAAGTAAGCGGACGGCAAAAATTCGAGATTAAAACCTGCGCGTTCAACCAGCTTTTCGGGCAAGGGTTGATCGAGATAGACGCGGAAAATAGCACTCCGGCCTTGAGCGGAAACCACCACCCTGGAGGTAAAGTCCAAGTCGTCGTACCGCAGTGTAATCTCGACGCTGTTTTCTTCGCGATTGACTTTACGCTCAACAAGCCTGGGGATTTGATCCCATTGCTCCGGCGTCGGTTTGAGCCTGACTGCTCCGCCGGTGGCCGTCCGCACGCCGTGGTGAATCAGGATGATGCCGGAGGTCTTTTCGTCAAAGAACATGCCGGTGTAGGCATTTTCGAACGCCAGCACATTAAAGCCCGGCATTTCAAAATAATCCTTGTCATTCAGCTTGAGAAGGCTTTCCTCGGCAAATGATGCTTTCCAAGAAAACAAAACGGCAAAAAGTAAAAAGATGTTTTTGCAGAAGCAGTATTTCATTGTGCATCCCTCAGCTTTTTTTATTTGTACGCGAATTGCTTTTGCTCGAAAGTACTTGAATCGGTTCGGTAAACAGCAATGGAAAGGCCGACAGCTCATCAGAGTAATTTGGGATGAATTCCTTGCCGGCCGTGCGATACAAAAATTCTCTATTTGGATTGATTAAAGGCCGTATTGATCAAAAATCGCTTACAGCCGGTCGTCAGGTTGGTTTGACAAACGCAAAATGAGATTGAATGTTCTCTATGAAAGCATTTCAAGGCAACTAAATAGTGACGGCGGTCGGCCTCGGCAGGCTGAGGATCACGGCGGCAGGTCTGATCTGCAACCTTTAGCCTTGAACTTTGCAAATACTCGTCACCCCTAGGACCCCTCAACGACTCTTACTCTACCCGCCCCCATATAGCGTCGCCGGTAATAGGAATCGCTTAGTTTGTTCAATCCGACCCCTTTTTGCCGGCCGGCATCGATAAAGTAACCCTTTTGGAGATAAAGCCCGACATGAGCGGGTCTCCCCGTTTCACCGAAAAAGACAAGATCACCGAACGCCAGCTCGCGGGCGGGTATCGGCAGGCAGTAGGCGTACAGCTCGGCCACTGTTCGCGGCAGCGAAACGCCTAAGGCGTTGCGATAGAGGGTGGAGACAAAGCCGGAACAATCCATACCCTCTTCCGTACTGCCGCCCCAACGGTAAGGCACTTGATAATAACGTCGAATTTCCTGTTTGAGAAGCTCGATCTGCGGCGGCTGAAGCGGAGGGTATGATTGAATAAAGCTCTCCCGTTGAGGAAGCGCGGAAGAGCAGGAACAAATCGCGTAGAACAGCATAGCGAGAGGGATGATCGGCATCGGCAGAAGAACACGCAATTGTTGTTTTGCCGGATCGTGCATGGGGTAAAGGGTGAGCAAATGTCGTATTTAAGTCGAATGGCCGAGTTAAAACTGCGCCTTTAAAAGCAGCAGAACAAAAAAGCCCTTGAACTAATAGGTTCAAGGGCTTGTAGTAGCGGGGGCAGGATTTGAACCTGCGGCCTTTGGGTTATGAGCCCAACGAGCTACCAGACTGCTCCACCCCGCGATATTGGCACAATAATTTAATAAATATTTTTTTAAAGTCAAGTTTAATTTCCCGACACAAAGATGTTTAAGACGCTTCAAGCCGGCAGAGAATCATCCGTAACGGCCTTCGATATATTCCGCCGTCCGCGGGTCCTTGGGCGTAATGAACAGGTCGGTTGTGGCGCTGTGTTCGATGACCTCGCCCATCAGCATAAAAATACACTCTTCGCTGACTCGGCGCGCCTGCGCCATGTTGTGGGTCACGATGATGATGGTGTATTGTCCCGCCAACTCGCGCATCAACTCTTCGATGTGCAGAGTGGCCTCCACGTCCAGCGCCGAACACGGTTCATCCATCAGAATGATCTGCGGCTTGAGAGGTAAAAGTCGCGCGATGCAGAGCTTTTGCTGTTGCTCAAGCTGCAAAGTGGTCGCTTTGACGTGCAGTTTATCCTTCAGATCCTTCCACAAACCGACGGCGCGGAGGGACTGTTCCACGGCTTCGTCCAATTGAGCCCGCGACAAACTGCCGCGCGGCGTGTGGAT
>JAPDPN010000038.1:9442-13385 GCA_034506455.1 Candidatus Zhuqueibacterota bacterium | reverse complement strand
CACATTATCGTAAATCGACAGCGGCAATCCCACCGGCAGCGGCGAAACAATGCCGATCTTGCGGCGCAGCTCATAGACGTTTCGGATATCGTAAATATCCTCGCCGTTCATCCAAACGCTTCCCGAGACGCGGGCACTGGGAATGAACTCGATGGTCCGGTTGAGCACCTTCAGAAACGTGGATTTACCGGATTGCGCCGGACCGATGATTCCCAAGATTTCGTTCTCGTAAACATCGAACGAAATGCCCTTGATGGCCTCGTGTGCGCCGTAACTGACCCGCAGGTTGCGGATCTGAATTTTTTCTTTTTTGTCTACCATTTTTTGCGCGACCGTAAGCGGATGCGAATGACAATCGACAGCGCATTGACCAACAACACGGTGCCCAAAAGCACTACAGCCGTGCCGTACGGAAGCGCCTCGGGAACATCGGGAACCTGCGTCGAGATCGTAAACAGATGCATAGAAAGAGCCATGCACTGATCGAGCAATCCGTAGGCAAAAATGTCGCCTTCACGGATGGCCTTGTAGAATACCGCGCCGGTAAACATGATCGGCGCCGTTTCACCGGCAGCGCGCGAGACCTGCAGAATGACGCCCGTCAGTATGCCGCTGATCGAATTGGGCAGCACGATGTGGCGAATGGTCTGCCAGCGCGTCGCCCCGACGTTCCAGCACGCCTCACGGAAGGCCATGGGAACCGAGGCGAGCGCCTCTTTGGTGCCAGCAATGATCACCGGCAGGGTCATGATGGCGAGCGTCAGAGAAGCGGCCAAAATGGAGCGTCCGATGCCTGCGGCCAGCACGAATGCACCGAGGCCGAACAGCGCATGCACAATACTGGGCACGCCGGCCAGATTGACCACAGCCAGATTGATGATTCGCGTCAGCAAATTTTCCCGCGCGTATTCATTTAGATAGATGGCGGTCATGACGCCGATGGGAGTGGCGATCAGCAGCGAGATGATGACCAAATAAAGCGTTCCCAGAAGCGCGGAAAAAATGCCTCCTTGGCGCATGCCGTGCATGGGATTTTTGAGAATAAAATCGAGGGAGAGAATCGGCCACGCCTTGATGAAAAGATAAATGATGATCAGGATCAACGGAATGATCATCATCAAAGTCATGGCTAAAAAGATACTCTTGGCGATTTTCTCACTCTGCGCGTTTTTCAGCGTCAGTTCGGTAGCGGTGAACATTCGTCGTCCTATTTGTTGCGAATGCCTTTAACGATCAAATCGGCAGTCAAATTGATGATAAAGGTGATGGTAAACAAGAGAATACCGATAATAAAGAGGACCTGATAGTGTTCCGAGTGCACCGGCGCCTCGCCGAGTTCGGCGGCGATGGTGGCCGTGAGCGTGCGCACCGGTTCCAAAAGGCTTTTTGGAATGCGGATCGAATGGCCGGTTGCCATGAGGACGGCCATGGTTTCGCCCACGGCGCGGCCGACGCCGAGCAGCGCCGCAGCAAGTAGGCCGTTGCGGGCCGCAGGCAGCAACACACGATAGACCATCTGCCAGCGCGTACAACCGAGCGCCAGTGCCGCTTCACGATAGCTGTCGGGAACCGCCTTGAGGGCATCCTCGCCGATCGAGACGATGATCGGCACGCTCATCAGCGCCAGAATGATGCCGCCGTTGAGCATGGTCAAACCTATGGGAGCATTGAATATTTGAATGATCAAAGAGTTCATGATGGTCAAGCCGATAAAGCCCCAAACCACCGACGGGATTGCCGCCAACATTTCGATGACGATTTTAAACGTCTCCCGCACCTTGGGCGAACAGAATTCGGAAATGTAAACCGCCGCCCCCAATCCGAATGGAACCGCAATCAGCATGGCGAGCGACGTGACGCTGAGGGTGCCGACGATCAGCGCCAAGGCGCCGTAGCGAACATGGCTTTGGGAAGTCGGGTACCATTCGATGCTGGTAAAAAACTCTTTGACGTTGAAACCTTTGAAAAGAAAAGAGCTCCCTTCACGAAAAACAAAGAAAAAGATGGCAAAAACAAAAATGATGGCGCTGACGCCGCTGACCCTGATCAGATTCTCGATGATGCTTTCTTTGATCTGTTCCGCAACCCGCGACCGCTTCTTCACTGTTGCTTCCCTCCCGCAACTTGAGGCTCCTCCTCAGGATGCACCGGCACATAGCCGGACAACTTGACGATGTGCTGTCCTTCCGGTGAAAGAATCCAATCGAGATATTTCCGGATGGTTTCATTGGGTTCGCCCAACGTGTACATCAACAGCGGTCGAGCGATCGGATATTTGCCGTTTTGCGTGTTTTCGATCGTCGGGGCATAAGCGGGTTCGCCCTTCTTTCTGCAAATGCGCAGCATCTTGACTCGATCGTTGGCGTATCCCATGCCGCTGTAGCCGATCGCGCTGGGCGTCCGGCTGACCAGTTCGACGACGTCCTTCGAACCGTGCATATCGATTGTACCCAAACGCATGTCGCGTTTCTTTCCGATCACCGCTTCGCGGAAATAGTGGTAAGTACCCGAATTCGACTGCCGGCTGACGACCATTATCTCGTCGCGCGCACCCTTCGGCAAAGTCACGCCCAGCTGCGACCAACGGGTAATCTTGCCGTGCTCGCCATAGATCTCCGCCAGCTCTTCGATGCTCAGGCTGTCGATCGGATTGTCCTTGTGAACATAGATCGCCAACGCGTCGTAACCGACAAGAAACTCGACCGGATCTTTGCCGGTGTGCTCCTTTGCCTTTTTGATCTCCATCGGTTCCATACGCCGGCTGCAGTTGGCAATATCGATGGTGTTTTCGATCAGCGCGGCAATACCGGTTCCGGAGCCGCCGCCCGAGACTTCAATGGACACCTCATCGTTGACATGCGCATAGGCCTCGGCCCAAGCCTGAGCTAAATTGACCATCGTGTCGGAGCCTGTGTTTTGGATCGTCCGTTTGGCAACTCCGGCGGCCGATTGACTCGACCTTCCATACAGGCAGGAAACGAACAGGCTGCTGCCTACGGCAAGCAGAACTAGGCCGGCCGCCTTTAGCATCCTCCTGCACGGTCGCGCAGCCGCCGAACGACGTAAGAACGACGCAGTCAAAGAGTCGCGTTTACAGGTTTTCACCGGAAATTGCCTCGATTAGATCGCAAATGTTTGCCCGTAAGCTGACAAAAGCCTTCTCAAGGTGCGGGAAAAGCGCACCGGGATCATTCGGCTTCATTTTCGGCATTTTCATCGGCCACTCGATCACGATGGTGGTGAGAGGCAGACTGAGCTGTGAAGGCTTGATATGCGGTGAAAGCAGAATAACGCCGTGTATCGTTTCTTTGGCGGTAACATCGGTAACGGCTTTCGGCTTTTGTTCCGAAATGTTGATTCCTTTTTCGGCCATAAAGCCGACGATCATCGGATGGATCGGTTGAGGATTAATACCGGCGCTGAAAAAGCGAAACTTTTGTTTTTGCAGCGAGTTGGCAATGCCTTCGGCCATTTGGCTGACGATGGCATTGTCATCATCGACAAATAGAATGTTGTATCCGCTCGCAGCCGAGTGCCGGACGTTCTCGCCGGTAACGACATAGTAGGTTTCCTGGCAAATGCTCTTGGCCTGATCGGCAACGCGTTCCAGGCGTCGGGCAATCGTCAGCAGGGGATTAATGGCTTCGTCGCCGAGCACGCCTTTGGCGCGCAGCTCAAAAATCTGCTGGTTGATCTTGAAACGAAGGTTATCGGCAACGTCCTCAATGTCCATCAATTGGCGCGCCTTTTCGAGGTCGCGGTCTGCAAACGCCTGCACCGCCTCGCGGAACATCTTGATCGAGGCGTCGGCCAACTCTTCGAACGGCAGACTCTCATACTCGGCGCCCAGATTCTGCAGCAATACGATCTGGCGACACATGCTTTCGGCATAATCGCCGATGCGCTCCAGCCCGCTGACCATCTTGAGCACCGCATAGATGAA
>JAPDPN010000038.1:0-9342 GCA_034506455.1 Candidatus Zhuqueibacterota bacterium | reverse complement strand
AAGCTCGATGCGGGTCGGCGCCGATTCGGGCAGATAAAGCTCCACGACAAAAGCGGAATTCGTCGGATTGGGGAACAAGCGGAAGTCGAATTCGGCCTCATTCCGAGAGCGGATGCCGGTTGCATCGGTCGGCAACTCGATTGCAACCTCGTTTTGCGGTTTTTCAAGGTCCGCAGCAATCTCCTTCACTGCCCCCTCGAATTCCGCCGCGATGCGGTAGCTGCCGAGAAAACCGCGAATTTCATAGACGCCTTCGGCATCCGTTGTGCCTTCGGTTCGTGTCCACCATCGATTCAACACCAAATCGACATAGGCGTGGTAGTTGGGCTTGTAACTCCAGTCTTTGCGGATCATGGCGCCCCGCGGTCGCCACTGAATCGGCTCCCAAAATCCCCACATGACGAACTTGTTGACGCCGGGGTGGCTGAAGATGAGCGTTAAAAAGTCGCGCGTATAATCCGCTTGAGCCTCTTCGTCGTCGATGTCGATGTCGAATTCGGTGATTTGAATCGGCAGGCCGTAGGCGGCAAACCGGTCGAGAATCTCTTTCAGGCGGCGGGGAGTAGTCAGAACGGCGCCGAAATGGCCTTGAAATCCAAGTCCGTGCAGCGGCGCACCGCGAGAGAGAAGCAGCTCGACTATACGCGCCAGGTTGTCCTGCACCTTGATGTCACCGCCCGAGATCAGCACGCCGGTCTCATTGAGGATTAACCGCGCCTCGGGGTGCAGCTCATGAACCTTTTGGTACCATTCGACCAAAACCTCATCGCCGAGAAGGTCCATGACGTCGTGATTGGTATAAGGTTCGTTGACGACGTCCCATTCCTCGACGCCCGCTTCCCGTCCCACAGGCACCACGGTTTCCAAATGTTCGAGCAGGGCTTGGCGCAGGCCGGCCGCATTGTTCGCCAGGGAGCGAAAATAGGGCGTCATCCACGTCCAGCCCGGCCAGATCAGCACATGCCCTTTGGTACGAAAGCCGTTGTCCACCAGCCATTCGGCGCGCCGGCGATAATCCTGCCGCACCTGCTCCGAAGCATACCACCCCCAGGTGCCGTCGCCCATATAAAAAGGCGTCGTGGCGGCATTGAAAAGTTTGAAAACTTCTTCCCGATACTTTTGGCCGTTACGGCTGCTTTCAAACAGGGGGCCGTCCATGAAAGAACCGAACCGAAAAGCGTGACGCTGCATCTCGACCTTTACGCGCGCATTCTTGATCGGCAGACCGGCCTGGTTTTTGACTACGATCCGCAGATTGCCCTTGCGCAGTTGCTCAATTCTTGCCTCCGCCTCAGCGCGCCAGGGAGCATTCGCCTCGCGACCGGCATAGGTGATTCGGTTCTTCGGCAATTTTGCGGGATCGATATTGCGGCCCAAGTTAAGGGCAATGATGCCGCCGATTTCCAGCACCTGAGGGTAAAAGCCGAGATGAATGGTGAACTCCATCTTGCCGATTGGAAAATCCTGCGGCGACTGGCCGTAAATGTAGATTTTTTCCCATTCGCCGATCGGAGCCAGATCGTGCGATGCTATTCCCGTCCAGGGTGATTCGGCAAGCTGGGCGTAGAAAAATGCTTTTCCGGTCTCGTACTCGGGCGGCACGGATAGGCTGCGCACCCACAAAACCCAAAAGAGCATGTCGCCTTGACGCACGGCAACTGCATTTTTGGGTGAGACAAACTGCGGCTCCCAGGAATTAGCGCCGACGCGTTTGACGTCGATTTGATACGCCTGGGTAAAAGGAAGATCTGCGGCGGCGGTAACACGCCTCAAAGCGGCTGTACCTCCGCCAAGCGAATAGCCGGTCAGCCTGCTGCAGTCATAGAGCAGTTCCCCGGCAACCGGCAGCTTGTCTCGTTCCGTTGCCAAATAGTCGGCAAATTTCGGATCCGGTGCCTGAGCAAACGTTAATCCGGTCAGACTCAGCAGCAGGCAAAGATAATTACTTTTACAGGTTTTCATTTAAGTTACCCGCGACTTTTGATAAAGTGTTGCCGACGATTGAAAGACGTCTCTATCGTGCCGCAAGCAGCACAACCGAGCGCGGTGCGGCATCGTAATAGCTGTCGGCAATGGCTTCCGCGAGATGCGGCGGTGAAAAATCCTTTGGATAAGCCAGCGAGGTGTCAATGACCCGCACCCATTCGCGGCCGCCCGGCAGCGCCGGAAGCTCGAAAACCAAGGGCTGCCAGTACATGTTCAGCAGAACATGCAGACGCTCATCGACTTTGGGGTCGTGCAGCGTAAAGGCCAAGGTATGCGAAGTCGGACTCCAGTCTGGAGCACCCAACCGCACGCCGTGCCAAACCAGATGCAGCGCATCCTTGTGTTCTCCGACCAGAACCGGTTCTTCTGAAGTAAAGCAGCGGCTTTGCTGCACAAACTCTATTACGCCGCGGACAAAAGCAAATAGATCTTTGCGCTTTTTCAGGTCGTCCCAATTGAACCAGCTCTGCTCGTTGTCCTGGCAATAGGCGTTATTGTTTCCCAATTGTGTACGCCTGATCTCGTCCCCCATCAAAAGCATCGGCGTGCCTTGCGAAATCAGCAAAATGGTGATGAAATTTTTGATCTGTCGCAGGCGCAGGGATTCGATATCCGGGTCGTCGGTCGGCCCTTCGACGCCGCAGTTCCAACTGTAATTTTCATCCAGTCCGTCGCGATTGTCCTCCAGGTTCGCCTCGTTGTGCTTTTGGTTATAAGAAACCAAGTCGTTGAGCGTAAAGCCGTCGTGGCAGGTAACAAAGTTGATACTGCGCCGCGGTCCGCCTTCGCGGCCATAAATGTCCGGACTGCCCAGGAGGCGGTCGGCGATCGACCGCGTCATGCCTTCATCACCGCGCACGAAACGCCGCACGTCGTCGCGAAAGCGGCTGTTCCATTCGGCCCATCTTTCGCCGACAAAGGAGCCGACCTGAAACAGACCGGCAGCGTCCCACGCCTCGGCAATGATCTTGGCGTGCGCGGTTTCCGGCATGGTCTCGATCGACAACAGCGTCGGCGGGTTGGACAAGGCCTGACCTCGTTCGTCTCGACTGAGCACCGAGGCCAAGTCAAAGCGGAAACCGTCAATATGCATTTCCATCGCCCAATAGTGCAGGCAGTCCAGGATCATGCGCCGCACTACCGGATGATTGGCGTTGAGCGAGTTGCCGGTACCGCTGTAATTGGCATAACGCGACTTGTCATCTTCGAGGATATAGTAAATCTCGTTACCCAAGCCGCGAAAGGAATAAGTCGGGCCGTCGGCACCGCCCTCGGCTGTATGGTTAAACACCACGTCCAGAATGACCTCGATACCCGCCAGATGCAGCGCCTTGACCATATCGCGAAATTCGTCGAGAACGCCGATCGGATCGCTCGTCGAGGCGTAATGGGGATGCAGGGCAAAGAAAGCGATGGGATTGTAGCCCCAATAGTTGTGCAGCGGCGGCGGAGCGTCGCCGTCGTCGAACAGCTGCACCGGCATCAGCTCCACGGCCGTAATGCCGAGGCTTTTGAGATAGGGGATCTTTTCGATAACGCCCCGAAACGTGCCGCGCACCTTCGGGTCGAGCCCGGAACTGGGATGCCGCGTAAATCCTTTGACGTGCATCTCATAAATGACGCTTTCTGAATAGGGACGGCGCAAGGGATAGTCGTCTTCCCAATCATAGCGCGAGGGATCGACCACCACGGACTTGATGGCCTGGGCGCAGTTGTCGCCTCCAACCCGCGCCGCCTCACGATCGAATTTTTTGCCGACGGCAACAGCCTTGGCATAGGGATCGACCAAGACCTTGTGCCCGTTGAAACGCAGTCCCTTGGCAGGTTCAAACGGGCCGTAGGCGCGCCAGCCGTACAGCTGTCCCTCGCCGATGCCCGGTACAAAGCAGTGCCAGTAATAGGAAGTGCGGTTCTTTACCGGATCGAGCGTAATGACGCGCTCGGGCCGCGGGGCATCTACGTCGTCGAACAGCAGCAGTTCAATTGCATAGGCATTCTTGGAATAGATGCTGAAATTGACGCCGTCGGGATAGACCGTCGCGCCCAGCGGAAAGCTGCGGCCGTAAAGGCGGTGCGGATGAAGGTCGCGAAAATCCATAACACCCAATGCGTTACATTCCAAAGACGACGCTGAGCGTCAACATGGACAGTCGATCGAACGATTTGGTCTCGAACCGTTCCCATTCGGCGCGGACTCCCAAGCCGCCTAGCTTGGCCACAGCGCCGATTCCCCAGGAAAAGTTCGAGCCGCCCTTGTTCGATTCTCTTGCGGTAATATTGTTCTGCTGGTCCCAAAACGAATAACCGGCTTTGGCAAAAAGCTCCACCAACGCCAAATCGACGCGGCCGAGTGCGTGCAGATCATAGGCGGTGATGTTGGATTCGTATTTGATGTCGCCGGCTTTACTCTTGACGGTGCCGAAAGAACGATAGCCGCCCTCGAGTGCCAGCGACCTACCGGTCAACACGCCGGCGTAAATTTTATAGGCAAAGCCGCTCTCATCGAGTTTCAGATCCGTATTTTCCAGTTCGCCGAGATCGGTCTTGACGTAACTCTGGCCGACGCCGCCGCCGAAATAGGCTCCGCTGCTCTTTGCTTCCGCCAATCCCAACCCTGTCAGGATGACACTGCAGACGATCAAAGCGATCCGTTTCATAAGGCCTCCTTCTTGCCCGCTTTTTATTCACCTGCACCGATTCACTCTCCTGCTGATTCATCCGCAGGCAAATCGGCTCATTTTATGGAATATAGCACAAGAATTTCGCAAACGCCAACGAGAAATATCGACGGAACAGCCGCTGCATCGGACCTGGCCGGCCGGATGAATTCACAACATCCTCAGCCTCATTCCGTTATTCAAGGAATTCTTGTTTTCTGCCCGCTGCTTTTTTCAATGCTTCCATGCGCCCCATCGGCACCCGTATCGTGCCGTACCACTCCGGCGTCGGGACGATCGGTTTGACGGCAAAGGGCAATTCCCGCTTCCTGCGGCCAAACAGCAAATAGCGGACAAAATGCAGTCCCGCTGCCAATGAGCGGCGGCCTTCGCGCGGCGATCGAACGGCCTGACGCAGTTTGTACCAAAGATAAGCCGGCCGAAAATGGAAACGGCGAAAAGCGCTCTCGCAAAACCGTTCTATCTCCTCCGGCGGCAAACCGGGTAGATTTAACACGCACCGATGACCGCCCTCGACAGTCAACCATTGGTCAAAAGAATCAGTCGCCAGGAAGCCTTTTTGCTTGTAATAGGCATAGGCGCCGGTTCCCGGATAAGGCATCACCGGATAGAACTGCGCACTGTCCGGTTTGATCTCCAAAGCCAGCTGCAGCGTTTTTTTCATGGTTTCGCGCGTCTCTCCGGGAAACCCCACCATAAAGCAGCCGTGCACCAATATTCCCAGCTTATGGGCGTTTTCGACAAACCGCTTCTGGATGGCGGTATTCTGTCCCTTGCGCATGTTGCGCAGAATCCGGTCATCGCCGGATTCAAACCCCACGGCCGTGCTGTGCAGGCCTGCCTCTTTGAGCAGCCGCAGCGTCTCGAAATCGACAGTGGTGCGCAGATTGGCAAAAAAGGGCAGCCGAACCCCTTTTTCCTTGACCAGCTGCGCAAAGCGTCGGGCAAACGGCGGATCCGCGGCAAAATTATCGTCCTCGAAGGTGATCTCGCGGATTTCCGGCATATTCTCCTGCACCCACAGCATTTCGCCGACAATGTTTTCCGGACTGCGGTGTCGATAACGATGACCGTGCATCACTTGGGGATAGACGCAATAGAAACACATGGCGGTGCAGCCGCGGCCGCCGATCAGCATCACCATAGGGTGATGGCTGAGGTTGAAATAATAGTCATAAGGATTGAGAAAGCGTTTGTAGATCGGCGCGATCCAGGGGAGATCGTCGAGGTTTTCGATCAGAGGGCGGTCCGCATTTTTGCAGATTTCGCCGTTACGACGATAGGCTAGGCCCAAAACTCGGCTCGGCGAACCGCCCTGCTCCAACAGTTGCGCCAGCTCCGCCACCGTCAAATCGTATTCGCCGATGCAGACGTAATCGACCGCCGGCTGACGCTCCAACGTCTCGCGCCAGAGCGCCGTGACGTGGGTGCCGACCATGACGACGGCCGATTCGGGAAGTATCGCCTTGAGCTCACCCGCGACGGCACAATCACTGTACCAACTGGCGGTTACGGACTCGAGGACAATCAAATCCGGTGCAAAGTCCAGCAGGCGGCTGCGGATATCGGCCAGGGAGCGACGGCTTGCAGGGCAGTCGATTAAATCGATTTCATGGCCGTGCGATTCGGCAACCGCCGCGGCGGAAGCAAGCCAATAGGGGTAATACATGGTGCCGGACTTGATCACCCCGGGGCTCCGCTGCGAACGGCTGAAACGCTCGAAATAAGGCGGATTGAGAAATAGAATGCGCATGATCTATAAAAATTTGACGTCGGACAAAAACAAATCGCAGCAGCGGTAACAAATGGGAAACAGCCCGCGGCGCTTCAATTCCTGCCGCCAACGACGGTATTTCTCGCCGTTCCAAATTTCCCGAAACGACTGCTCATGAATATTGCCGCAAATATAATCGGGAAAATCCGGACACGGCGTCACGTCGCCGTTCGGCAGTATGTACGACTTGACATAGATGGACGTACAGGTGCGATGGCCGAAGGTTTCGTGAATGTTTTCATAGTAGGCTTCGACCTGATCGGCCTTGAGCGCAGGCGACAGCGAGACCGGCAGGGGCAGATCAGCGCTGTAGAGCCTGCTCAGTTCATTGCGAATACCTTCATACTTGCCGCTGCGCTCAGGGTCGAAAATCACGTCGCTCTCGAAAGGCCGCCAGGAAACCGCCTCAATCCCGAACAGCTCCCGCATCAGCCGCTGATGAGCCGTGCCGGTTTCTTTGGTTGTAAACCAAGTCCAGTTAAAGTTAAGACTGTCGGCTCCAAGCTCGGCGGCGATTGCGGGCAAGAGCGATACCGTTGCAAAGCTCTCGGGACTGATGGTGCCGCGAATCCGTATCAGCGGCTTGGACGCGTTCCGCGCTTTCTTTTCGGCAATGACCGCCGCCAATCCGGCCTTGACTTTTGCAAAAACGCCCTGCCTGCCGCGCACTCGATCGTGGATCTCTTCCGGCCCGTCGATCGAAACAATCAGATCATCCAAACCGCTTTCGACGATCTCTCCGGCGCGGTGATGCAGCAGCAAGCCGTTCGTGTTGATTTGCACCGTAAATCGGCGCGATTTAGCCTCATGAATGAGTTCGAACAGCTGCGGGTAAAGAAACGGCTCACCGCCCCACAGATAAAGGTTGGGGCGCATCGGCGCCAATTCGTCGAGCAAACGTCGATAGACCTCAAGGGAAGTCTTTTGGCGAAAAAACTCCGGCGGGGCATACTTGGGGTCGCCTGGAGAATGGCCTTCGCGCGGTTGACCGCACATACGGCAGCGCAGGTTGCAGGCATTGCTCAATCGAATGCAGATCGCGTTCGGCAATGCCGCCCTGCCGTCGCGGAAATGATAATCCCAGAGAGCCCGTAAACGTGTGCTGTAAGTTGTCCGCAGCTTGTTGCGCGCCAGCTCGGGATTCTTGAGGGCCAATTTTGCGAGTTTGAAAAAAGAGCGCATAATCTTTTCCGAATCGAATGGCGGCGAAATCCGCTTTTTCTCAAGATAATGAATTCGGTTATGAACATCAACCGCACAAATCCGAATCGCCGCTCTGTCTGTAAAATATGCCGTTTGTCCAATTCCACGACACCTTGAAGCCATGACGTGGAAAAATCGCCGATATTTAACACAAATTTATTTGCCGCCCCCGGCTGCCGCCAAGGCGGATCTTCGTTTAAGCGATTATTTTTGCTGTTAATAAAGCTGCACAGCCTCTAACGGCAAACGGCTGCCTTTTGCTGCTCTGCCGACTGCCGTTTTGGATTGCCGGCACAAGAATTGACTCTTGCCGCCTGGGTTTGGGCGCTTGCCGGTCGGCAATTTGTATTTCCACAACGAGCATAAACCTCGCACAAGCGGAGCAAAACACTGAAATTGGCTACAGCGCAGATTTCTTTAAAAGCCATCAAGCTCGAACTGCAAAGAACCTTGGGCGCCCCCTCCCAATTGTGGGCCTTTGCAGGCACCCTGCAACGAGATAAAGGCCGCGCCATTGCACAAGCCTTTGCCGAGCTGTTGAAACGACAGGGTAAGAGGGTCGAGTTGCTGTCGGCGGATCGTCTTTTCCGGACCCCAGGTATGGAAAAGACATCCGCCGCAGCCTCGGAGCCGTCGGTCATGCCCTCCTATTCGCTGCTGAAGGAAACAGACAAGATTCTGCAGCAGGCGCTCCTCGGTCATGACGAGGTCGGCGAGGAGACCCGTTTTATTCTCGTCGACCTGCAGTCGCGCTGCTCCGCAGCGGCCGTGGATCTGTTTTTGACGGCCGACCTCCCCATCTACATCCTGCAGCCTTCCGAGGCGGCGATCCGCAGCGCCAGAATCTTTTTCACCTACTGCCTCGTCAAAGCGCTCGACACTTTTTTCGACGACAAGCACCCGCTGATGCGCGCCATACTCGTGCAGCTAAGGCAGGGCACGCCCTTTTCGCCCGCGGTTCTCCAGCGCATTAAAGCTCTCGAAAAACAGTTCCCGCAGCAGGGCAAATGGCTGGAATCCCTGCTAAAGAGCTTTTCTCCTCAGATCATCCTCTGCGAGAGCGAACCGCACCAGCTGCGTGATTTTTCCGAACTATTCTTCGAACGATCAGTCGATATCTTTCCTCCTTCTTCCGGAATTTTAGGGGTGATTCATGAAAAGGTGATGCAGACGAGCGAGTGGTATACGGCGCCGAAACGGGCTTCGGAAAGCGGCCCCTTGGAAGAGATCGAACGCATCATGCGCCGCAAGTTGAGCGCCGTCATGCAGTCCGGAACCTAATCCTTCCTGCAAAATCTCGCTTGCAAATTTGCCTATTTTCTTTATTTTTAATCTGGTTGATGCGTCGAAAATCAGCGCGCGGCGATCGACTAAACTCCTATGAGGTCACACCATGGCAAACATTTTGGTTGTCGACGACGAACCGGATTTCCTCGAGCAGATGCCCGCCATCATGAGCCGTTGGGGGCACAAAGCCTTTACCGCAACCGACGGATTTCAAGCGCTCGAAATCTTTGAACGCGAATCGATCGACCTGATCCTTTCCGACGTGCGCATGCCGAACATGGACGGCATCCAACTGCTGCATAAAATTCAGGACATCGACAAGCGGTGTCCGGTTATCCTGTTGACGGGTTATCCCGCCGACGAGACGGCCATTCAAGCCATGCACAGCGGCGCCGAAGACTATTTGGTCAAACC
>JAPDPN010000037.1:11792-22962 GCA_034506455.1 Candidatus Zhuqueibacterota bacterium | reverse complement strand
CTGCGGATCGCGGCTGCGGTCTGCTGGCTTTTAAGGCAGGAACCTGCCTTTCAGAAGCGACTGTCGGCTGATGCGTTTCGGCGCGGCGTCGCCTCCTGCAGATGGCCGGGACGCTTTGAGATTTTACGTCGACATCCAATGATTTTGGTCGACGTTGCGCATAACCTCGAGGCGATGCAGGCGCTGAAAGAGCTGCTGGCAGATTTTTTTTCGGGTCGAAGAATCGTTCTGGTGATCGGTCTGCTTGCAGACAAGGACGCGGCTTCGATCAGCCGCTGTCTGGCCGAGGCGGTGCAAACGGTGATCACCGTGACGCCGAACTCGGAGCGCGCTCTACCGGCCGAGCGGTTGGCGGAGCATTTTGCCGGTATGTCAAAAGATGTTTTTGCAGCGCCGAATCTCAAAGCCGGCCTCGACCGGGCGCTCGACGAGTCTGATCGGAACACGGTGATTTGCGTTACCGGTTCGCACTATGTCGTCGGTGAAGCGCGCCTGCGAATAAAAAGCTTGACAACATAAAAGAATTCTTGTAATTTAAGAAAGAAAATACTCCCGTGCCGTTAAACACATTTTCATCACTCCGAATTTTCTCCATTTACTGCGTGACCATAGAAAAGACAAGGCAGTTATATACGGAGATCGTCCCATCCACCTGTAACCTCTGGGTACTTTGTGGCGACTGTAGAGTTAAGGCGAGTCAGTAAGGTTTATGACGGACAGGTTGTCGCCGTAAAGGAAGCCGATTTGTTCGTCGATGATCGGGAGTTTATTGTGTTGGTAGGGCCGTCGGGGTGCGGCAAGTCCACGCTGTTGCGAATGATTGCGGGGTTGGAAGAAATCACCTCAGGCGAGCTGCTCATAGACGGACAGGTGGTCAACTCGGTTCCGCCCAAAGATCGCGATATCGCCATGGTTTTTCAGAATTATGCGCTTTATCCGCATATGACGGTTTATGAAAACATGGCGTTCGGGCTGACGTTGCGCCGGTTTCCCAAACCGGAGATCGACCGCCGAGTGCGCGAAGCGGCGGAGATTTTAGGCATTGGTCATCTGCTCGATCGTCGTCCCAAGGCGCTTTCCGGCGGCCAGCGGCAGCGGGTGGCGGTAGGCCGCGCCATCGTACGAAAACCGAAGGTCTTTTTGTTCGACGAGCCGCTCTCAAACTTGGATGCCAAAATGCGCGTGCAGATGCGCGCCGAGATCTCGCGTCTGCATCATCGCCTGCAGACGACTATGATTTACGTCACGCATGATCAGGTCGAGGCGATGACGCTCGGCAACCGCATTGTCGTCATGCGCGACGGCGTCATTCAGCAGATCGATACACCGTTGGGGCTTTACCGCAAGCCGAGAAATAAATTCGTGGCCGGTTTTATCGGCAGCCCGGCGATGAACTTTATCTCCGGCAGGATCGAACGGCAGGACGGTTTGATTTTTGTTACACCTTTTATGCGCCTCGAACTCAAGACCGACGGCGCCGAACGTCTGCTTCCGTTCGTCGGCAAAGCCGTTGAATTGGGCATCCGTCCCGAGCATCTGAAATGCCTGCGTCAGGATGAAAAGCCGCAGTCGCAACCCTCTTTTCCGGCCGTTGTCGATGTCGTGGAACCGATGGGCAACGAAACTTTGGTTTATCTGCGCGCCGGCGAGGATGTGATCATCGCCCGCAGCAATCCGCAGGAAGAGTTTCATGCCGGCATGTCCTGCAGCGTCGTTCCTGATTTGCAGTATGCGCATTTCTTTAATCCAGAAGACGATCAGGCTGTATAGCAAGGAATTTTGGGAGAAGCAATCACATCATTTATCATACCCGGGCAAAAAACTGAACTTGCCGATTTTTCAAACTTGACAACAACAATCCGAATCTACCTATTGATACGAGGGTTCTAATGGATATTGCAGAACTGAAGACTAAAAAGATCGCCGAGCTGACCAAACTGGCGCAGGAATTGGGCGTTACCGGCGTGACCGGAATGAAAAAGAGCGAACTGATCTTCAAGATCATCGAAAAGCAGACCGAAAAAGAGGGCCTTATCTTTGCCGAAGGCGTCTTGGAGGTTCTGCCGGACGGCTACGGATTCCTGCGTTCGCCCGACTATAACTATCTGCCGGGTCCGGACGACATTTACGTTTCACCGTCGCAGATCAAACGGTTCGGCATGCGCACCGGTGACACGATTTCCGGGCAGATTCGTCCGCCGAAAGAGAACGAACGCTTTTTCGCGCTGCTGAAAGTCGAGGCGATCAATTTCGAACATCCGGATGAGGCCAAGAACAAGATTCTCTTTGACAACCTGACGCCGCTTTATCCCAGCGAGCGCATCAACCTCGAGACCGATCCCAAGAATTATTCGATGCGCATCATGAACCTGCTGACGCCGATCGGCAAGGGTCAACGCGGTCTGATCGTGGCGCAACCGAAAACCGGCAAGACGATTCTCCTCCAACAGATCGCCAACAGCATCACGCAGAACCATCCGGAGATCATTCTGATCGTGCTGTTGATCGACGAGCGGCCGGAAGAGGTGACCGACATGGCGCGTTCGGTCAAGGCGGAAGTGATCAGCTCGACGTTCGATGAGCCTGCGGAGCGGCATGTGCAGGTGGCCGACATGGTGCTCGAAAAAGCCAAGCGTTTGGTGGAATACGGCAAGGACGTCTGCATTTTGCTGGATTCAATTACGCGACTGGCGCGCGCCCACAACGCCGTGGTGCCGCACTCCGGCAAGATTTTGTCAGGCGGTGTCGACGCCAACGCCCTGCACCGACCGAAGCGATTCTTCGGCGCGGCGCGCAACGTCGAAGAGGGCGGCAGTCTGACCATCATCGCCACAGCTCTGATCGACACCGGAAGCCGCATGGATGAAGTCATCTTTGAAGAGTTCAAGGGTACGGGCAACATGGAATTGGTGCTCGATCGTCGACTCTCCGACCGCCGCATCTTTCCGGCCATCGACGTCAACCGCTCCGGCACGCGCAAAGAGGAACTGCTGATGGATTCCAAGGAGCTCAACCGCGTATGGATTTTGCGCAAACTGCTATCCGAGCTGTCGACGGTGGAGGCCATGGAATTTCTGCTCAGCAAAATGCAGGGCACGCGCTCCAATAAAGCTTTCCTCGAGTCGATGAGCGTTTAAAGTGCTTGCATATTTCACTGATAAAGATTAAATTTATTAGATGTTAAAACTCAATTACGCAAAAGAGGAGAACTCGGTTGAAAAAGGGCATTCATCCTGAATACAAATTGGGGACCGTCCGCTGCGCCTGCGGCAATACGTTTCAGACTCGATCGACGGTGGGCGACATCACGGTCGAAATTTGTTCGCAATGCCACCCGTTCTTTACCGGCAAACAGAAGCTTATCGACACGGCCGGGCGGGTCGACAAGTTTATGAAAAAGTATGCCAATTACGGCGCTGCAAAAAAGTAATTCTTTTTGACCCAAATCGATCGGAACGGAATGGAAGCTCGGCGTCGAGAGCCATTCCGTTTTTTGTTTTCGCCTCTGAAAGAATTTCGGTGCAAAGTCTCTTTTCGAGGGACTTTCGGCGGTCGGAGGCGACGGGGAATTTGTAAAAGCAAACTATAGGTTTCGGCGTGCTGGATAAACTGGAGAAAATAGAAAAGCGTTATCAGGAAATCGGAGAGCGGTTGAGCGATCCGCAGACGCTGCAGAATGTAGCGCTCTATCGCGATCTGACGAAGGAAGAAGCCGAGCTCAAACCGATCATCGACGGCATCGCCAGGCTCAAGAAAGTTTTGGCCGACATCCACAGCGCTAGAGAAGTGCTGCGCGAGTCCCACGATCCGGAGCTGAAGGATCTGGCCGAAGCCGAGCTGGACGAGCTGAAGGAGCAGCAGGAAAAGATCGAGGAAGAGCTCAAGATGCTGCTTGTCCCCAAAGATCCGCGCGACAGCCGCAATGCCATTGTCGAAATTCGCGCCGGCACCGGCGGCGAAGAGGCGGGATTATTTGCGGGCGAGCTCTTTCGCATGTATCAGCATTATGCCGAAAAGCGCGGCTGGAAAATCGACGTCATGTCCTCCAACCCGCAGGGGATCGGCGGCTTTCGCGAGATCATCTTTAGCGTGAGCGGCAATAATGTTTACGGGGATTTGAAATACGAAGCCGGCGTCCATCGCGTTCAGCGCGTGCCGATCACCGAAGCCGGCGGACGAATTCATACCTCCGCCGTGTCGGTGGCGGTGTTGCCGGAGGCGGAAGAGATCGACATCGACATCGACCCCAATGATCTTCGCATCGACGTGTTTCGATCTTCCGGCCCGGGCGGCCAGAGCGTCAACACGACCGATTCGGCGGTGCGCATCACCCACCTGCCGACCGGGCTTGTGGTGACTTGTCAGGATGAGAAATCGCAGCACAAGAACCGCGCCAAAGCGATGAAAGTCCTGCGGGCACGATTGTACGAAAAGGCGCTGGAGGAAGAACAGGCCAAGATTGCCGCCGAGCGTCGATCGATGGTCAGCACCGGCGATCGCAGCGCCAAGATCCGCACCTACAATTTTCCCCAGAGCCGCGTCACCGATCATCGCATCGGTTTGACGGTCTATCAATTGGAAGAGGTATTGGAAGGGGAGCTCGATGAATTCATCGAGCAGCTCAAGCTGGCGGACCGCACGGAAAGACTAAAGACCATGGAATAACGGTGTCGGGCGGGCAAAAAAAGCTGTTGACCGTCAAAGAGGTTCTCGACAAGACGGCCGACTATTTCAAAGAAAAAAAGATCGAAAACTCGCGTTTCAACGCCGAGCTGCTGTTGGCGCACGTGCTGAATATGCGGCGAATCGATCTTTATTTGAACTTTGATCGGCCGCTCATCGAAACAGAGATTGCCGAACTCCGAAAGCTGATTGTGCGCCGCATCAAACGCGAACCGCTGCAGTACATCCTCGGCCAAACCGAATTCTATTCGTTGCCCATTCATCTCACCCCGGCTGTTCTCATTCCGAGGCCAGAAACCGAGATCTTGGTGCAAAAGGTCATCGATCATTGTCGCTCGCTGAGCGCCGAGGAGATACAAATTCTCGACGTCGGCACCGGTTCCGGCTGCATTGCCGTGGCGCTGGCCAAGAATGTGACGAACGCCGTTGTGACCGCCGTAGATGTTTCAGGCGAAGCTTTAGAGGTTGCCCGCGGCAACGCGGTTCTGAACGAAGTCGATGTCCGCTTTTTTGAACTCGACGCGCTCAAGCCGTGGCCGCCCGAGTTTTTGGGCGTTTTCGACGTCGTCGTCAGCAATCCGCCCTATGTAAGCTATTCCGAATATCAGCATCTGCAGCCGGAGGTGCGCGATTACGAGCCCAAAATCAGCCTGTTGGGCGGCAACGACGGTCTGGAGTTTTACCGCCGGTTTGCGCTGCATTGCGCCTCGCTGCTTAAACCGCAGGGTGCGGCGTTCTTTGAGATCGGTGATCGGCAGGCGGTCAGCGTGCGAAACATTTTTGCCGAGGCAGGCTTTGAAAACCTGCAAATCTTTGACGATTTGTCAGGTAGGAATCGAGTTATCACCATGCAATGGAATAGGAGCAGTTTATGAACGAATCGATTTTTCGTGCGAACGATATTCGCGGCATCGTCGAGCGTGATTTTACCGACGACGTCGTGTTCAATCTCGGCCGCGGTTTCGGCAGCTATATGCGCCGCAGAGAGCATCAGACGCTGGTCGTCGGCCACGACTTGAGGCCTTCCTCGCCGCTTCTGGCGGAAAAATTTATCGAAGGCCTGCTCTCAACCGGAATGGAGGTGATCTTTGTCGGACAAGTGACCACGCCGGCACTTTATTTCGCCATTCTGCATTATCAAACCGACGGCGGCGTGATGATCACCGGCAGCCATAACCCCAAGCCTTACAACGGCTTCAAGCTTTGCGAAGGCATCGATGCCGTCTACGGCGAGGAAATTCAAAAAATCAAGCGAATGATTCTAAAATCCGATTACGAAACCGGCAAGGGGAGACGGGAGGAACGCGACATTCTGCCGGATTATATCGCCATGCTCAAGACCAAATTCAGCTTTAAACGGCCGCTCAAGATCGTCGTCGATGCCGGTAACGCCACGGCCGGTCCGATCGCTCCGGCGCTTTGGCGTTTCTATGGTCACGAGGTCATCGAGCTTTACTGCGAACCGGACGGCAATTTCCCCCATCACCTGCCCGATCCCTGCGTACCGAAATACATGGAGGATCTGGCGGCAAAAGTCGTGGCCGAAGGGGCGGATATCGGCATAGGCTATGACGGCGATGCGGACCGTGTCGGCGCCGTCGATGATAAAGGCCGCTATATCTTTGCCGATCGGCTGTTGGCGTTGTTTGCGCGCGACGTGCTGAAGCGAAAGCCGGGTTCGATCATCATCTATGACGTCAAATGCTCCATGGCGCTGCAGGAGGCGATTCTGCAGGCCGGGGGCAAGCCGCTGATGTGGAAGACCGGCCACTCGATGCAGAAAGCCAAAATGAAGGAGACCGGCGCGCCCTTTGCAGGCGAACTTTCCGGTCATGTCTTTTTCAAGGACGACTATTACGGATTCGACGACGGCATTTATTCTTCCGGACGGCTGCTGCAGATCGTTTCGGAAAACGGCAAATTCTCCGATTTGATCGACACGGTGCCCGTCTATCCGGCTACTGAGGAAATTCGGCTCGATTGCGCGGACGACGTCAAGTTTGATGTGGTCGCCGGATTGGTACGGGACTTTCGCAGGAAATATCCGGTCATCGACGTCGACGGCGCGCGCGTGGATTTCGGCGACGGCTGGGGTTTGGTGCGGGCGTCCAATACGGAACCGAACCTGGTCGTGCGCTTTGAAGCCAAAACGCCCGAACGGCTAAAGGAAATCATTGAGATCTTTAAGGATCACTTTGATCGGTGGCCGCAGATCCGCTATTCGCACGATCAATTTTAACTATAATTTTCCCCGTGCGGGAAAAGACAGAAAGAAAATTTTATGAATGACATGACGCAAAGGGTTCTCGACTTGTTGTCGATGGAACCCTTTCGTGCTTTAAAAGCAAAAGAAATTCAGCGCAGGCTCGAAGTGCCGCAGCATCAGTATGCGGCGCTGCGCAAGGCTCTGCGCAGTCTGGTGCAGGAGGGACGTCTCTACAAGATCGGCCGGAACCGGTATGCGGCGGCGCGCAAAGCCAACGAAGTGGTCGGCGAGTTGCGCGTCAATTCGCAGGGCTACGGCTTTGTCTCGGCGGACGGCAAGGACATCTTTATCAGCAGCAAAAACATGGGCAAGGCGCTGCACAAGGACCGGGTGCGCGTGCGGCTTTTCGCCCAAACCTCCGGCAAAAATGTCGAAGGTCAGGTGGTGGAAGTGCTGGAGCGGGCGCGCAACACCGTCGTCGGCGTTTTTCGCTGGGGACGGCGGTTCGGCTATGTGGTGCCGGATGATCTCAAGCTGCACAAAGACATCATCATCTCGCCGGGGGATGACGCCGGTGCGCAGGAAGGCCAAAAGGTGGTGTGCGAAATCGACAGTTGGGATCACTACGGCCTCAGCCCTTACGGCCGCGTGGTGGAAATCCTCGGATATCCGGAAGAGCCGGGGGTGGACATCCTGTCGGTCATCCACGCGCACGAACTGCCGCTGCATTTCCCGAGCGATGCCCTTCGTCAGGCCGATGCTCTGCCGGACGGCCTGCCGAAGGTAGAGCTGCGCCGCCGCCTCGATCTGCGCGACCAAATCGTTTTTACCATCGATCCCGATGATGCCAAGGATTTTGACGACGCCGTTTCTTTGGAACCGCTGCCGGACGGCAATTGGCTACTAGGTGTGCATATCGCCGACGTCAGCTATTATGTCGCCGAAGGTTCTCCGTTGGATCGCGTTGCAGCCGAGCGCGGCACTTCGGTCTATCTGGTCGACCGCGTGATTCCCATGCTGCCGGAACGGCTGTCGAACGGGTTGTGCAGTCTGGCCGAAGGGGTAGACCGGCCGACGTTTTCCGTGCTCATGACCCTTACCGGCGACGGCAGCCTGCTGCATTACGAACTGAAAGAATCGGTCATCCGCAGCAAAAAGCGATTTACCTATCGCGAGGCGCAGCAGGTTCTTGATGGTGAACTGCAGCATCCCTTTTCAGAAACGCTGCGGAACATGGCGGCATTGGCCGAAAATCTGGTGGCTCTACGCATCCGACGCGGCAGCATCGATTTCGACACGCTGGAGGTGCAGGTCGTTCTCGATGCGAACGGCGAACCCGTCGAAATCCGGCCGCGCGAGCGATTATTTACCAATCGTTTGATCGAAGAGTTTATGCTCCTGGCCAACGAAACGGTTGCCAAACATGTCGGCGTTGTGCTCAAAAAGGCGCACAACAAAGAACTGCCTTTTGTCTATCGGATCCATGAAAAGCCCGATGAGCAAAGCGTTCGACAGCTGGTTCGGCTGGCGCGGGCTTTCGGCATCTCCGCCAAAGAGCCGCAAAAGATGCATCCGCGCTATTTTGCGCATCTGGCGCGCGAATTTCAGCGCCATCCGGCAGCGTATGTGCTGCAGACGGCATTGCTGCGCACCATGATGAAGGCGCAGTACAGTCCCGATAACATCGGTCACTTTGGCCTGGCTTATCGCTACTATACCCACTTTACCTCGCCGATTCGTCGTTATCCCGATCTTCTCGTCCATCGGCTGTTGAAAAAATATCTTGCCGGTCAATTTGACTTTTCAGAGACGGCAACGAGTCGGCTGGAAAAGTTGTGCCGAAAGGCGACCGAATGCGAAATCCGCGCTCAGGAGGCCGAGCGGGACAGCATCAAGCTCAAGCAGCTGCAGTATCTGGAAAAACATATGGGCGAAGAGTTTGACGGCATCATCGTCCGCATGGTCAATTTCGGCTTTTTTGTGGAGCTGCCGCAGCTGTTGATCGAGGGATTGGTGCATGTGACGTCGCTGGGAGACGACTATTACATTATGGATGAAGAGGGCCGCAGGCTGGAAGGACAGTACACCGGTCGCGTGTTTACCTTGGGCGATCCGGTGCGGGTGAGATTGGCGCGCGTAGACCGCAATGAAAAGCTGGTCGACTTTTTTCTGTGCGAGGACAGCGCGAACCGAGTCCCGCGCAAAAGGAACCGGAGGTAATCTATGCCTTTCTTGGCTGAAATCATCGAAGTGTGGGAGATTGCCGAGAGAACGATCGCCTGGAAGATCGGCAAGCCCGAGGGATTTACCTTTCGTGCGGGTCAGCATGTGAGCATCAAGTTGTTGCAACCGTCATTCGCCGATCCAAAGGGTCCGCGGCGAACATTTACGATCGCATCATCTCCTCAGGAATCGGATCTGCTGTTCATCACCCGCAGCACCGGCAGCGGCTTCAAACGTTCTCTGCTCAATGGGCCGCAGCCTGTCGAGCTGTGGGGCCCGATGGGTGAGATGCTGCATGACGGAAGTTCTCCGGCGGTTTTCGTCGCCGGAGGCGTCGGCGTCAGTCCGTTCCGCAGCATAATTTTTGACGGCGTTTCGCGCCTGAACATACAGCCGATGATGCTTCTTCACAGCGACCGTACCATTGCGGCGGCAGTTTTTGTCGATGCTTTTCGCCGTCTACAAGCGGATTTCCCGCAGCTTTTCAGATATGAACTTTTTCTCACCCAAGAGATGCCTTTGCGGCGTATAGGCGCTGCTTCGCTTCGCAGCGCTCTTGACGCCCTTCCGAAAGCGGTCGTCTATCTCTGCGGTTCCGAGATGTTTGTCGAGGCAATGCGGAAAACTTTGACGGGGATCGGCCTGCCTGGAGAACGTCTGCGCGCCGAGCTGTTTCGCGGCTATCAACCGAGGAATAGAGGAAAAGAGGGGGAGTAAAAGCAGCCCGTAAGCTGTTAACCTGCAAGGCACGCGGCAAATTAAAAAAGCATTATGCTGGGAGATTAGAACATGAGAAAGGGGCTGTACATCATTGTTTTGGGGCTGATGGTGTTGTTCATCAGCACCGCATTTCGCAGCGCCGGACGGAAAGCCTATGTCGAAGGCGAGTTGTTGATCAAGTTTAGCGAGCGAGTTACGGCGCAGACGGCGGCAAGACTTTTGGCGGCAAACGGCGGCGAGGTCGTCGACTATTTTCGCCAAATCGACGTCTATCATGTGCGGTTGGGCGGCAAAAGCAGTGTCGAGGAAACCCTACAGGCCTTGCGGGCGCAGAGTGAGATAGAGTTTGCCGAACCGAACTACCTCTATCATATCGATGTTGTACCGAACGATCCCCATTTTTCAAGGCTCTGGGGTATGGAGAACACCGGTCAAACCGGCGGTTTGGCCGATGCGGACATTGACGCCTCTGTCGCATGGGAAGTAAGCACCGGCAGCCGAGAGGTAGTCGTCGGGGTTATCGACACCGGCATTGATTACACGCATCCCGATTTAGCGGACAACATTTATACGAATCCGGGTGAAGATCCCTGGGCGAATCCTTTTGACCCCTCTACCGGCAACGGCATCGATGATGACGGGAACGGCAAGGTCGATGATTGGAAGGGGTGGAATTTTTACGCCAAAACCAACGATCCGTTCGACGACAACATGCACGGCACGCACTGCGCCGGTACTATCGGCGCGGTCGGCAACAACGGTATCGGCGTCGCCGGAGTGTGCTGGCAGGTCAGGCTAATGCCGCTCAAGTTTTTGGACAGCCGCGGCAGCGGCGCGACCTCCGATGCGGTCAGCGCCATTCTTTATGCGGCGGACATGGGCGTCAAAATTCTCAACAACAGCTGGGGCGGAGGTTCGCAGTCGACCTCAATGGAAAACGCCATTCGTTATGCGGCAAACAAAGGTGTGCTCTTTGTTGCTGCGGCCGGCAACGAGGGCAACGACAACGATCTGATTCCCAATTATCCTTCAAGCTATGATTTGCCCAACATCCTGGCTGTGGCCGCGACAGACCATAGCGATAACCTGGCTGTCTGGGGCGACGGCGGCGGCGGGAACGACGATGACTGCGGTTTGATATGTGCAACGGTCAACGCCGGCGTTCCCGGTTCCAATTGGGGTTACAAATCCGTGCACTTGGCGGCTCCGGGCAAGAACATTCTGAGCACCGTGCCCGGCGAAAGTTACTCGTCGCTTTCCGGCACTTCCATGGCTGCTCCGCACGTTGCAGGGGCGGCTGCTCTTTTATTGGCAATCGATCCCTCGCTGAGCGTTCAG
>JAPDPN010000037.1:10460-11692 GCA_034506455.1 Candidatus Zhuqueibacterota bacterium | reverse complement strand
AATTTTAAAGGAACGGTGGTTCGAGGCAGAACTCTGACGCCGCTCGTGGTGATGGCCGGCGGAGTGGCCCTGAACGAGGGCGTCGTTCAGGCGGTCAAGTCGATTTTTGCCTTTCAAGAGAATGATTTTCGCGTCGTCGATTTTCCGCAGCACGTCTCGGCATTGGGATGCGCGCTTTTGCCCGGCGGAGCGCCGCTCAAAAGAGAAGCGCTTTTGCGGCTTACTTATATGGACGAGGCGTTGATGTCCGTGGATTCAGCGGCGCGGCCGCCGCTGAATGCGGAACGGGTTCGTCGACGTCTCCCGCGCCGCTCCGATGACGAAAGTTTGCCGCAACGAGCCTTTCTCGGCATTGACGTGGGCTCGGTCAGCACCAATCTCGCTCTGCTCGATGAAGAAGGCCGCGTCATCGACGAAGTGTACACGCGCACCGAAGGCAAGCCGATCCAGGTAGTGCAGCGCGAATTGGCCGAGTGGGGAAAAAAGTACGGAAGCATCGAGATATTGGGGGTCGGCACAACCGGCTCCGGAAGAGAGCTGATCGGCGAATTGGTCGGCGCCGATGCTGTGCATGACGAAATTACTGCCCACAAAACCGGCGCCTGTACGCTGGCGGAACAGGAAGGCGAAGAGCCGGTCGATACTATTTTCGAAATCGGCGGGCAGGATTCCAAATTTATCTCTCTTGAAGACGGCGTGGTGGTGGATTTTGCCATGAATGAAGCATGCGCTGCCGGTACCGGCTCGTTCCTCGAGGAACAGGCCGCGAAACTGGGGATTTCGATTCAGCGCGATTTTGCCCGGCTGGCGCTGGAATCCGCCAATCCCATTCGTCTCGGCGAGCGCTGCACAGTGTTCATGGAAAAAGATGTCGGCGTCTTTATGCAACAAGGACGCGATCTGCGCGACATCTGCGCCGGTCTCGCTTATGCGGTCGTCTATAACTATCTCAACCGCGTCGTGCGCGATCGCAAAATCGGCAAACGTATCTATTTCCAGGGCGGCACTGCCTACAATCTGGCGGTTGCGGCCGCTTTTTCGATGGTGCTCGATCGCGAAATCACCGTTCCCCCGCATAACGGCGTTCTCGGCGCCGTCGGCGCCGCTCTCCTGGCGCGCGAAAAATTCCTGCGCAAACCCTACACCACCCGATTTCGCGGCTTTGACCTTTCGCGCGTGAATTTCAAAAAACGGCAGTTCTTCTGTAAAGCCTGTTCCAATCAATGCGACAT
>JAPDPN010000037.1:0-10360 GCA_034506455.1 Candidatus Zhuqueibacterota bacterium | reverse complement strand
TACCCCAAAAGCTGCGGGAATGGTACGGGATGAACGTGCTGCCCATGGACTTTTTGCCGCTTTCGGGCATTCCGGTCGCCGATTTTCACGAAAACATGTTCTGGAATTACGGCCGCCGCATTTTACAGGCGTGCCGCTTTGCCGGTCAAAGCAACTTTTTACAGGTCATCTATTTTTCTAATTTCAAGTGCGGGCCGGATTCTTATATCAAACACTTTGTCCGCGATGCATTGGGCAGGCCGCTCTTGTTTCTGCAGTTCGACGATCATAGCAACGATGCCGGCATCCTAACCCGTTGCGAAGCCTTTCTGCAGAGCAACGGGTTGCTCGAAGATCATGTCGCGATCCATATCTCTGCAAACTTTGAGGAAGCTTTATGATGAAAATCCCCTACATTGCTTTGCTTTTAGCCGCGCTGATGCCTCTCTGCGGATTGGCGCAGGCACCTTTGATCGGCATCACCACGGATTTCGAAGTGGACGATGAGAGTCTGGGTTCCGCTGTCGTGCAGATGTCCTACATTGAAGCTGTTGTTGAAGCAGGGGGAGTGCCGGTTCTCCTGCCGCCGCTGGGAGAACGCGGGCCGATCGACGGTTATCTCGACCGCCTGGACGGCCTGCTGCTGATCGGCGGCGCCGATGTTTGGCCGAGTGCTTACGGCGAAAAGCCGCATGTCACAGTCGATTCCCTGCCTGCGCAGCGGTTCCTGCACGAAAGGCGCCTAATTCAGGCTTGGCTCGAACGTACGGACAAGCCGATTCTGGGCGTTTGCCTGGGCTGTCAATTTACCAATGTCGTCTGCGGCGGGTCGTTGATTCAGGACATCCCGACGCAGATCGGTACTTCCGTGAAACATAGCGGCGGCGTCTATCACTCGGTAGAGATTGTGCCGGGTACACGGTTGTCAAAGATTTTGGAACAAGATCGCTTGCAGGTGCTTTCCAATCATCATCAGGCGGTCAAGAAGATCGGCGCCAATTTATTGCCCGCAGCCGTCGCGGAAGACGGAATCATCGAGGCCCTCGAATGGAGCGGTAACCGCTTCGGCCTCTTTGTGCAATGGCACCCTGAGCGTATGTTGGAAGAGCATCGCCGAAAGCTGTTCGGCGCCTTTATTGCGGCCTGCAGGAAATTTTAGATTTTGGGAAGAATTGACGAATGCCGTTTTCTCTGCGTCAAAGAAAGCTCTATATCCCGCGCATGAGTTATGAGGGCGCTGCCTGCATGGCGGCGGCGTTCCGCTCCGTCGGTGTAGAGGCCGAACCGCTGCCCGAGGAGAACGCCCGCACCTATGAGCTGGCGCGGCGTTACCTCAGCGGTGATGAGTGCCTGCCGGAAGCGGTCACGTTGGGCGGCTTTTTGCAGGTGAGCGAACGGCCTGACTATGATCCGGAGCGCACCGCTTTTCTGCTTCCCACCTCCAACGGCCCCTGTCGATACGGCCATTATCTGCCGTTGGCAAAAAAGGTTTTTCACCAGTTTCGCGGCGAGCCGGTTCTCTTTTTCGCGCCGACCAGCGCCGACGGCTATGGCGGTATCGGCGAGGGGGCGCTGGAGTTCGTCCGCACCGCCTGGCGGGCGTTGGTGGCTGCCGACATTCTCCGCAAGCTGTACCTAAAGACGAGGCCTTTTGAGATCAAACCCGGCAGCACCGATCACGTCTATCATCAATCTCTCGACCTTCTCGTTCATGTGCTGGAGCAGCCGAACCTCAAGCCGAAAGAAAAGATGAAACGATTGTTGGCGGCGCTGGAAGAGGTCCGCGATCGTTTCCGGCGAATTCCCGTCGACGCCGCCCGCGACAGAGTTCTTATCGGCGTCGTCGGCGAGATCTTTTGTCGACACAACGCTTTTTCCAACAACGATCTTTTTCGGCTCATCGAAAAGTACGGCGGCGTGGTGTGGGTATCCGACATTGCCGAGTGGGTCATGTACACCAACAACGAGGAAGAAATCAGGCTCAAGCGGTACGGCAAGAGTTGGTCTTTTAAAATGTTCGGCTGCAGGCTTCGGCAGGCGGTCATGCGCGCCGACGAGCATCGTCTGACTGCGCTGTTTGCCAAAGATTTTCGCGGCTGGGAAGAGCCCAGGCACGTCACGGAGATCCTCGAGCGGGCGCGGCCCTATCTGCCGCGCGAGGGCGCCAATGGGGAAATGGTGCTCAGCATGGGTAAAACGATCTGGTACTATGAAAAGGGCGCGGCCGCCGTCATCGACATCAGCCCCTTTACCTGCATGAACGGCATCGTAACCGAGTCGGTCTATCCGCGCCTGAGCCGCGAGCTCGGCGGATTTCCGGTGCGCGTCTTTTATTTCGACGGTCGCCCCTCGGACGTCGAAACCGACCTCGAGATTTTTATGGAGTTGGCGCGAAACTATAGCCGGAAGCGGCGGCGAGAAGCTTGAGCGTATCCAAGACTCTAGACATGCATGGATCCGCTTCGGCGCATTCAGTTAATTTTGGGCCGGCAGAGTCTGCACACAAATGCACCTGCCGGTTTTTTTCTTTTTCGAAGCGCTCGGCTCAGATCAGCGGCGTCTGCCCGGGGACGGCGATTTCTTTGTGCAGCTGCAGTCCTTCCGGCGTCGGGCGCGGGCTCAGATCTAGCTGCGAAGCGTTCAGCACCCAGTCCCACTTGATTTCCCGACCGGTGTAAGCGCTCATGCGGCCCATGACGGCGGTTAGAGTAGCCTCGGCGACCTGCCTGCCTTCGTTAATCGCCTTACCTTTACGAATGCTGTCGATCATGTCCGTGAATTCAAGCACGGCCGGATCGGCATGTGTGCCCTTATATTTCCAGCTCTTTTTGCCCTTGATCCAAGCGTTGCCGAAATCGAGGTAAGCCGACCCTTTCGTGCCCTGCACGCGGTGGTCGAGGCGATAGGTGAAACGGTCGATTTGCGCGCCTAAATATTCGACGCGCACGTCGTTGGGATAAAGATACTCGACGCTAAAGTGATCATAGACGTTGCCGAACTCCATCTCCACGCGCGCCTGCCGCCCGCCCATGCCGAGGCAGGAGACCGGGTGCGCAGCGAGGATCCAGTTCATGATGTCGAGATTGTGCACATGCATCTCCACGATAAAGTCGCCCGACGTCCAAGTCCAGAAAAACCATCGGCGGATGTGGTGCTCCATTTCCGACCACTCCGGTTTGCGTGCGATGGTCTCCGGTCGCCAGTGGCGGGCGGCGTCGCTCAGGCGTACGACCTGCCCGGCGACGATGCTGCCGATTGCGCCGTCGTGCAGCCTGCGGATAGCCTGGCGCATGGGCTCGAAACGCCGCATCTGCGTACCGGCCACCACAGTCAATCCTTTCCGTTTCGCCAAATCGGCTGTTTCAAGTACCGAGCGAACGCCGACCGGATCGACGGCCACGGGCTTTTCCAAAAAGACGTGCTTACCGGCTTCAACCGCGGCACGGAAATGCAGCGGCCGACAGTATGGCGGCGTCGTCAGGATGACCATATCGACCTCGGTTGCAAGGACCTGCCGATAAGCTTCAGGCCCGTAAAACATCGTCTCCGGCGTGACACGATAAATTTCATCAACCGGCAATCCCCGCTTGCGCAGATTTTCCTGAATCAGCTGAGGCGCAGCCTCCAGATGGTCTTGAAAAAGATCGCCGATGGCGATGAGCTGAACGCCGGGAGCCGATTGCGCACAGTCGATGATGCCGGCGCTCGTACCCCGGCTGCCGCAACCGATCAACCCGACGCGGATGATGTCGGATCCTCCGGCAAAAAAACCCTTTCCAGAGGCCAACAGCGCACCGGCGGCCGCTGCACCGGCCTTGAGAAACGTCCGACGATTCATGCCGGTTTGCTCATTTTCCATGGGCTTACTCCTTCGATCACTCGTTTGGATTATATTCAATAGATTTTAGAGAAAAACGACCATAGGCGAAATCGCCTTCGGGATATGCATAGATCATTTCCGCTTTGCCGGGCAGGCGCAGGCCGTTCAATTCGACGTACTCGCTGATCGGAGTACTCCAGCGCAGGCGGCGGAAGGTTTTGCCTGAAAGCGCATAGCGATCCTCGGAGACAAAATTGAGCAGACGGCCATTATCGTCGAACATCAAGAGTGCGCTGACGGTCATGCCGTTTATGCTTAGGTAAACCTTGGCCGTCCGATCGTCGATCTCTTCCCAACGAAAGCGCGGATCGATCAATGTCGCGGGAGCCATAAGGCAAAGGTCGTTCAGCAGCGTGACGGTCTCGGAAACGTTCATTTCCTCACCGGCGGCATCGATGATCGGAATCAAGGAGAAGAGCTTGATCCGCATCGTCGCTTCCCCGTTTCGGTAAGCATGGTAGCCCTGCACCGGCAGCCCTTTCATGACGGCTTTGATAAAAAACAGACGCGACGGTTCATCGGTAAAAAAGTTGTATTGTTCTGATCGAATCTCGAACCAATCGCCCTTTTCCTGCCGCAGTTGTCCTTCAAAAACGGCTTTGAAATAGGTTACTTTCTCGCGGCCAAAGACGCCGACATAGTGCAGATATTTCCGCACCGGCTTCGGCAGGCCGGCGGCTTCCTCTTCGGTGAGCAATTCCGCCTTCTTGGGTACGCCTGCCAAAGCTGTTTTTACGTCACGACGATAGGAGGCTTCATAACTCCAAGACGCCCAGGCAACCAGGGCGACGAGGAAAATGACCAGATTGACAAGCGTACCGAATTTCGCCGCCTCCCATGCGGAAAGGATAAGGGCCTGAGAGAGCAGAGCCGCAACCGCCGCGATCGCCCACCAGGCCGGCAGACGCAGCAGAAAAAGGACAGCGGCAAGGGAGAACAGCGTTTCCGCTGCCGCCCACAAAAGTCCCTGTCGCCGCGAAATCGTCAGCGGCAGCTCATTGAGTGCCGTAAAACCGAACGATTTGAGAAAACCGAGCAGATGGATCTGTCCGTGCAAAAGGAGCAAAAGGAAGAAAAGGATGCGGGTCATAAAAAATGCCTTTTTTAATGGTGGTTAACGGATGGGGCGGACACCCTCGCGAGAGAGGATCACATTGCGGTTAGAGCCGCCGTTGGTATAAAGCAGCGAATCGACGCAGACTGAGCACTGCCATGGAATGCACTTGAACCCTTCCGAACCGGCAGAAATGCCGCTGGTAACCGGGTCGGCGGTGTGACGAGTATCGTTAAAGACCCTTGCTGAAGGATCGGCCGCGTAAAGGTGCGTGATCAGCAAATTTTTCGCCCATGCAGGAGCGAAAAAGGACGGCAACAGGATCGTTCGCCTCATTCATCGAGCTCCAAATCGTTTATGATTGTGCTGATTTTAAAATAGCAAATTTCGCCTGCATTGCCAAAGATTTCCCGCTTTTCTTCTTAACCTTCTGTTTTCAGATTTTAAATTTTTCATAAAAAAATTGAATCGAAACAGAGAATGGTTTATATTGCTTTGCATTCTTTAGGCGGCAGACAATCCACTTGAAAGCAAATAGGCGCTCGAAGGCGCGGAGGAGGAAAAGTGAAAAGACATTTTTTGCCGGCTTTATTGTGGATCCCAATCATCGCGGTACTGTTTATGCAAGGCTGCGGCGGCGAAAAAGGTAAAGTCTATCGCTTCAGCTACAGCATCTTTTTCCCGCCGACGCACATTCAATGTCAGACGGCTCAAGCTTGGGCGGACGAGCTCAAAGCACGTTCGCAGGGGCGCATCGAGATAACGCTTTACCCGGGTGGGGCGCTCACCTCGGCTCCGCAATGCTATGAGGGAGTGGTCAACGGCATTTCGGACATCGGTATGAGCTGCTTCGCCTATACCCGCGGCCGCTTTCCGCTGCTCGAAGGTCTGGATCTGCCGGTCGGTTATCCCGACGGATTGACCGCTACGCGCATCGCCGACAAGTTGGCCAAAAAGTACAATCCTGCTGAAATTCAGGATGTCAAGCTGCTCTACGTTCATGCGCACGGCCCCGGAATTTTGGCTTCCAAAAAGCCGGCGCGCCGGCTGGAGGACCTCAAGGGGTTGAAGGTGCGCGCCACCGGTTTGTCCAGCAAGATAATAGAAAGCCTCGGCGCCGCACCGGTGGGCATGAGTCAGCCGGAAACCTACGAGGCGCTGCAGAAAGGCGTCGTAGATGCCACGCTTTGTCCGATCGAAACCCTCAAGGGTTGGAAGCAGGGCGAGGTGATCAACTATGTGACCGACACCAAAGCGGTGGGCTATACGACGGCGATGTTTGTAGTCATGAACAAGGAAAAGTGGAACAGTCTGCCGAAAGACCTGCAGCAGCTGTTCGAGCAGGTCAGCGCCGAATGGGTGGACAAACACGGCGCGGCCTGGGATCAGGCGGACGAGGAAGGACTTGCCTTTGTCCAGAGTTTGGGCAAAGAGATCATCCAATTGGATGATGCCGAGACTGCCCGCTGGCAGGCGGCGGTGCAGCCGATTCTGGATGCTTATGTCTCTGCTGCCGAAGCCAAAAATTTACCCGGCAAGTCTTTTCTGGACGACATTCGCACCCTGCTGAAGGGCGGAGCCAGCGAATGACTTTCTCCGCTTTTGCCGAGTTCTATGCGCGACTTGTGCGGCGCCTTGTCGAGGCGGCGGCCTGGCTCGCCAACTTTAGTATTATCGGCATAATGCTGCTTACTTGCGCCGACGTGCTGCTGCGGATTTTTTCGCGGCCGATCGTCGGTGCTTATGATCTGGTTCGGCTGCTCGGCGCCGCGGCCATGGGGTTGGCATTTCCCTACGTTACCGCGGTCAAAGGCCATGTGGCCATCGAATACTTTTTCCAAAAGCTGAATGCATTCGGCCGCAGTTTGGTTGCTCGAGTTCTGCATGCGGTCAGCATCGCTTTTTTTGCTTTTCTCGGCCGCGAGTTGGTGCGCGCGGGCCTGCGGCTTCAGGCCCGCGGCGAGGTCACGCCGACCCTGCAGCTGCCCTATTTTTGGATCTATTGGCTCCTGGCCGCCGGTTGCCTGATGAGCGGCCTGGTGCTCTTTTACTACCTGCTGGAGCCGCGGAAGGAGCTGATTCGACCATGACACCTATGCAGATCGGCCTGTTGGGCATCGGCCTGATGTTCGTGCTGCTGATCGCCGGATTACCGGTGGCGTTTGCCATGGGATTGGCGGGCTTTATCGGCTTTTCCTGGATCGTTTCGCCGCAGGCGGCGCTCAGCCTGATTGCCAACGACTTTTTCGACACCTTCAGCTCCTACAGTCTTACGGTCATCCCGCTTTTTGTTCTGATGGGACAAGTGGCGATGCACGCGGGGATCAGCCGCCGACTGTTCAACGCTGCGCATCATTGGCTGGGTACGCTGCCCGGAGGGCTGGCCATGGCGACGGTCTGGGCCTGCACGGCGTTCGGCGCCATCTGCGGCAGCGGTCCGGCCACTGCGGCAACTATGGCGGGCGTGGCGCTGCCGGAAATGCGTCGCTATCATTACAGCCCCGAGTTGAGCACCGGCGTCGTCGCCTCGGCCGGCGGATTGGGCATGCTCATTCCGCCGAGCGTGGTTTTTATCTGCTACGCCGTGTTGACCGAACAATCGATCGGCAGGCTGTTTATCGCCGGCATCGTGCCGGGGATTTTGGTAAGCGTGCTGTTCTGCATCACCATTTGGCTGCAATGCCGCCGCCGCCCTGAGCTGGGTCCCAAAGCGCCGCAAACCTCGTTTCCGGACAAGGTGAAAAGCCTGCTTGGCGTCGTGGAAACGCTGCTGCTGTTTACTTTGGTGATGGGCGGAATGTTCGCAGGCCTTTTTACGCCGACCGAGGCGGCGGCAGTGGGGGCAGCCGGTTCCATCGGCATAGCCTTTTGGGGTCGAGAATTCAGCTGGAAAAAGCTCAGACAAAGCCTGTACGAAACGGCGCGCACGAGCTGCATGGTCTTTGTGATCATCGCCGGAGCGGTCATGTTCGGTCATTTTTTGGCGGTCACGCGCATTCCCTACGAATTGGCCGCCGCGCTCGCTGAAATGCACTTACCCTCTTGGGCTGTCATTGCCTTGATTATCTTGTTCTATTTAGCCGCCGGCTGCTTTGTCGATGCCTTGGCGCTCATCATGCTCACGATTCCCATTTTCTATCCGGTAGTAAGCGGTCTGGGGTATGATCCGATCTGGTTCGGCGTCATTATCGTCATTGTAACGCAGATGGGCGTCATCAGTCCGCCGGTCGGGGTCAACGTTTATGTCGTCAGCGGCATAGCCCGCGACGTGTCGCTGCAGACCGTATTCAAGGGCAGTTTGCCGTTTCTGCTGGCCTTGATCGTTGCGGCGGCGATTTTAGTTGCGTTCCCCGCCCTGTCGCTCTGGCTGCCGAATCTGCTGCACTAGTCTGCCGTAAAGGCGAGGAAAACCGAAAAGGGAGCAACGCCATGACTGTTTCGGTACGCTACGATCGCATTCTCTTTTGCACCGATTTTTCCGAAAACGCCGACTTTGCGTTTCATTATGCTTTGGCGGCGGCTTTGCGCAGTCGTTACGGTACCTTGCATATTCTGCACGTCATTTCGGAACCGGAGGCGCAGTTTTGGCGCACCTATCTTTACGAGATCGAAAATGTGGAAGAAAAGGCGCAGCAGGCGGTTGAACAAAAGATTCGCGACAGCTACCTGGCGTTGATTCCCAAACAGGTGCCTTACGTGGTGGAGTTGCGGGTAGGTAAAGCGGCGGAAGAGATTTTGAATTACGCACGACAAATCGACGCCGATCTCATCGTGATGGGGCGCGAAGGGAGCAGCGGCATCAGCAAAGCTCTGTTCGGCAACGTGACCGAAAAGATAGCCCGCAAGGCGGAATGCCCAGTTCTGATCATTCCCTATAGTTACGAAAAAAAGAAATTGACCGAAAAGATTTGAAGCGATGCGGAGGGGACAGCAATGAATAAAGTTGCAGGTATTGTGATCCTCTTTATGCTTTCTGCGCTTGCCGCCAACTCGCCGCAGAGGCCCCTGCATACGTTTTCGATCGTGGCGCGCGACTCGGTGACCGGCGAGATCGGCGTGGCGGTGCAGTCGCATTGGTTTTCCGTCGGCAGCGACGTCTGTTGGGCCGAGGCCGGAGTCGGCGCCGTGGCGACGCAGTCATTCATCGACCCGGCTTACGGACCGCTGGGCCTCGCTCTGATGCGCAACGGCAAAAGCGCGCCCGAGGCGCTGCAGGCGCTGTTGAGCGTCGATCCTCATGCCGACGTGCGCCAGGTTGCCATGGTCGACGCGAGGGGCAATGTCGCCGTACACACCGGCAAAAACTGTCTGTTTGCCGCCGGACACGTGCAAGGGTCCGGCTATGCCTGCCAGGCCAATATGATGGAAAAGACGACGGTGTGGAACGCCATGGCCGAAGCGTACGAGACCGCCTCCGGCGATCTGTTGGATCGGCTTATGGCGGCTTTGGAAGCCGCACAGCGCGAAGGCGGCGACATTCGCGGTCAACAGTCCGCCGCCATCCTCATCGTGCCGGGCAGCCGCAGCAGCGAACCGTGGAAAAAAGTCGCTGACCTGCGGGTGGATGACTCGCCGAACGCCGTGGCGGAAATGAAACGGCTGGTCGTGGTGCATCGCGCCTATCAGCACATGAATTGCGGCGACGAATTGATGACCAAGGGCGATCTTGCAGGGGCTCTGGCCGAATACGCTGCAGCGGAGAAACTCTATCCGCAGAATATCGAAATCCCTTATTGGACGGCTGTGGGCTTGGTCAACGCCGGCAGACTCGCTGAAGCGCTGCCGATCCTTGCGCGCATTTTTCGCCAAGAGCCGCGCTGGAAGGAACTCACGCGGCGCCTCAAAGGCACAGGCCTGCTGATTGCCGACGAAGCAGGGTGGGAAAAGATTCTGAATGCGGATAAGGGTATGAAATAAAAAGCCGTCGGAATTTTTGCCGACGGCTTTCGCCTGCGCCACGCAATTCACTTGACAAAAGTCATCTTTTTTTGCAGCGTCAACCCCTCCGCCGAAAGTCGGTAGAGATAGACCCCCGCCGGATGGGCATCGGCGCGCCAAGTCACTTGATAGTCGCTGGGATAAAAATCTCCGTCGACCAGCTTTTCCACGCTGCGGCCGCGCAGATCGAATATCTCCAGCACCGCTCGACCCTTTTTCTCCAGGGAAAAGACGATGGTGGTCGTCGGATTGAAAGGGTTGGGATAATTTTGCTCGAGCCTGAGTGTAAGCGGCCTGCCGCTTTCCTCGACGTTGGATGCCAAAGCGCCGATGTTTGCGTCGATCCACCGCAGCCGATTGGCGATCCAGTCCTTCAGTTCCTGCAGCTTGGCTTCATAGGTAGCACCGCGCAGCATGGCGGGATATTTTTGAAAGTTGCGCGGCAAAGCCTCGGCGATCTCGGCATTCAGCCGGTCGATTTCGGCATACAGGCTGTCGATGTGCAGCGC
>JAPDPN010000036.1:15853-23097 GCA_034506455.1 Candidatus Zhuqueibacterota bacterium | reverse complement strand
GTTGTTTCTGGTACGGTAGGGGAGAGACTAAAATGGAACGCAGGGGTGCGGTGTATTGGTCACGTGCGTCTCAATGAGCCAAGGGTTTGTCGAGGATCAGGCTTTCGGCCGCGTAATCGGTTTGCAGAAAAATTTGTAACTTTGAAGCCTCTTCCGGCTTCGCTGCATCCTGTGCAAGCTGCAATACTGCTTTGGGTATATGTGCTTTGCCGGTGATCACTTCAACAATCAGGCGCTCGCAATATTTATGTAAAAGCTCGTTCCCGCGCCGCGGTAACTGCGGCGTCGGCCTTTGCGGTGGGGGGTTCAAGATGCTCGCCGATGCGGTTTGCTGGGGTAAAGAGTAAATATGAAGTAAATACTCTTGAACTCATCCGCCTGCAAACTCTCATAAGACGAATAAATGCCATACAACCATCGCTTGGACTCCAAAAAGAGGGGTGGGCGAATAAGAAAGTGTCGGAAGCTTTGTAAATTCTAAGCTCTATTTTGTCGTAGGATGGTGGAAGTCGGGCTCAAATCTGCAAGTAAGCCAGGAATCCCGCAGCCTCCCGCCTGATACGCGTTTTGTTTTATAACATGTGCTTGATTAAACAATCCTATAGTTGGACTTTTCCTTATTAAAGTTTTTTGGAGCTGTTTTAATGTCTGCCGGAAGCATTATACAGCGCGCGATGGGTGCCGACAGCACCTGTTCCTGTCACTAATTTCACGATAGGCTTCACTTCCAGGCAGCACCTCCCAATGCTCCGGCACCCGTCCAAGCCACGGCAAACCGGGGTCCTTGGAGGCGGGGTTGGGGTTGAGGTCACCGATCATTTTGCCGATTCCCCCTGGTTTTCGGCGCTGCGCCTGCGCCTTGGTCGTGGGGATTTTCGCGGTCCTCGCACCAGCGGACCGGATTGCTACGGATATAATCCCGAATTCGCCTTAGGGATTCGTCATCGCGAATGATGTGTTCGTAATAATCGCGTTGCCACAACCGGCCGTTAAAACCCGGCCAATCGAATTGTTTCACGCCGCGGATATATCCATTGGTCGTCATCGTTTTGAACCATTGCACAATTTCCGGTAGGGGCGCACCTGCGTGTGCGCCCGTTGGCGCACGTGTGTGTGCGCCCGTGGGTACGCCCAGGGGGTCGGCGTGTGCGCCCGATTGCCCGGCGTTCGCACCCATGGGTGTCACCGCTTGCCCGGCGGGTGCGGCCGCCGGATCGGGGCAAACGGGACAGACACGCAGGTCTGCCCCTACAGATTCCATTCCATCACGTTCGGATTTAATCACGATGATCCCATGGAAATGGTTGGGCATTATGACGTATTCAGCCGTTTGCACATTCGGAAATTTGCGATTCAATTCTATCCACCATTGTTTGACCATTCGCCCCGCGTCGTTCAAACGCATTTCCCCGTCCACGACATCGCCGAACAAACACGCCCGATCTTGGGTCACGATGGTAACAAAATACGCCCCCGGACTGGCATAATCGTATCCTTTCAGGCGATTGCTGCGGCGATGGTATTTTTGTCTGATTCCAGTTTTCCCCCCTTTTTTTACAACAATCCCTTTTCCTTTTTTACACCGCCGGAAGGTTGGTAAAAATTTCGTTAAACACGCAGAAATTATCGCATTGATAGTAAGAAGCATTGTAGAACGCCTGACCGGCCGCTTGACGCAGGGCGGCTTCCTGATGCACGATTCCCGCCCTGTCGAGGGCTGCCTTTATGTCGAGTACGGCCTGTTTGGCGGGCTCCGGCACCGCATCCAAACGACGAATCACGGTCCTCGGCAGAATGACGTCGCGGTATTTGCCCCGCACATAGAGATCGTGCAGCACGTCGTCGGCAATGCCCCAAATAATGTCGGTGATCCCGGAGAGTTGGCCGTTTTCCATCTCGGACCTCTGCGTATGGATGTCAGGCTGTATTTAAGGCAAAGCCCCCGTCAAATGACTCTTTTTTGCCGCCGTTATAGCAATAAGCGGCAAAAGAATCAAGCAAATGTCGGCGCGACACAGCGCCGAATCGGGATCATGGCTTCTTGCCGTCGCCGGCTGATTTACCGGTAAAAGCGACGCCCGTTGCCGGTGAATGAGGGCGTAAACGTTCTGCGCGGGCAGGTTTTTAGAAAATATACGGGCACCTTAATTGCTGAGGCTGCGCCCGCAGCACGTAAAGATGAAAGGCCGCCGAGTATCAATCGTGTTCCTGCACAAACGCCACGTTGTGGGAGGACAAGCGGCGCTTCGGGCAATTGTAAGAATCCCCTCCCCTGCAAAATAAAAAAGGCGGAAGTTTTTTGTTTCCGCCTTTTGGTGATTTCAGCTCCGGTGGTAGGACTCGAACCTACAGCCTAGTGGTTAACAGCCACCCGCTCTGCCGTTGAGCTACACCGGAAAGCACATAAAAATATATCAATTTTCCCGCTTAATGTCAAGCAGTTATTCGCCTCAACCGTAATTTCGATTCACTCTGCAAAAGTGCGGATGCTCTTTCGCGCCGCAAAAACATCGATAGAAATTCTGTGGATGCGGAACGGTCCCTTGATGCATGGTGCAGGTTACGAAACCGCTTCGGCTTGTTGATTTTCTTCCGGCTCGCCGAAATAGAAAAAGCAGTCGAGCAAATTGACGTAGCGGCTCCAGCGGCTCCGGCCGCCTTCCTGTTCGAAAATGCGCGCAAAGGCGCTCATCTTGGCGTCCATCTCGTCGATATAGTGCAGAAGGATGGCCTCCCGCGTCATCGGCGGAACGACGGCGCCCTTTTCCCTCTCGCCGTGGTGCGCGAGAATCATGTGCAGCAGCTTTTTCCGCAGCTCTTCCGGAAACCCGTCGATCTCTCGAATGTGATCGGCGACGAGATGGTAGCCGATCGCGGCATGGCCGAGCAGCCTGCCCTCGTCCGAATAGTCGATGAATCTATCCCATTCGAATTCGAAAATCTTGCCGATGTCATGCAGGACGGCGCCGGCGATAAGCAGTTCGCGATCAACGTGCGCATAGAGAGGAGCAAGCGCTTCGACAGCCCGCAGCACTTGCAGGGTATGCTCCAGCAGGCCGCCGAGGCGGCAGTGATGCCACAGCTTGCCGGCCGGCGCCTGCTCGATTCGTCCCTGAATCCGAGCGTCGTCAAGCACCCGCTGCAGCAGCAGGCGAAGATGCGGGTTTTCCATCGTTTCGATTCGCCGTCTGAGCGTCGCCGACAAGTCCTGCACGCCTTCTCTTCGCGGAATCAGCTGCGCATAAGCGACGCCCTCTTCGTCCTTTGCCTTGCGCAACTGTTCGATATCGAGGTACGGCCTGCCCTTCCATTCAATCACTTTGGCGCGGACCTTGACGATATCGCCTTCGGAAACGGCGGCTGCAAAGGCCTTACGATCGCCCCACAGCGAGCCGAAAATGCGGCCCTGAGCACTGCCCAGCTCCAGCGCCCAGTACTGTTCATTGGAATCGCGGCTGCAGCGCAGTTCTTTCCGGCGAAGGATAAAAAAATCGGTGAGCTCCTCCCCAGGCTGAAGGTTCTGTAACATGTTTCCCCCACCAATTTATGTGCGCTTTAATCTTTTCTTCGCGAGCGGGAAGAATCCCCTGATCGTTCCGTTTCCTCTGAAGTTGCGTCGCTGCGACGTTGGAAGGTGCGGCGTGTATCGGGTTCATCAGCCGGTTGTGCGGCAGGTTGCTCGGCGGAGCTTTTCCCCAACGGTACAACGGTCGGCTGAACGATCGGCACCGTCGGCGCGGCTTCCGGAATTGGCGTGCCGATGCTGCTGCGCGGTCCGGTCGGCTCCACATAGTCCGACGCGGCAGAAACGCCCTGCACCTCGTCCTGCCACCAAGGCTCGGCGGTGTAAAAAAGCCAGTCTTCGTCCGTTTCGGCAGCAGCCGGAAGGATGACGCGCCGGGCATAGGCCTGTTCGTGGCAGGACGAGCAATCGTCGCGAACAGACGGCCGATCGCCGTCCCATTCGGCCAGCGGCGGATGGACAAGAGTGGTGTAACAGCCGTAAATCCAAATAAGGATGAAAAGAGAGACAAGGGTAAGGATTTTTATCATTTCAGCACGCTGCCGTAGTAAGAGATGTTGATGACGCGACGCACATCGCTCTTGCCTTCTTTTTTCCCGAGCAGATTTTGCAGGTCAAAGTCGAAGAAAATGTTGCCGCTGAAGGCCCAGCGCAGCCCGAAATTCAAAATACCGCGCGAATACCACTGCGGATCATTGACGGCAAAATCGTATTCGAACAGCAGCGCCAGATCGCGGGAAATGTGGGCGTTCGTGGCCATGTAAAAGGTCGGCAGCCGCTTGGTTGCGCCGCCTTTTTCCAGGCTGTAGCTGATGCCGGCATGCAGGCCCGTGGCGATCAAAGAAGAGTATCCTTTCGACACGACCAGAAAAAAGCCGCGGGATTTGAAATCATAGCGGTTCAGCGAATCGTTGGGCGCCGCATTGATTTGCGGATATTTGACCGTTTTTTCCGAGTAATACGGCCCCATTCCCTGCGAGTCGAAGCCGATGGTTACCGCCGGCATACGCAGGCTTTCTTCGATAATGCGATAGTTGAGATGAATGCCGGGGACGGAATTCCATTGGATCTGCTGGGAGTCGCCGATGATGTTAGTGCCGCCGAAAAAGACGCCGAACATCACGCGATTCGACACGCCTGCCGAGAGTCCGGCCACCATGCCGCCGCGTTGATAGATCCTGACGTCCGCTCGAAAATCTCCCGGCCGCAGAATGCCGGCAGTGGGCGCATCTACCAGCCGCAGCGGCTTGGTAAAGTAGCTCTCCTCACGAATAATGGCGGTTCGACTGTTCGACAGCTCTCGATATCCGATCTGGGCATTTGCGGACAAAGCCCAAACCATCAGCAAAAAGGCTGCTGTCTGTACGGCGTACCTGCACTCGCTCATCTTTGCCTCGAGCAATGGGATGATTTGCAAAAATGTACGCCAAAAAGGCTATAAAGTCAACAAGAATGGCGTTTCTTTTACAAACGGCTGATGACGCTGAACATCACAGAAACCGAGAACATCGAACGGCCGCTTTCGGCGTAAGGGGCGGATGGAAAAAGATAGACATACTGAAAGCCCGTACGCAGATTGGTCAAAGACCCCAGCATGGATCGGGTCACAATTCCCGCCGAAAGAGCGGCGTTGCTGTAGGTCTTTTTTTCCGCCGGAAGAATCGCGCCGATCGGCTGTTTGGGAACACCGCTTTCGAGCCACATGCCCCCGCCCGCAAATGCAAAGATGGCGCCGGTGCTTCGTTCAAATTTTCGCAGATATTGCGTGGCATCTTCGCGGTCGAGATTGGACAGATCGATCAGCTTGTAGGATAGTCCGACAACCGCCAGGCCGTTGACGTCCATCACGCTTTCTTTAAAATTGAGCGTGACGCTGGGCAGCAGCTCGAGGATCACCTTGCGGTTGAAATAATAGCTGTAAAGTCCCAGCAAGTCCAGATTGCTGACGGAAGAGTCGGCGACCGTTTTTGACCAAAAGGAAATTCCGCCGCCGAGTTCAGACGATCCGCGCTTTTGGGCAAACAAAGGGAAAGCTGCCAGACAAAGGAGAATGACAATTTGTTTTTTCACCATCGATTCCTTTCTTTGCTACCGGTTTCAGCACCATGATACGGCAATGTCGTCGAGATGCAGAGAACTCCCCAAACAAACCATTTCTATCGCGTATTGCTCAATTCGTCCAACCGCTTTTCGATCAAAGCGATCAAAGCCGGTGCATTTCGAGCCGACTTGGCTGAGCTCAATGCCGCCACCCGAATTTCCGCCTCCGCCAGACTAAGTTGGCGGATCAGGTCCTCTTTGACTTTTGCGCTTAAAGCAGAATCCGGATAGCGCCGCAGAAAATCATCGAAAACCGCAAAGGTCATGGGCACCACCTGGCGCAGCGGCTCCCAATAGTCGTTCGTCTCGCGCAGACAAACCTTGCGGACGGCATCATTGACGGATAAGCGCGGATATTTTTCTACATAAGTAACCAATCCGATGTAACGGATGTACAGCTTGCGCAGCGCTTCCTCGCGTTCCTCAGAGTTTGCCGCAAACTTGGCCGCGGATTGAAACCCCAGCACTTCATCCACCCAGCGCGCTTCTTCGAAAGCCACGTCGGTGAGCTTGTAGCGCAGAATCAATCGCGTCCACGAATCGACCGGCTTTTCATTCAGAAGGGCAGGGAAAAAATTCAGGTTGCGGATATAGCGGAAGGCGGCGCTGTCGAGAATGTCCGAACCGGAAGATTGGAGGATTTTAATGTCTTCAGGTTTTCCCTCGCGATTGACAAAAACAGAGAGGCTTACCTCCCCCTCGATGCGCGCCAGCTGCGCCTCCAAGGGATAATCAAGTTCGCGGTCGCCGGCGACTCTGGCCGGCCGAAAGCGGCCGCGATTGCCGCAGGCCAGAGTCACCGTAAGGAGCAATAAACAGAGTAAAAGTCGGGTTCGCAATAATTAGAACCTAATCGATAGAGTTCCGACGACTTTATCGAAAGTGATATCTTCTTTGGCCGGCGAATTTGTCAGGTCATCGATCGTCTTTCGCTGCCACATGCCGTGCTGCAGCGAAAGCTCGACCATGGCCTGTCGTCCCAGCATAAGACCGGCGCCGGCAGTCAAAAACTTTTTATCGGGCCGAATGTCGGTATAACGATACGGCGATGGATCTTCGAAATATCCGGCCCGAATGCGGGCGCGAACGATGGGGATATACATCTCGGCGCCCAGGCGATATCGGGTAATCGACTTGAAATCCTTTTGAATGCGGGCATTGACCTGGTTCTTGGTCTGCCCGGCAACCGGCGGATTGGTGAGAAACTCGGCCTGCGACCAGTCTTCAAAATCCGCTGCCGCGCTGACTAAGAAGTTCAGAAACTTGAAGGAACCGCCGAACGAAAAGCTGTAGGGCGTGCGGATTTTGTATTGCGTGCTGCCGCTCTGTTCTTCGACGCTGAACGACTCGCCGCTGTCATAATATTCATCCCAGGAATCCGCCCACGTTTCTTTGATGCGATACGTCGTCGGCGTTTTGACCGCGGCGCCGAGGCGTAACGCTCTTCCGAATCGGTAAAGACCGCCGATCTTGAAATTCACGGCGCTGAAATCCGAAACAATGCTTTGCCGATAGTTCCAGTAATCCAAATCAGAAATGTTTTCCAGGCTGTCTGCGTCGTACTCTTGATAGACATTATGGAGATTATAAATATCGCTTTCGGTGAAATCCATCGCATAAT
>JAPDPN010000036.1:1927-15753 GCA_034506455.1 Candidatus Zhuqueibacterota bacterium | reverse complement strand
GAAACAATGCTTTGCCGATAGTTCCAGTAATCCAAATCAGAAATGTTTTCCAGGCTGTCTGCGTCGTACTCTTGATAGACATTATGGAGATTATAAATATCGCTTTCGGTGAAATCCATCGCATAATCGTCTTTGCCGCCGATCAAATTGATAGTTGCGCCTAAGAAAAGGTTTTTCTGCACCTCCACTGCACCCGCAAAGGAAAAGTGGTTGAGCGAGCCTTTTTCGATGATCGACTGCTGTTGATAGAGGTTGTTCTCCACTGTGGTATACTGCCAATCCTCAGCGGTTTGGTAAAAATAATCGGGATAGGCGGCCCACTTTTCGTTGTAGCCTTCAATCTCGAAACGATTGTCAAAGTCCTTAACCTTGTTATACCCAAAGGCAAACACCAGCGATCCCTGGTAGGTGGGCACCGGAATCGTTAATCCAAGGGAGTTCAAGCGTGTAAAGGTATCTTCAGCTTTTGTGCGCACCCCGATAAAGTCCGCCGTGTTGACCACTTTGTTGTGCGAAAAGCCGATGTTCAATTCCATGCGGTTGATCTGCGCCAATCCTGCCGGGTTCCAATAGATGGCCGAATAGTCATCGGCAAGGCCCACATAGGCGCCGCCCATGCCCATGGCGCGCGAGCCCACGCCCAATTCCTGACCGATGAAAAAGATCTCTTCCTGCGCCGCAAGGGAGGCGGCTGCAAAAATTGCCGCTGTTACGAGTAAGATGCTGCGGTGTGTCTTCATGCTCGTTATCTCCTGAACTTGTAGATGGAATTATCTTCTGCTTCTGCCGCTGCCGGAGGAACTCGAGCTCGAACGATTCGAGCCCGAGTTGCTGCTTCCGGAAGAACCGGAACTTCCCGAAGAGCCGGCAGAAGACGGCCGACTGCTTGAACTGCCGCTCGACCGATTGATCGACGGCGAGCTTGAGGAGCCGGATTCGCGACGCGAGGAAGGCGTGTAGCTCGGCCGCGTGTTGGCGGAAGAACGCGCGGGCGAATCGCTCTCACGCGTTCGATTGGTCACGGTTCGCGTACGGGTCGTTGCCGGTCTCTGCTCGGCAGCAGGTTCTCTCGGCTGGTCTGTGGTTGAACGTTCGCGAACTCGCGTTCCGGCCGACTGCGGAACTTCTCTTCCGGTGCGCGTAGCGGGTGTCGTGCCGCGCACGGTCCCTTCGGTCGTGCGCTGCCGCACGCCGACGGCTTCCCGTGTGCGGGTCGGAGCGGATCGCGTGGTTACCGTTTCGCGACGCGTCGGCGAAGAGATCGCCGTACCGCGCGTTCTGCCCGACTGTGAACTCGAGGCTGCCCGCACCGTAGCCCTTGCCGCATCGCGCGAGTCGGAGCTGCGAGTGCGCGGCGTCACGTAACTCGGACCCGCAGCCGTCATTACGGTGCGACGCGTGGGCACATTCTGAACGATGGAGCGCCTTCCGAACGGCCGCGGTTCATTCACAACAACCGTTCCGCCGCCGACGTAAACGGGGTAGATGACCGGCCCGGCATAATACACATAGTAAGGCCTGAACCATCCCCAGCCTCCATAAACGCGGTAACTCAAATAAAACACGGGATCGCCCCAGTAGGCGTAAAAGCCGATCCACGGGTCATAATAACGCCATTCACGCCACCACCAGTCGGAAGTATAATACCAATAAGGATCGTACCACCAGGCGTTCAGAACCACAGGCGCATAACCGTGCACATAGACGTCATGATCATAGTGATGGTAAACGACCGTCTCCTTCGACTTGGGTTGGCGCTGCTCTTCCACATCCCAATAAGGCTCATCCCGTGTCTCTTCCTCGGCATAGTACTCATCATCATACACGTCGGACTGTACGCGCTGCGAGCTGAGCTGCGTATAGCATCCGTTCAAGGAAAGCAGCGTTACGCTCAACAGCATCAATCCCATGATTTTTTTCCATCGTAACATGTTCAACTCCTCCACATATCAGAGCCGCTTTCCGACGACCGGTTGTCGGATTCAGGCTCGTTCCTTTTTCCGAATCTTAGACGATAGGAAAACCTCATTGTTTACGAAAAGTTTTTTCAATGATCCTTAACGACGCTTGTCGTCCGGCTGAAAAGAAAAAGTCGAAGCAAGCCACATTGCAACCGGCATACCGTTGACCGTTGCGGGGGCAAACGTGCTCTTTTGCGCCGCCTCGATTGCCGCCGTTTCGCAGTCGCGACTGCCGGTCGTGTTTTCCAACACAACGGCGTGCTCCACTCGGCCGCGCTCATTAATGAGAAGCAGCAGGCGCACGTTCCCTTGTACCCGCATTTTCTGCAGCTCTTTGCTGTATTCGGGCAATACTTGTACCAAAGGCCGCGGCGGAATGGTGTCCTGCTTGGCCGTCTGCGGTCGTCCTCGTTCCAATCCGGCGCCGAAATTGAACTCGTTTCCGATCAGCTCCGCATCCTGCGGCAAATCCGGTTCCTCCGTGGGAATAGGGATTGAGGGTGCGATGGGACGCGCAGCCCGTCGTCCGCTTTGATGGGTGACCGGAATTTCTTCCACGGTGAATTCAAAGATGACGGGTTTGATCGGCTGCGGCGCCGCGGCAAATCGTTTCGGCAGGATTTGCAGAAAGGCAATGACAAGAGAAAGGGCGATGACCAGAGACCAACGCAGCGTCAGACGATAAGCGGCGTCATATTTTTTGCGACGAGAGGCCATGGGGTGGAACGGTCGAATCGCCGCTCCATGGTTGTCCAATCAAATGAGTTCCAAAGCATCGGCCGGTATCCAGCCGTCTTTGCCGTCGGATAAGCGGATGCGCATAAAGCCGGCGGATCGATCCAAAACGCGCACCTTGACGCCGGCATGCAGAGTAAACACCTCAGTGGCGTCGCGCTGTGGCCCGCTGCGCACATCGACGCTCGGCGAAAGAACGATTGCCTCCTGAATCGTCAGATCATCGCGAACGTTGAGGGCAAAAAACAGCGCCGCGACAAGCAGCAGCGCAGCCGTCGGCCGAATCAGAAGACGAACAAAAGCAAACTTTTTTCGATCGAGGTAAAGAGCGATCAAAAATACAAAGAGTAATACGTATAATGCGAGCGTCATATGCATCCACTGGGGAAGGGTCAGCGCCGTTTTGACGCCGTTAAAAGTCTTGTAAATCACGTCGAATTCCGGCGACGCAATCTTGTCCGCCACCCGCAGCTGCGCCACTCCGAGATTGAAAAGGACGTCTTCATCCCGCGGCGCCATTTTTTTTGCCCGTTCATAGTTGAGGACAGCTCGGCCGATGTCTTCCAGCTTGAAATAGGCGTTGCCAAGATTATAATACAAGGCAGGACTCGCCAATCCCTGTCGGGCAGCCTCTTCGAACCATTGAGCGGCCTCGCGGTAATCGCCGCGCTCGTACGCCTGCACGCCGCGGTTAAAAAGCAGATCAACCGACTCTGCCCGTAAGCCGGTGGAAAGCAAAAGCACCCAAATCCAGCCTGTTGCTTTCATATCACAAAACTTTTTCCAGTTTAATAAGAACCTCTTTTGCCGATTGATAGATCCGCTCCATATCCTCAAGCGTTGCCGTGGAGGGGGCAAAACGCTGATAATCGCAGGTCTGCAGCAGCGCGAAAAAGTCGCGAATCAGCGCTTCGTCCACGCCGCGGCTGCGAAAAGCTTGTTCCAAATCGGTGCTGATCAAGTCGGCCTTTTCCAAATTCAGTTTGTCGGCGGCAAAGTTGTTCAAAGCCTCGGCAATTTCGGCAAAAAACTTTTTCTGCTGCTCCACTGCCAAAAAAGATTTGGCTTTGCTCAAGCGCCGCATCGCCGCTGCATTCGCACGCCGACTGCGCGCCAGGGCGATGTTGCTGCTCAGCTTTTCCTGATTTCGCCGATAGAGAAAAGCCATGCCGAAGGCGAGGACAGGCAGGATCAAGCTCAAGAAAAATCCGGTCGTCCGATAGGGCTTGACCCCAATCCTCCGCCATTTTCCCGGCTCCGCCTTGATGTAACGAATATCCTGGCCGATGTATTTAACCTCTTCCCTTGTCAACCCCGAGCCGCCTGCCAAAACTGCGCGCTGACCTTTGGCAACATGAACAGTCAGTTCCGGCGTCGTCAGCCGCTGGTAGGAACCGCTCTCCGGGTTGAAATAGGCAAAAACAACCGGCGGGATGCGCTGAGTGCCGACGAAACGCGGCACCAACACGTATTCAAAGGTCTTGCTGCCGGAGACGGCGCCCGGCCGGCGTGAAATGTTTTCGGAAACGTTCGGCGCATAAGACTGAAATTCCGGCGGTATCTGCACCTTGGGTTCGCTGATCATGCGGATGTTGCCGCTGCCGCTGACGGTAACTTTGAGCGTCAGGGCGTCGTCGGTGGTTATCTCGGTGCGATCGAGCTCGGCCTTGAGCTGATACTTGCCCACGGCGCCGGTAAACTCGGCCGGTTTGCCGGCCTCGGGAAGCGGCATCACGTCTATGGTGACCGCGGGCGAGGCTATGGTTTGCGTCACGGTGCGGCTGAAAAACGGGTCGTTGAAAAACATGTCAAAGGGATCGCGGCTGCGCCGCCCTTGAACGCGGACTTCGCACTGCAGCGTCATCGGACCAATGGTCTTTTCGCCCGCAGAGGTGGGAAACACGGCAATCTTTTTGATGTCGGCATAAACATAACGCTTGCCGTTGATGACCTCTTCGTTCACCTGCGGCTGTTGAGGAGCCTCGATTTCTTCAACCCAAAATCCGGACGTTTCCGGCGGCGAAACGATCGAATAACCGCCGACCGATACGGCCGCATAGATGCGGAAGGTGACGAACACCGGCTCATTCTGATAAACGCGCTTTTTGCTGACGATCGTGCGCAAATATAAATCTTCACCGGCCGCCGCCGGAGCACGGTCGGCCGCAGAGGTCGAGGGAGGCGCGGCCTGCGGCGCCGCCCCCTGGACAATGGTCATATTGATCGGCTTGGATTCGTAGGTTTGATTGTCGTACACCACCTTGACCGGCGGAATGGTAAAGGATCCAACTTTGGTCGCCAAATAATAAAAAGAGTACGATTTGGAGGCCGACATCCTGCCGTTGATAAAGGTGATGTTTTGCGACGTACCTCCGGATCCCAAAAAGGTCAGATAGCCGCCCATATCCGGCAGCTCGGGCCGATCGACTTTGGTTGCGCCGTCGCCCGACAGCTCGATGGTAAAAATGACCTGCTCATTGAGCGAGGCCGGGTTTCGGCTGACCGTCGTCGTCACCGTCAGCGGTTCGGCCTGAATCATCGCCGCTGCCGCAAGAAAAAGCAGACTATTGAAAATCCAAAGGATTCGTTTCATAGTCTTTCAAATTGATTTACCAATCTTTTAGAACGCGCACTTCCCCGCTGAACTTTTGCCGCCGCGCATCCTTTAAATTGTCCTGATTTTCTTTCAGCGCCTGAAGAATGCGCTCGGCATCTTCTTTCGAAAGGTCGTCTTCGGAAGCCGGCTGCTGCTGCATCTGCTCCTGCTGTTGTTCCTGCTGCTGGTTGTCCTGCGACTGCGGTTGCTGCTCCTGCTGTTTCTGCTCCTGTTGCTGCTGCTCCTGCTGATTTTGCTGCTGCTGTTGCTGCTGCTGTTGTTGTTGCTGTTGTTGCTGTTGCTGCTGCTGATTGCGGTTTGCCTGATCCTTGAGCAGACGGCGCACGTATTCCAAGTTGTACTTGGCGTCCTGATCGTTCGGATTCAGCTTGAGCGCTTCCTGATAAGCCATGACGCTCTCGAGCAGCTTGTTCATCCGAAACAGCGTATTGCCGAGGTTGTAATAAGCTTGAGCCTGCAGCGATACGTCTTTGGTTTTAAGAGCGTTCTGAAACTCTTCCAAAGCCTCTTGATAGTTCTTTTTTTGATAATTTGCCGCGCCCATGTTGAATCGCAGAATGTCCGATTCCGGGTCTTTGGTCTGGGCGTCGCGATATTTGTTCAGAGCCTCATCGTAGCGGCCGGCTTCATAATGCCGGTTGCCCTGAAGGATCTTGCCCCGCAGGGTCTGCCCCTGCAGCGGAACCAAGGCAGCCAACAGCAGCAAAAAAATTCTTGCTCTCATCTCGCCAACCATTAGAAAAATCGGCCGCGCCATTCCTGTGTCTCCGTTTTGCGTTCCGGCAGCACGAATTCGATCAACAACAAAAGCAAAACGACGGCCAATAGGTATTGAAATCGATCTTCGAATTGCGTGAATTGGAGAGAGCCGAGCTCTTTTTTCTCCATTTTGGCGATCTCGTCATAGATCTTTTCCAGCTCGTCTTCAGCCGTGCTGGCGCGGTAATATTTACCGCCGGTTTGCAGGGCGATCTTTTCCAACGTCACCTCGTCCAGGCGGCTGAGCACCACTTCGCCCTTGCGGTCCTTTTTAAAGGCGCCCGGCATGTCGGAGAGCGGTATCGGCTCACCGCGCGGCGTACCGACGCCGACGCAATAGATGACGATGCCCTGCCGCTCGGCTTCCGCAACCATTTTCATCACGTCGCCTTCGTGATCCTCACCGTCGGTGATCAGCACCAACACTTTGTGCTTGCGTTCGCGCTGATCAAAGGTTTCGATCGCCTTTTGGATCGCCTTCCCTATGGCCGTGCCGGGAACAGGGATCAAATCCGTATCGATCACGTCGAGAAACATCTTGGCGGCGCCGTAATCCAAGGTCAACGGGCACTGCACAAAAGCCACGCCCGAGAAGGCGATAAGCCCAATGCGGTCGCCGCGCAGCCGGTTCATGAATGTCTCCACCTCGTGCTTGGCCTTTTGCAGACGGCTCGGCTGCACGTCGCGCGCCAGCATCGAGTGAGAGACATCGATGGCGACGATAATGTCGACGCCCTCCCGCTTGACTTCTTCAATCTTGGTGCCGATCTGCGGCCGCGCCAAAGCAAGGATCATCACCAGAAAGGCGATCAAAAGGATCGTAAACTTGTTGGTCTGACGGCTTCGGCCGGCGAGCTTTTGCACCAATACCAAGTTCCCGAACCGCTCCATGGCCCGTTTCTTTGCCCGTAGAGCCGTCATGTAAAAGATAAGAAGGCCGGGAATCAGCCATAAGAGAATGAAAAAATGTGGTGCCGCAAAGCGAAGCATAGATTCGTCACTCTTTAAGGAATCTTGCGGAAAACCGTATTCGCAAGCACGATTTCGGCAGTCACAGCCGCCAAAGCCAGCAGCAGCCAAGGAATAAAGAGCTCGCGGTATACGGTGTATTCTTTGACCTCGATCTTGGTTTTTTCCATTTCGCCGATCTCGGCATAGATCTGTTTCAGCGCCTCGGTATCCGTTGCTCGAAAGTACTTGCCGTCGGTGATTTTGGCGATGCGCTGCAGCAGCTCCTCGTCGATTTGAACCGGCATGCTCACATAACGACGGCCGAAAATAGGATCGTCAACCGGATAGAGCGCTTGTCCCCGCGTACCGGCGCCGATGGTGTAGATACGAATGTTGAACGCTTTGGCCAGCCGCGCCGCGGTGATCGGATCCAATTCGCCGCGGTTGTTCTGGCCGTCCGTCAGCAGGATCACCACTTTGCTCTTTGCCTTGGAATCCTTGAGCCGCTTGACGCAATTGCCTATAGCCAAGCCGATGGCCGTACCGTCTTCGATCATGCCGGTGCGGACTTCCTGCAGAAACCTCAACAGAACGCCGTAATCGAGCGTCAGCGGACATTGGGTAAAGCTTTGCGCCGAAAAAATGATCAGCCCGATGCGGTCGTTTTTCCGGCCTTTGATAAACTCGGCCGCCACCTGCTTGGCCGCCTCGATGCGGTTATGCGGCTTGAAATCTTCGGCCAGCATACTGCTGGAAATGTCCAACGCCAGCATGATGTCGATGCCCTCGGTCATCACCTCGGACTCTTTGGAGCCGGACTGCGGCCGCGCCAACGCAATAATCACGGCGGCCACGGCAATCAGCCGCAGCACAAACAAGAAGGGACGATAGACGGCCTTTTTCGAAGGCGTCACGCTTTTGACGACGCCGAGGGTCGAATAGCGCAGCGTCGCCTGCACTTTGCGCCGCTTCAGGCTGCGGACATAATAATAGACCATGCCCGGCAGCACCAGAAGAAGCAGAAGAAAATAAGGGCTCGCAAATCTAAACATCGCCGCCCTCCAAGGACTGTTCCGTCACCGGAACCGCAGCACTCTCAGTAGATTCGCTCGGTTCCTCCGTAAGGACCAGCTTGGTCTCATTGACGAACCGATAGGCCAGTTCGGTCGTCCGACGATGTTCCTCCTCGCCCGGAATGTATTTGGCAAACTTGACCCAATCGCAGGGCTGCAGAAAATTTTGCATCATTTCCACCAGCTCTTCGGCCAAACCGGCTTCGCGCATGGCTTCGAGGAGTTGGGTGGTGGTCATCTCCATGGCATAGATTGCATAGCGGCTGTCGACGTAACGGCGAATGATGTCGGACAGCCGGCTGTAATATTCTTTGATTTCGCCTTTTGCAAGCAAATCTGAATTCACCAGCTCATCCAAAGCCTTGAGAGCGATTTCGTGCGCCGGAGGCGGCAGTTTGGCGCGGCGCGGCAAAAGCGGCAATCCCTGCTGCCGACGTCGGATAATATAGACCGCAGCGCCGACCAGCACTAATGCCGCCAGCGAAGCGGCAATCCAGGCAAACAACGCGCGATAGTTGTAGGGCGGCGTTATCGGCGGCTTGATGTCGCGAATGTCGCCCTTTTCGTCCGGATTAAGGCTCTCCACGACGATCTGCAGCGGCTGGGTGGCGATTCTTTTCCATGTCGTATCGCTTTTGCTGCGGTAGGCGACTTCGAACGGCTGAATCTCGAAATCGCCGGTTTCAAAAGTCGAAAGATGAAAGACGACCGCTTCGACTTTTTTTCCCTTTTCCTTTTTCGGCTTCAATACTTCGTAGCTGCGGATCTCGAAAGCACCCAGGTTGGCGCCCAAAGCGGGCATCTGGATTTCGATTGCAGGGTCATAAACCACCCGCACCGTATAGGTAATGACGTCGCCGATCAGCATTCGGCTGCGGTCGACCGTCGATTCGGCGGTAATTTCATCCGCTGCCGCATTGCTTTCAAAGGCCGCAAGTCCGATCAGAAAAAAAAGTGCAGTTTTCTTGATTACGCCTTTCATTCGCCGGCCGTGCCGTTCAATCGTCACTTGACTCGATTCTCATAAAACTTGGCGCCTTCGGCAATGATCATCTTTTCGATCAAGCCCTGATAGGCGCTCTGATATTTCGACCGCAAAAGTTCTTGTTGAACTTCCGCCCGAACCTCATCCAAGGTCTTTTGCCGAACTATGTTGCCTTCGGCGTCCTTTTCTACATACTTGTCTTTATGCGCCTGATAATAGAGCTCCACATCGCTCGGCTCGATCTGCACTTTGCCTGCAATTCGGTCCTGCAGAAGCTTTTGTACCATCAACGCCTTTTTCGCCTGGAACGTTCCTTCCACGACTTCTGGATCTTTGTCGAGTCCGGCGCGCAGGGCGGTATCGTACAGCAGCTCCGTCGCCACATATTCGCGCAAAAAGTCGCGCTTTTGCTCGGGCGTCGTGATCTGATTGCGCACGCTCGGCGGCAGCTTGCTGATTTCATAATCCAGGTCTCCCTGAGTGATTTGCCGGCCGCCGATTTCGGCCACTACTTCGCCGGGCCGCTTGGTCGGCACGGTGTCCGGTTTCAGCTGCACCGTCTCGCTCAAGGCCTGCTGGGCATCAGTCGGCCGATCCAACCGCTCGAGACAGGCGACAATTCGCTTGTTGACCTCGCTCATTAAACCGGCTTCAGGGAAAAAGTGCTTGATTTTGAGATAGTAAGCGAGCGCCTCCTCGTAATCCTTGATGCGGTCGAAATAGAGATTGGCAATGATGTAATTGACGTTGGCGCGTTCTTTATCATCGATCTTGCTGCTCTGCAAATACTCCTCATAAGCCGCCGCCGCCTGGCGATAGAGGCCGCGGTTGACCAACTCGCCCGCATATTCGCGCAGCTTGTCGGGATTGACCGTCTGTTTTCCTCCCCCGCAGCCGTAAAGCAGCATTGCTGCAAAAGCAAAACTCAACACCAGGAACTTTTTCATTGCGTGACTACCTCCGATTATTTCTCAACGGAACCGTTTGGCGCGCATACGGAAAAAGCGGATCAGCGGTTCGATGTAGGGTTGATCGGTGCGGATGTCGATCGAATCGACCGCCAAGGTGCGGAAAAGTTTTTCCCTCTGCTCCGACCATTCGCGCGTGCGCTGAGCAAATTCCCGCCTCACCTCCAGGCTGGAAGTGTCGAGCAAAAGAATCTCGCCGGTCTCGGCGTCCTCCAATTCGAGGATGCCCACATCGGGCATGTCGATCTCGCGCGGGTCGATTATGGTGACGGCCACCAGATCGTGCCGCTTGTTGGCAATCTGCAGCGCTTTTTCATAACCCGAGCTGATGAAATCGGAAACCAAAAAAACCACCGACCGACGGCGCGCCACACGCGAGAGGAACTCGAGTGCCGCGGCAATATTTGTCTGAGTGCCTTGCGGCTTGTGATAGAGAATTTCGCGAATGACGCGGAGCACATGCGACTTGCCTTTGCGCGGCGGCACGAACTTTTCGACCTGATCGGAGAAAATGATCAATCCGACCTTGTCGTTGTTCTTGATCGCGGAAAACGCCAACAGCGCACAAATCTCCGCGGCAATCTCACCCTTCATCTGCCGCACGGTGCCGAACTCGCCGGAAGAGCTGACGTCCACCAGCAGCATCACGGTGAGTTCGCGCTCCTCGTCGAACACCTTGACGTAAGGCCTGCCCTGACGCGCCGTGACGTTCCAATCGATCGTCCGGATATCGTCGCCGATCTGATATTCGCGCACCTCGGCAAACTCCATCCCGCGGCCTTTGAACACCGAATGGTATTCGCCCGAAAAGACGTCGTTCACCAGGCTGCGGGTGGTGATTTCGATGCGTTTGACCTTTTTAAGTACTTCTTTGGGTACCAAGCGGTCGACCTCTCCGACTTTGGCTTACAATGTTTCCGTCGAGAGATTCTTTTCTCACGGTACTTCGATCTTGTTGATAATGCGCCGCACCACCTCTTCGGCGGTGATCTCTTCGGCTTCGGCTTCGTAGGTAAGAATGACTCGGTGACGCAGAACGTCCAGCGCAATGGAGCGCACATCCTCGGGCGTCACAAAGCCGCGGCGACGCAAAAAGGCGTGCGCCCGCGAGGCCATGCTCAGATAGATCGACGCGCGCGGTGAAGCGCCGTAGGCGATCAACTCGTCCAATTCGTTCAGCCCATATTGAGAAGGCTTGCGCGTCGCAAAAACAATGTCGACGATATAGTTTTCGATTTTCGGGTCGATATAGACTTCGTGGACCGCTTTCTTGGCGGCGACGATCTCTTCCGGTGTGACGACCGGTTCCGCCGTAGGCGTCTCCAGCCGCGTCATGCGGCGCATGATTTCCAGCTCTTCCTCCCGGGAAGGATAGCCGATCGACAACTTGAGCATAAAGCGGTCGACCTGCGCCTCGGGTAGGGGATAGGTGCCTTCCTGCTCGATGGGGTTCTGCGTGGCCAGAACCAGGAACGGCTCCGGCAAGCGGAACGTTTGGTCGCCGATGGTCACCTGCCGTTCCTGCATCGCTTCCAGCAAGGCGGACTGCACCTTGGCCGGCGAACGGTTGATTTCATCGGCCAAAAGCAGGTTGCAGAAAACCGGTCCCTTTTTTACGGAAAACGTACCGGTCTTTTGTTCGTAAATGGTGGTGCCCATAATGTCGGCGGGCAATAGGTCGGGGGTAAACTGAATACGCTGGAACTTGGTACGGATGGCGGCGGAAAGCGTTTTGACGGCCATGGTCTTGGCCAGACCGGGAACGCCCTCGAGCAGGATGTGACCGTCCGAAAGCAGACCGATCAGCAGCCGTTCGATCATGTAGCGCTGCCCGACGATCACCTTCGAAACCTGGCTCGTGATCTTTTCGACAAAGGCGCTCTCCCTTTCGATTTTGGCGTTAATCGCCTGGATATCGACTGTCATGAGTCGTATGACCTCCACTGTTTACAATAGAATCCTTGGGGAATCGGTTAGGCAGAACGGTGAATCTCGCCGCGCAGACCGGACTGCAGGATGGCCTCGGCAACACCGAGCAGCGTCACGGCTTCGTTGCGGTCGATCGTTCGCCCGGAGAATTTGATCAGATCGGCGTTCGTTAAAAACTCACGTACTTTGTTGATGAACAGCTCGTCGAATCCGCCGGCGTAAAGAAATTCGCACAATTCCGAGGTGGTGGCCTCCAAGCCGGGCGCCTCATACTTTTCCTGCAGATAACGGCGCAGCAGTCGCGAACCCTTTTCGACGATTGGAGAACCGTCTGAAGAGAAATCCGACGGATCGAACAATCCGCGCAGCTCTTCAAGATACGTCTCCTCGATGGGCCGAACCGTCACGGCAGGTTCCTGATTCTGCATCTCCTTTCGCTTCAAGAGTCGTCGCCGAACGACCAGACCGGCCGCAATGACGGCCGCAGCCCCCAAAAGAATCAGCCATAAAATCGGCCGTTTCAAGAGTGACTCGCGGATGGGATCGACGACTTTGATTGGAATTCTGCCCGAGGAGAGATAATACTGCTCGCCGCTGCCGGTGTCCGTATAGCGAATGATCATTGGTTCGACATAGGCCATGCCGAGCGATTGCGGCTGCAGGGTATAAGTGTATTCCCGTACCGCCGTCGGCTGTCCGGCTTCAACGGCGACGCGATTGGAAGAGCCGGATCCGATCACTTTGAGATTCGTGACGAGCGGATCATCAAAGGGTGAGATTTCGTATCGCGACAAGTCGCCTGACCATGTCAGCCGCAAAACCAACTCGACAGTTCGATTGAGAGGAGTCTCGGCAGCGCTGACCGTGGCCTTGAGACGGATACCGCTTTCAGAAGGGTTGTCTTGAGCGAAAAGCGCACTCGACAAACAAAACAAGGCGGCAATCAGCAGCGTCTTGTTCAACATACTCTATTCACCAATAAAGAGGATCGGCTGCCTCCGGACGAAAGCTTCGCCCTTCGGCAGCAGATGTTCTATGAGGATTCCGGCGGGCAAGCGGCTCATTTGGTGGCCGCAACTTCCTCTTCGCCCAGTTTCAGATCGATCTGGCTGATATCTTGTCCAAGGTGATCCAGTTCCCAACGAACGGACGGCGCAAGCTCGTGCTCGGGATATTCCTTCAGAAACTGCTCATACGCTTCCTTGGCCTTGGGCAGATCTTTGATGTCGTTGGCCAGGCAATAGCCGATCATGAATTTGGTATTGATTACCAGTCGGCTGTCGGGATGCTGCTTGACCAACTTTTTCCAAGCCTCGACCGCTTTGCGGTACTCTTTCAAATTGTTCGCATAGACCATGCCGAGGTTGTAAAGGTACTCATCTGCTTTCGCCGATTTTGGGAAGCTCTTGATCAGCGTCTCATAAGAAGCGGCAACATCCTGCCATTGCTGCTTGTTCTGAAAGTCCAGCACCTTCGCGTACAGCTGTTCTTCCGTCACCTTGACCTTTTGTCCGCAGTTTACCAGAACAATCCCCGCACAAATCGTCATCACGCCGAAAAGGGCGAAGGCTTTTTTCATAGACCTTTTCCTCCATTGAATTTTAACGCCGCTTTAACGTTGTCCCCCCAAATCAAGTTCCCGTTTGAGCGGCCAATCTATCCCTTTTTTCACTCAAAATCAAGGGAATTTTCCCTTTTGACGATCCGCACCGTATCGCCGGGCTGGTAGCGGCCTTCCAACAGTTTGAGCGCCAAAGGATTGATAACCGCTTTCTGGATCAGGCGCTTTAACGGCCGCGCGCCGAACGCCGGATCGTAGCCGTTTTCGATGAGATACTCCTCGGCTTC
>JAPDPN010000036.1:0-1827 GCA_034506455.1 Candidatus Zhuqueibacterota bacterium | reverse complement strand
CCCAGGAAGATGAAGGAGCCGATCGGCCGTGAGCTGTCCTGCAGACCGGCGCGCGACCGCCGCACCGCGTTGGCCACCGCTTCGACCGCCTCGTCCTGATTGACCATCCGTTGATGAATTCTTTCCTCGATTTTCACCAGCTTTTCCCGCTCGCCCTCCAGGATGCGGTTGACCGGAATGCCGGTCCATTTGGTCACCACTTCGGCAATGTCTTCCTCATCGACCTCTTCTTTGAGCATCTTGCGGTCTTTTTGGATCTCCTGCAGCTTGCGGTTCAGTTCCTGCAGCTGCTTGTCCAGTTCGACCAGCCGCCCGTATTTGAGCTCGGCAGCCCGCGCCAAGTCGCCTTCGCGCTCGGCCTTCGCCGCCTCGTTGCGCGCCGTCTCAATCTGCTCTTTGAGCGAGCGGATCTGTGAGATGGTCTGCCGCTCAAGCTCCCAATGCGCGCGCAGCTCCCTTCGCGTCTCTTCCAGCTCGGCGATCTCTTTGTTCAAGTCCTCCAAGCGCTTTTTCGAGGCTTCGTCCTTTTCGCGCTTGAGCGCTTCGCGCTCGATCTCCAACTGCTTGTACTTGCGCTCCACCTCATCGAGCTCAGCCGGCATGCTGTCGATCTCGATGCGCAGCCGCGAAGCGGCCTCGTCGATCAGATCGATGGCTTTATCCGGCAGGAAACGGTCGGCAATGTAGCGGTCGGAAAGGGTCGCAGCCGCCACAATCGCGCTGTCCTGAATGCGAACACCGTGGTGCACTTCGTACCGTTCCTTCAGGCCGCGCAGAATGGAGATGGTGTCCTGAACGCTCGGTTCCTGTACCAAAATCGGCTGGAACCGCCGCTCCAGGGCGGCATCTTTTTCGATGTATTTGCGATACTCATCCAGCGTCGTGGCGCCGATGCAGCGCAGTTCGCCGCGAGCCAATGCGGGCTTGAGCATGTTGGAAGCGTCGATGGCGCCTTCCGCCGCGCCTGCCCCGACGAGCGTATGAATCTCGTCAATGAACAGAATGATCTGTCCGTCGGACTCGGCGATTTCGCGCAGCACCGCCTTCAGCCGTTCCTCGAATTCGCCGCGAAACTTGGCGCCCGCGATCAGCGCGCCCATATCGAGCGCCATAATCCGCTTGGATTTCAAGTTTTCCGGCACATCGCCCTGGATGATGCGGAAAGCCAACCCTTCGGCGATGGCCGTTTTTCCCACACCCGGCTCGCCGATCAGCACCGGATTGTTTTTGGTTCGGCGCGATAGAACCTGCAGCACCCGTCGAATTTCTTCATCTCGACCGATCACCGGATCCAACTTGTTGCGCCGGGCCAAATCGTTCAAATCGCGCGCATACCGCTTCAAGGCCTGATACTTTTCCTCAGGATTCTGATCGGTTACCCGCTGCGAGCCGCGCAACTCTTTCAACACTTTGAGGATCAGGTCGCGGGAAATGCCGTTCTGCCGCAGCAAGTCGCCGGCGGCAGTTTTGTCTTCGCACATCGCCAGGAGCAGATGCTCGGTGCTGACGAATTCATCCCGCAGCTGATTGGCCTCGCGCAGCGCGCCTTCGAACAGCTTGTTCAAGTCGGAAGACAAGTACAGCTGTCCCACACCGCCCGAAACTCGAGGCAGACGCTCGATCGCCTGCCTGGCGCGCGAAAGCATCATCTCCGGATCGGCGCCGATCTTTTTCACAATCAAGCGGGCAATGCCCTCAGGAACTTCTAAAAGCGCCGCCAGCAGATGCACCGGTTCGATCTGCTGATGACCGGCTTCGGAAGCAGCCTGTTGCGCCCGCTGCAGCGCCTCCTGAACTTTTATGGTCAGTTTATCTATGGATATCATA
>JAPDPN010000035.1:19838-24557 GCA_034506455.1 Candidatus Zhuqueibacterota bacterium | reverse complement strand
ATAAAATTCCCTGCATAATGCCGCCGCTTTTCTTATATTTCTGCTGATGAAAACAGGGCGACGGACATGTTTCTGCCGGTGACGCGAGAGGAAATGAAGGCGTTGGGCTGGGAAGCCTGCGACGTTATCCTGGTGACCGGCGATGCTTACATCGATAGTCCGCATGTCGGCATTGCGGTGATCGGCAAATGGTTGGCGGCGCACGGTTTTCGCGTCGGCGTGGTTCCCCAGCCGCGACTGGATACCGACGAAGACATTCTCCGTCTCGGCGAGCCGACGCTGTTCTGGGGCGTCACCGGCGGATGCATCGATTCCATGGTCGCCAATTATACCGCTCTGAACAAGCGTCGGCGCAGCGACGACTATACGCCCGGCGGCGTCAACAATCGCCGGCCCGACCGCGCCGTCATCGTATACAGCAACCTCATCCGCCGTTACTGCAAAGGCGCACGCATCGTTCTCGGCGGCATCGAGGCGGGACTGCGGCGGATTGCCCATTACGACTACTGGTCGGATTCGATCCGCCGCTCGATTCTGTTCGACGCCAAGGCGGACGCCCTGATTTACGGCATGGGCGAGTATGCCGCCCTTGAGCTGGCGCAGGCGCTGCGCCGCGGCGACGATTGGCGTTCGATTCGCGGACTCTGTTATATCGACAAAAGCCCGCCGGAAGATTACCTCGCTTTGCCTGCTTATGAAGAGGTCGCCGCAGAGGTCGACGCCTTTATCGACATGTTTCATCTCTTTTACCGCAATCAGGACCCCCTCAGCGCGCGCGGCCTGGTTCAGCGGCACGGCGACCGCTTTTTGATCCACAACCCGCCGGCGCCCTTGCCGTCGACCCAAGAGCTAGACCGGATTTATGAGCTGAATTATGAGCGCGAGCTGCACCCCTTTCATCGACCGCAGGGAGAGGTCAGGGCGCTCGAGACAATCCGCTTCTCCATCACCACTCACCGCGGCTGTTACGGCGAGTGTACGTTTTGCGCCATTGCCGTCCATCAGGGGCGCACCGTCGTTTCCCGCAGCGAGGCGTCGATTCTGCGCGAAGTGATAGCGTTGACGCGTCATCCGCGGTTTCGCGGCGTGATCAGCGATCTCGGCGGCCCCACGGCCAACATGTACGGCTTTGAGTGCAAGCGCAAATGGACCCAAGGCGCCTGCCTGGATCGGCGCTGCATCGGGCTGGAGGTTTGTCCTCGCCTAAAACCGAATCATCGCCGGCAAATCGAACTGCTGCGGGCGGTGCGCCGACTGCCGGGTGTCAAGAAGGTGTTCGTCGCTTCGGGGATTCGCTATGATCTGTTGCCGGCGGACAAGGACTTTGGCGACGCTTATCTGGGCGAGCTGGTCGAGCATCACGTTTCCGGACAGCTCAAGGTTGCGCCGGAGCACAGCGAGCCGAGCGTGCTCGCCTTGATGAACAAACCTGCTGTTTCCACATTGCTGGAATTCAAACGGCGGTTCGAACACTATTCCAAAGCGGCGGGTAAACAGCAGTTTCTTACTTATTATTTGATTGCCGCCTTTCCCGGCTGCAGCGACGCAGAGATGCTCCGCCTCAAGCGGTTCGTCGGACGCGCGCTCAAGCTGACGCCGGAGCAGGTACAGGTCTTTACGCCGACGCCCGGAACCTGGGGCAGCGTAATGTACTTTACCGAAAAAGATCCTTTTACCGGTGCGCCGCTGTTTGTCGAAAAATCGCTGAGAGGCAAGGCGCGGCAAAAGCAGATCATTGTTTCCGAGCGGAGCCGACCGCGTCACAATCCGGCTTCGATCAAAAAGTCTTTGGGTGAGCGGCAACGGTAATTCTTGTTCACTTTTAAGAAAGGATATGTCTATGCGGATACTTTTGTGGGGCGTTTGTTTGATCGTTTTTGCGGCGGTGCAGGAATCTTCGGCGGCTCAATTGCGGCTATGGTATCGGCAGCCGGCCGAACGGTGGGTCGAGGCGCTGCCGGTCGGCAACGGCCGCTTGGGCGCCATGGTCTTCGGCGGCGTGAAGCGTGAACGGCTGCAACTGAATGAAGAAACGCTGTGGGCGGGGAGTCCCGTAGACAACAACAATCCTGAGGCACTCAAAAATCTGCCAAAGCTGCGTCAGTTGCTTTTTCACGGTGAAATCGATAAAGCCGTCAAGCTGGCGGAAAAGACGCTTCTCGGCACGCCGCCGAGCATTCGTTCCTACCAGACACTGGGGGATATGATTCTGGACTTTGGCGAAGCCGAAGCACCGGTCGAGTATTTGCGCCAACTTGATCTGGTTAACGGCATTGCAACGGTCGAATATACTCTCAACGGCGTCCGCTTCCGTCGGGAGATGTTTGCCTCGGCGCCGGACAACCTGCTCGTCGTGCGCCTGACAGCCGACCGACCGGCTGCCCTCAGTTTCGACCTGCGCCTCGAACGCTCCCATGACGCCAAAACCCTCGCCGTCGATCAACTGCTGCTGCTCACGGGTCAGATTATGGATGCCGACGACCCGCGTCGCGGTCCGGGCGGTCCGCATATGCGCTTTGCCGCACGGCTTCAGGTGTTGAACGAGGGCGGCAGTGTGCGAGCCGTCGAAAACCATCTAAGAGTCGAAAAGGCAAACGCAGTAACCATACTGCTTACCGCCGCAACGGATTACAGTCGCGACCTGCTCTCCTTCAACCGCAGCAATTCGCCGATCAAGATTTGCGAACAGATCATGGAACCGGCGACACGACGTTCTTTCGAACAACTGAAGCAGCGGCATATCGACGATCATGCGGCTTTTATGAACCGTGTCGCTTTGCAGCTTGGAGAAGCCGAGCCCGATACGCTTCCGACGGATCTTCGTCTTCGGCATGTCATTGCAGGTGAGGAAGATTTGGGCTTGATTGCCCTTTATTTTCAGTACGGCAGATATTTGCTTTTGGGTAGTTCGCGAACTCCGGGCGTTCTTCCGGCCAACCTGCAGGGTATTTGGAACGAGCATTTTAACGCGCCGTGGGGTTCCGATTTTCACACCAACATCAATCTGCAGATGAACTATTGGCCGGCCGAGGTGACGGCGCTTCCGGAAACGGTCGAACCTTTGACCGAGTTTTTTCTCAAACTGATGACGCCAGGCAGCCGCACCGCTAAAAGCATGTACGGTGCGGACGGTTGGAATATGCATCATCTGACCGATCCTTTTGGGCGTACCGGCCTCATGGACGGCATCCAATGGGGAACTTCGCCGCTTGCGGGTGCCTGGATGACGTTGACCTTTTGGGAGCGTTATCTGTTTACTCTGGATGAGGACTATTTGCACAATAAAGCCTGGCCGTTGATGCGCGGCGCTGCAGAGTTTGTCTTTGACTTTTTGGTGCCGGATCCGAAGGGCTATCTGGCCGCGGCGCCGTCGATGTCGCCGGAAAACGCTTATATTCTTCCCGCGGACGGCAAAGCGTATCAGCTGACCTATTCGGCGACGATCGATATTCAGATCGTGCGCGAGCTTTTGAACGCCTGTCTGGCAGCGGCGCCGGTCGTCGGTGCGGATCAAGCTTTCCAGGAACGCTGCCGACAGACCCTCGCCAAGCTGCCGCCGACGCGCATCGGTAAAAACGGCACGATCATGGAATGGATTGAGGATTATGACGAACAAGAGCCGGGTCACCGCCACATTTCGCACCTGTTCGGCCTGCATCCGGCGGCACAGATTACGCCGCAGACGCCGGAACTGTTCGCCGCGGCGCGAAAAACCATTGAACGGCGGTTGGCGCACGGCGGCGGTCATACCGGTTGGAGTCGCGCCTGGATCATCAATTTTTACGCCCGACTGCTCGACGGCGCCGAAGCCGGAAAACACGTGCAGCTTTTGCTGCAGAAATCGACTTTGCCGAATTTGTTCGACACTCATCCGCCGTTCCAAATCGACGGCAACTTTGGCGGGGCCGCCGGCATTGCCGAAATGCTGCTGCAAAGTCATGCCGGCGAAATACATCTGTTGCCCGCTCTGCCGCCCTCGTGGCGTTGCGGCCGCGTCTCCGGTCTGAAGGCGCGCGGCAATTTTACCGTCGACATGGAATGGCGCGACGGTCAATTGACGGCGGCGCGCATCGTTTCGAACGCCGGCAAGCCGTGTACGGTGCGCTATGCCGATAAAGTCGTAACGTTGCCGACGGCCGTCGCTCAGGAGCTCATTCTCGGCAAAGATTTCTAAACACCTCTAAAGACCACCAGATGAAAGGATTCTATGGGGAGTACAGTAATGTTAAGCGACCTCGAAATCGCCAAACGCGCCTCGCTTAAACCGATCAAAGAGATTGCCGCCGGTTTGGGCATCCGCGAAGAAGAGTTGGATCTCTACGGCAATGTCATTGCCAAAATCAACCTATCGATTCTTCAGCGCATTGCCGATCGTCCTTTGGGAAAATATATTGTCGTTACCGCAATAACGCCGACGCCGTTGGGTGAAGGTAAAACCGTCACCACCATCGGTCTGTCCATGGCGCTCAACCGCATCGGCAGAAAGGCGGTCAGCGCCATTCGTCAGCCGTCGATGGGGCCGACTTTCGGCATCAAAGGCGGAGCCGCAGGCGGCGGCTATTCGCAGGTTGTGCCGATGGAGAACTTTAACCTGCACTTTACCGGCGACATGCATGCGGTAAGCTCGGCGCACAACCTGCTGGCCGCTTTTCTCGACAATCATATTTTTCACGGCAACGCTCTGCGCATCGATCCCTACAGCATCACTTGGCCGAGGGT
>JAPDPN010000035.1:15700-19738 GCA_034506455.1 Candidatus Zhuqueibacterota bacterium | reverse complement strand
GTGGTTGTGGCGATCAATCGCTTCGATACCGACGCTGAGGAGGAACTGACCGTCATCCGTCGCGCCGCCGTCGAAGCGGGAGCCGAAGAGGCGGTGGAAAGCGAGCTGTGGGCCAAGGGCGGAGTCGGCGGCGAAGCGTTGGCGCACGCGGTAGTGCGGGCAAGCGAAAAGCCGGCAAATTTTCATCATCTCTACGAACTTGACTGGAGCATCGAGAAAAAGATCGAAACCATCGCCAAACAGGTCTATGGAGCGGGCGAGGTGGAGTACAGCGTCGATGCGCGGCGGCAAATTCAGCTTTATAAGGACCTGGGTCTCTCGAACCTGCCGATCTGCATGGCCAAGACGCACCTGTCGCTTTCCGCCGATCCCAAGCTCAAGGGGCGGCCGCGCGATTTTCTCATTCATGTGCGCGAGGTGCGCGCCGCCGCCGGTGCCGGCTTTCTCTATCCGATCCTCGGCGACATGATGACCATGCCAGGCCTGCCCACTTCGCCGGCCGGTGAGCGCATCGATATCGATGAAAACGGCGAGATTGTCGGGTTGTCGTAGCGGCTGGAAAGAGTTCCGAGCAATTGAGGCAGGGATTGCCGGCTAAGGCGACGCTGCCGTCTATAGGTTTTGAAAAAAAGCCGGTGAGCAATCCGCCCATACAGCGTGCAGAGCTCTCAAAAGCAAAAGCACTTCGTTTACGCGCGGCAAAATCCTTTTTTGAAAATTTTGGGATTCATGCTATTTTAATTTTTGCAGCGCGTTTCGACTAGCAAAGCGTCTGAAGACGATTGAGCAGATTTAAAGCTTGCCCGCTGATTAAAAAAGTCAGGAAAACGGCTGTTTTGCGCCGCGATTGCATAACTGAGACGATATTCTAATATGCAGCATCAACAACTTGTCGAACACATACGCACCGTTTTAGCGACGATCCCGCCGCATGTTGCCGTCGAGGCGGCGGCAAAAACGCGCACAGCCGATGAGGTGCAGGCTGCCGTCGAAGCCGGTGTCCGGATCATCGGCTATAACTATGTGCAGGAAGCGCAACAGATCAAACCTCAGGTTGTCGGGCCGGTGCAGTGGCATCTCATCGGCCATCTGCAGAAAAACAAAGTCAACAAGGCCGTCGAGCTCTTTGACCTGATCGAAACGGTCGATTCATTTGAGCTGGCGGCGGCGCTCGATCGCCGTTGCGCGGCGGTCGGCAAACGCATGCCGGTTCTGATCGAAGTGAACAGCGGCCGCGAGCCGAACAAGAGCGGCGCCTTGCCCGAAGAGGTGGTGGGGCTTGTTCGACGCACAGCTGAGCTGCCGAACCTGGAGGTGCGCGGCCTAATGACGATGGGCCCGCTGCTCGAAGATCCCGAAGCCATGCGGCCCTACTTTCGGCTGACGCGGGAAATTTTCCTGGAGATCAAGGCGTTGCAGATTCCGCGCGTGAAAATGGAAATTTTATCGATGGGCATGAGCGACAGCTATCGTGTGGCGATCGAAGAGGGCGCTACCCTTGTCAGGTTGGGAACGCTGTTGTTCGGCCCTCGTCGCCAAAAGGTTTAATTGTAAAGGAGTGAGACCCATGAAAAAGCTGATTTTCTTGCTTTGGATTTCAATGCTTATAGCCGGTTGCGGCAAAAAAGAGTCGACTCCGACGCCGACCGGCCCGACCGTTCCGGCCGATGCGCCGCGCTTCAAGACCCACTCGATCATCGTGCCTGCCAAGCTGGCTGCCTCCAGTGATGCGCATGCGCAACTGGTTGCCTATTATATGGGCTTGGCCAATGCGCTCAGCGCTTCGCTGCCGAATTACTTCCTGCCGCCGAACCTGCGCAAAGCAGTTGGGTCCGAAGGCGACGGGCCGTGGGAGTACTCTTGGGTCGAGGGCGAGGCGACCATCACCGTCAAGATTAAAGCGGTAGGTGATAAGTATCTTTGGGAAGTGTACTATAGCGGCAAGAGAAACGATCAGGCTGTAACCAATTGGCTGGGCGTGCGCGCCGAGCAGGCCAAAAACGAACGCAGCGGTTCGTTCACCTCTTTTGTTCCCCCTGGGACGACGATCGCCGCCTCTTTTGTCTGGTCTTTGGGCGCGGCCAATGAGCTGATCTTCCAGGTGGAAGCGCCTTCGTTTATGGCGGGGAGCCGCTTCACCGGACAAATCAACACCGATCATTCGGGAACTCTAAAGATCGAACAGTTGGTCAACGGCGTTTTCGTGCTGGTGCAGAGCTTTAGCTGGAACGCCGACGGCAGCGGCAGCTGGATCGAATACAACGGCAACGTCATCACGGCGCAGGGTTCCTGGAACTGAGGACTTTTATCTCGTCGACAGCCGTAACAGGCTGGGTTGCCCATATTGAGGAACGGAGAAAGCTGAATGATCAATTTATTACTTTCGGCGCTGCTGCTGACGGCGCCGGTGACGGGAGCGGCTATGGATGCGGCGATCCCTTTGCGCGTTGAAGCCGAGCTTTTAAAACGTTATGGAGAAGCGCATCGTTTTCGCATCGAAAGGGGGGTGCGGCAATGTGCGGCGCTATGGCGCGAAACGGACGGCGACGCGGAGCAGTTTCAAACCTTCTGTCTTGACCATTTTATCGCCGACGCCGACTCGCTGCGCCTTCTTTTCGAGCGTATGGAACGGAATCTCGAAATCCTATGGGGGCATGCGCACGAGGTCGGCCGCGAGCTGAAAGCGCCGCTCGAACTGGACCAGGACAGCCTGCCGCTGCTGCGCGTCGACTATCTCTTTGCCGAGTACGATCCTTTTGCACACCTGCAGGAGGATCTGTTTCAGAAAAAGATCGGCTTTGTCGTTCTGCTCAATTTCCCCATTTATTCACTCGAAGAAAAGCTTGCGCTGGGTCCGAAATGGAGTCGCGGGGAATGGGCGCGGGCGCGGCTCGCCGACGCTTTTGACACGCGCATTCCTCCGGAGGTCGCACAGGAGCTCTCGCGCGCCTATGTGCAGGCCGACGACTATATCGCCAACTATAACATTTTTATGGGCAGGCTATTGGACCCGAAGGGAAAACGGCTTTTCCCGCCTGAACTCAAGCTTATTTCGCATTGGGGATTGCGCGACGAGATCAAGAGCCAATACGCTGCAGTCGACGGCCTGCCGAAGCAGCAGCTGATCTACGCAGTTATGGATCGTATCATCCGCCAAGAGATCCCCAAGCAGGTCGTCAACAGCGATGAATACGATTGGGATCCGGTAAACAACCGTCTTTTCCGCAACAACCAGCCGGTCAGCCCAATGCCCGAGGGCGGCGCGCGATACGAAAAGCTGCTGACGATTTTTCACGCCGAGCAGCGGCTGGATCAGTTCTCGCCGCTATTACCGACCAAGATCGACCGTCGCTTCAAAAAGGACCGCGAGCTGTCCGAAGAGCAGGTCGAGGACATGATCCGCGAGGTGCTCACTTCGCCGACTGCCAAGCAGGTCGCCGGCATCATTCGCAGGCGCCTCAATCGGCCGCTGCAGCCGTTCGACATTTGGTACGACGGCTTTAAGCCGCGGAGCCGTTTGGATGCAACGGAACTCGATCGGATTGTCAAGGCCAAGTACCCGAACGTCGCCGCCTTTCAGCAGGGAATGTCGACCATCCTCACTGGTCTCGGATTCGATACCGAAACGGCGGCTTTTCTGCAGAGCAAAATTACCGTCGATCCGGCGCGCGGGGCCGGACATGCGAGCGGCGCCCTCCGCCGTGAGGACAACGCCCACCTGCGCACCCGCATAGCGCCAACCGGCATGACCTACAAGGGATACAACATCGCCGTGCATGAGCTTGGCCACAACGTGGAACAGGTTTTTTCGCTCAACCGCATGGACCACTATCTTCTCAGCGGTGTCCCCAATACGGCCTTTACCGAGGCCTTTGCCTTTGTCTTCCAGTCGCGCGATCTGCAGCTGTTGGGCGTTTCACAGCCCGCCGCGGCTGACGATCGCCGCCTGCAGGTCCTTGACGCCTTTTGGTCGACCTGCGAAATCGGCGGCGTAGGTTTGGTCGATATGCGGTTATGGCATTGGCTGTACGATCATCC
>JAPDPN010000035.1:0-15600 GCA_034506455.1 Candidatus Zhuqueibacterota bacterium | reverse complement strand
GCCTGGCAGGTTTTGCAGCAAGGCGGCAGCATTCTTGACGCCTGCGAAAAGGGCGCCAACGTAGTAGAACTCGATCCTGAGGATCACTCGGTCGGACTCGGCGGCCTGCCCAACGAGGACGGAGTCGTACAGCTGGATGCGAGCGTGATGTACGGCCCGACTCACAGGTGCGGTTCCGTGATGGCGCTGGAGGACATTGCCACGCCGAGCTCGGTGGCGCGACTGGTCATGGAGCGCACCGATCACATTCAGCTCGTCGGCCCCGGCGCCAAGCGGTTCGCGCTGATGCACGGCTTTAAAGAACAAAACCTATTGACCGAAGAGGCGCGGTTGGAGTGGCTGCGCTGGAAAGAGAATCTCAGTGATGAGGACGATTGGCTGCCGCCGGCCGACGGCAAGTACGAGGTGCGGCCGCGCCCGACCGGTACGATTAACGTTTTGGGAATCGGCGCAGGCGGCGAGATCGCCGGCATCACCACCACCAGCGGCTTGGCGTGGAAGATTTCCGGACGCGTCGGCGATTCGCCGATCATCGGCGCCGGATTGTACGTGGACAATCAGGTCGGCGCTGCGGGCGCCACAGGCCGAGGAGAAGAGGTCATCCGCATCTGCGGCAGCTTTATGGTCGTGGAACTCATGCGCGCCGGCAGAACGCCCGAGGAAGCCTGTCTCGAGGCTTGCCGCAGGATTCTAGAAATCAACCGCGGCGGAAAGATCGACTTTAACGTCAAGTTCATCGCCGTCAATAGAAACGGCGACGTGGGGTGCGCCGCCATTCGTGCACAATCCGAAGGAGAGCCGTCGGTTTCTTTTATTACCGCAGAAGGTTTTCGCGTCGTCAAGGGTAGGACGCTACTCGAATGAAGGGTCGGGAAAAACAGCTTGTTTTTTTAGCCTCAGAGATGTAATTTGCACCCCGCAAAATTCACCGGGGGACGTGCGAGCGCGTCCCGTAACCGCTCATCGTTATACTAATTTTCAAGGCTGCATTGAAGCTCACAGAACTGAACATCGTCGGATTCAAATCATTTGCTAAAAAAACGAATCTTGTCTTTCATGACGGCATAACCGCGATTGTCGGGCCGAACGGCTGCGGCAAGAGCAACATCGTCGACGCCATACGCTGGGTGATGGGCGAGCAGCGCAGCTCCGCTCTGCGCAGCGAAAAGATGGACAACGTCATATTCAACGGTTCCGCCGCCGCCAAGGCGGTCGGGATGGCCGAAGTCTCCATCAAGCTGGAGAACACGCGCAATCTGCTGCCGGTCGATTACAGCGAAGTGCTGATCACGCGCCGGCTGTTCCGATCCGGCGAAAGTCAATATCTGATCAACGGCAATCCGGTGCGGCTGAAGGACATTCTCGATCTGTTCATGGACACGGGCATCACCGGCAACTCGTATTCGGTCATCGAGCTGCCGCAGATCGAAAAAATCCTCAACGGCGAACCGGAAGAGCGGCGCCGCATCTTTGAAGAAGCGGCCGGCATCACCAAATTCAAACAACGGCGCAAGCTGACCTTTAAAAAGCTGGAGGCCACCGAAAAGGACTTGGTGCGCGTCGAGGACATTCTTTCCGAGGTGGAGAAAAACGTCCGCAGTCTCAAACGCCAGGTGGCCAAAGCCGAACGTTATCAGGAAATTGCCGGCGAGCTGCGCCGCTTGGAAATTCAAACGGCGACGCACGAATACTCTCGTTTGCTGAGCGAACTGGAGCCGTTGGAAACGACGCTCGCTCTGGCGATCGACGATCGGGAAAAGGCGGCGGCGGAGCTTGCCTCCCGCGATGCCGACTATGAGGCGCTGCGCGCGCAGCTTTTGACGCAGGAAAAAGCCCTCACGGAGGAGCAGAATCGGCTGAATCAGCTCACGCGCGAGTCGCAAAAGCTGGAAGAGCGGGTGTTGGTGAACAGCGAGCGCATTCGCACGTTGAATGAGATGCAGGAACGCTATCAAAAGGAGCGTGTCGGCCTGGTCGAGCGCCTTGGCGAGCTGGAGCAGACCCATGACGAGACCGCCTATGCCGCACGAGAAGCTAAAAGGCAGCTCGAAACCGCGCAGGCGGAGCTTGAAAAAGTCAATGCCGAGTATCAGGCTCTGCGGGCTCTGTACGACGCCAAGCGTGCGGAAATCAAACAGACCGAGACGGAGCTGCTGATGTTGACCGAGACGCTCTCTAAAAAGCAGAACGAAGGCGAGCGTCTGCGCGCTACCGAAGAGGGATTGTCGCGGCGGTTGGAGCAGCTTTCGGCGGAATTGGCGCAGGCCAACGATCGACTGGAGGTGGTTAGTCGCGAACTGCAGGTTGCCCGCGCCAAAGAAACGGAGCTGGAGGGAAAGCTTGCCCACGCGCGTGAGCGGCTGGCGGAGAGTTCGCAGCGCGCCGAGGAAGCGCACACGGCGCTCGATCGCCTCAACAAGCTCGATCTGCAGGACCGCAACCGCATCGAAGTTCTCGAGAATAACGCCGAGATGATCCGCAAGATCATGGAGAGCTACCAGGACTATCCTTCCGGTGTGCGGTTCCTTGCGACGGTGCAGTCCGACCACTTTACGCCGGAAGGGGCAGTGGCCAATGTGATCACCGTGTCGCAGGAGCATCGAACGGCGATCTCTTCGGCGCTGGGTGAAGCGGCCGCGTATTTAATCGTCAAAGATACGGCCACGGCATATGCCGGAATCGGGCTTTTGCAGCAGGACCGCAAGGGCTTTGTCTCCTTTTTGCCATTGGATCAGCTCACTGCCGATTTGCCTGCGCATCCCGACGTCGAGGATCTCGGTGTGGTCGGCTGGGCGAACGAGTTGGTGCGCTGCGAGGGCAAATATCGACCGGTCGTCGATGCGCTGCTGGGCGATTTTCTTGTGGTTCAGGACTTGGAGACGGCCGACCGTCTGTTCGATCGATTAAAAAAGCAGCATATCAACATTGTGACCCTAAGCGGCGAGGTGCGCGGGCATTGGGGCGTCATCCGCGGCGGCAGCCACAGCAAACGTCAATCGGATATTGTCGGCCGTCAGGAAGAACTGCAGCAGCTGGCGCAGGAGATCGAAGGGCTGCAGGCGGCCTGCGAGAGGAGAAAGGCTCAGATCGCCGCAAAAGCGGAGGAAGAGCGCCACGGCCGTGAACAAGCCGCGATATGGGCGTACGAAGTCAAGGAACTAGAAACATATTTGTCCGCTGTTCGTTTGGAGGTCGGCAGGCTGGCGTTCGAAGAGAGTCGGCTCAAAGAAACGCAGAGCCGGGCGCAACAGGAAAAGGACGACCTGATGGCGCGCGCCGCCGAGTTGAGTCGCAGCCTGCAGCTGCAGGACAGCGACTCGCGCTCTTTGCAGGAGCGACGGGCAGCGATTTCACAAAAGCTGCAGGGTATGGAGGAAGAGTTCCGCAGCCTTGAGGGGGAGGTGAACCGAGTCGGCGAGCGGATGCAAAAAATCCAGATCTCCGTAGCCAAGCTGCAGAGCGAGTATGATGCGGAGCTGCGCCGCAGCGATTCGGTGCGGCAGCAGCTGAGCGAAACGCGCCGGATGATCGAGCAGCGGGACGAGGAAAGTCTTCGCGCTGCGCAGGAAGTTGAGGAGTTGGCCGCCGTCAACGAAGAGTATCGCAGTCATATTGAAGAGTTGTCGCAACAGATCGAGGCCTCGCGGGAGCGACTGGAAGAGCTGCGCGAGCAACAGTATCAGACCAACGTCCGCGCTGACGAGATGGAAAAAGTTATTCGCGAGCTGCGGCGGCAGAGCCAGTCGTTGGCCGACTCGGTGCACCAGCTCGAGCTGCGCATCAGCGAGCTGCGCATGCGCGCCGAGAATCTTGTCAGCCGCATCAAAGAAGAGTATGAACACGATCTGCGTCGCGAGCCGATTGATCCCGAATTTGACGTCGAGGCAGCGCGCAATGCGGCAGCCGATCTGAAGGAACGACTCAAGAGCATGGGACCGGTTAATCTGCTGGCGCTGAAAGAATACGAGCAGGAAAAAGAGCGCTACGATTTTCTCAACGCTCAGCGCGAAGACCTGCTCAAGGCGCGGGAAAATTTGACCGAGACGATCGAACTGATCAACAAGACGGCACGCGAGCGGTTTCTTGCGACGTTTGAGCAGGTGCAGAAGAATTTCAATCGAGTGTTCGAAACGTTCTTTGAGGGAGGACGTGCAACGCTGGTATTGCGGGAAGGCGACGACCCGCTGGAGGCGGAAATCGACATTTATGCGGCGCCGGGCGGCAAAAAGCCGGCTTCGCTGCAGCTGCTCTCGGGCGGCGAAAAATCACTGACCGCCGTCTCACTGTTGTTTGCCATATATCTGGTCAAGCCCAGTCCCTTCTGCATTTTCGATGAAGTGGATGCGCCGCTGGACGACAAGAACGTCGAACGGTTTGCCGCGGCGTTGCGCGAGTTTTCCAAGAACACGCAGTTCATTGTCGTGACGCACAACAAGCTCACGATGCGCGTCGCCGATCAGCTCTATGGTGTGACCATGGAGGAGGAAGGCGTGTCGCAGGTTGTATCGGTTAAATTTGAAACGGCCGAAAAGTATGCGGCCTGATGATAGGATTATGGGAGTTGGTATGAAATTCATCCGTTACTGTCTGGCTGCCATGCTCTTTGGAGCAACGATTTTGTCGGCAGATGACGAGTCAGACCAGGCGCGCCAAATCCGTTTTTATTTTTCCGCTGATTATGCCTCATTTCGCGCCGCCGATTCGCTCGTTTACCTCGAGTTTTACGCCGCCTTGGACCGCAAAGTGCTTACCTATAAGCGTCTCGAGGACGAGGGAAACAAATTTGCGGCCGAGTTTCTGGTCGAGGCCGAGATTTCCCGTCAAGGACAGGTTCTGCAGAATCGCATTTGGCGTTCGCGCGATACCCTTGATTCGCTTGATACGCACGCTTTGAACATGACCATTCCTATTATCGGCGCCTTTACCGTTCCTCCGGGCGAGTATCAGCTCGAATTGCGTCTGACCGACCTTTTCGGTGAAAATCGTAAGCAAAGCGTGAAATTCCCCATCCGTGCGGTTTCCTACCAAAAAGGCCTGGCCATCAGCGATTTGCAGTTGGCGATGAGCATCGAGCGTGATGCCGCAGCGGGCTCGTTTACCAAGAACGGATTCAAAGTCCTTCCGCATCCGGCGGCTGTCTATGGCATCGGCATGCCCATTCTTTATTGCTATGCGGAAATCTATAATCTGGCGCCGGGAGAAAGCGAAGAGGGACGCAAATACTCTGTCACCTATCGGGTGCTGGATTCGGATGGGAAAGAGGCCAAGACATTTCCCGCCCAAGTTCGCAGCAAGCCGGGCGAGTCTTCGGTGCTTGTGCAGAATTTGAATGTCGTGACCTTGGTCTCCGGCACGTATCAGCTCGAAGTGAAGGTGCGTGACCATCAGACCGGTGCAGAGGCAAAGGCAGCGCATCGGTTTTTCGTCTATCGTCCGGATGATTTTGCCGCCGGCGGCGCCGCGTTTCAGGCAATGGAAAAGTCGCAGGGACAAGGGAGTCCCGGCATCGACGCCGACCGCTATGACGTTATGAAGGAAGAAGAGCTGGATTTAGAGTTCGACTGGGTGCGCTACATCGCCAAACCGGAGGAGCTGAGCACCTGGAAAAAGCTCAATTTGGCCGGCAAGCGGGAGTTTATCAAGGAATTTTGGGCGGCGCGCGACGCAACACCTGGAACGCCGATCAACGAGTTCAAAGAAGAATACCTGGCGCGCGTGCGTATGGCGAATGCGCTCTATCGCGGGCCGTTCAAGGACGGCTATAAAGGCGACCGCGGCCGGGTGCTGCTGCTTTACGGAAGACCGGATGAAATCGAGCGGTTCCCCTCCAGCAGCGATGCGCGCGAATATCAAATCTGGCACTACTATTCGATTCAGGGTGGGGTCGATTTTATCTTTGTCGACAAGCGCAGCATGAACGACCTGGAACTGGTTCATTCCACCGCCCGCGGCGAAATCTATGATCCCGATTGGATGCGCTTTATTGATGTGAACTATTGAGACGATATTTCTGACTTGTATCCGCCTGCCGCGGTATAATGCTGCGGGGCGGAATTTCACAGTCCATCAGCCGCCTTTCGGCGGCTTTTTTTATGTCCGCTCGAGGAGTCGGCGCGTCTCCTGATGGCGATAGGCAAAAAGGCGATCCAGCTGCGGCTTTAGAATCCATTCGCGCAGCGGCGCGCTGAACGGCTCATACGGCAGCACAAAATCGAGCGTATCTCGCAGCATTGTGCCGCCGTCATGCGGCAGGAACTCGTGCAGATGCTCATATCGCGCAAAGGGGCCTTCCTCCTGCACATCAACAAAGCGGCGGTTCGGGACGAATTCGGCGATGCGCAGCCGCCATTCCCAGACGACAAACCAACGGCCGGTCTGCACGGTAATGCGCGTCCCCTCGCGCATGTTACCGACAATTTCCACGATTTCCAGTTTGATATTGGGCGGCGTGATCCGACGCAGATTGGCGATGTTGCTGTAAAAAGCAAACACATCCGTTACCGGCGCCCGCACGACCGTTTCATAACAGAGCTTCATGGGGTTTCCTCCGCACAAAAAAAGAGTTGCACTTGGCCGAGAAGCTTGTATATTTTCGACAAGAAATATACGCCGATTCGGGAAACGATTCAATTGATTTGAGCCGCTGCGATCATTCGGCGCCGACGGCGCGGCGCAACGACACACTGCGAACCATCTACTCGGCGGGAGAGTGCCATGCGAAATGTACTGGGGATCATCCTCGGCGGCGGACAGGGAACCCGCCTCTATCCGCTAACCAAGCTGCGGGCCAAACCGGCGGTACCGATCGCCGGAAAGTATCGGCTGATCGACATTCCGGTCAGCAACTGCATCAACTCGGGAGTACAAAAAATCTATGTACTCACCCAGTTCAACTCTGCCTCCCTCAATCGTCATCTCAGCCTGACTTATCACTTTGGTCCCTTCAGCGAAGGCTTTGTCGAAGTATTGGCGGCACAGCAGACTCTGGACAACATGGGCTGGTTTCAGGGTACCGCCGACGCCGTTCGGCAGTGCATGCGCTATATTCAAAGCTACAACATCAGTGAATACCTGGTGCTCTCCGGCGATCACCTGTATCGTATGGATTACCGAAAATTTATCGAATATCATCGCGAAAATGACGCTGATTTGACGATTCCGGTCATTGCGGTGGAGGAAGAGCGCGCCTCGTCCTTCGGCCTCCTCAAAACCGACGCGGAGAACCGGATCATCGAGTTCAGAGAAAAGCCCAAAGGCGACGCCTTGAAAGAAATGGCGGTCGATACTCGCCCGCTTGGATTATCGGATGATGAGGCGAAGCGAAAACCCTATCTCGCTTCCATGGGTATTTATGCCTTTCGCAGCGATGTGCTGCGGCATTTGCTAACCCGCGATCCCAATCAAAAGGATTTCGGCAAGGAGATCATTCCCACCGCCATCCATGAGCTGAAGGTCAAGGCCTATTTGTTCAAAGGCTATTGGGAAGACATCGGAACGATCCGCTCTTTTTACAATGCCAACATGGCGCTGCTGCGCTATCCTAATCCGCCGTTCAGCTTTTTCGATGAAAATGCGCCGATCTACACCCGCCAGCGCTTCCTGCCGCCGATCCGCCTCATCAATGCCGACATCGTCGAATCGATGATCGGCGAGGGCTCCATCATCACCAACGCCAAAATTCGGCGGTCGCTGCTCGGCATCCGTACGATCGTGGGCGACAGCGTGCAGATCGAAGACACCTTGATCATGGGCTGCGACTATTATGACAGCTCGGGTCGGCAGGAAATGAGCAACGGCAACGACGCGATTCCGCTCGGCATCGGCCGCGGCTCGGTCATTAAAAAAGCCATCATCGACAAGAACGCCCGCATCGGCAAAAATGTGCGCATCGAAAACCGCGATCAGATCGAGTTCGACGATTCCCATGAGCAGGAAGGGTGGTACATTCGCGACGGGATCGTCATCATTCTCAAGGATGCCGTGATTCCCGATGGAACCGTGATATGATCCGGCCGAAAGCCCTCATTACCGCGGCCGGCAAGGGCACGCGTCACTATCCGGCCACCAATGCGGTGCAGAAAGAGATGTTTCCGCTGGTCGATCGCGACGGCATCAGCAAGCCGACGCTGCAGCTCATCGTTGAAGAAGTGCTGGCGGCAGGCATTGAGGAAATCGCCGTGATCGTCCAGCCGGGCGAAGAAGAACAGTTTCGACGTCACTTTACGCCGCTTGAAGAAAACGAGCGATCGGCTTTTCGCGACAAGCCGTGGGCTCTGCAACAATCTGCAAAATTGGCGCAGATCGGCGCGAGCCTAACTTTTCTTTACCAGACGGAACAGAAGGGTTTTGGTCATGCCGTCTATTGCGGTCGCGAATGGGCGGGCAATGCGCCGATTCTGCTGCTGCTCGGCGATCATGTCTATCTTTCGCGCACCGATCGTTCGTGCGTGCATCAGGTCCTTCAGGTCTTTGGCCGCACCGGCAAATCGGTGTTCGGACTGCAGCGTACGCCTGCGGAAGAAATCCATCTTTTCGGTGTGGCGGCCGGAAATCCATGCGGCGAAGGCTTGTACGAGCTGCATGCCATCCTCGAAAAGCCCTCGGTAGAGGATGCGCGTCGACAATTGCGGGTTGAGACCCTTCCTTCGGATCACTTCCTTACCATATTCGGCATTTATGTTCTGACCCCGACGATTTTCGCCATCCTGGACGAACATATACGAACGGACAGGCGCGAACGCGGTGAGATTCAGCTCACTTCGGCGCTTGCAGAGCTGATTGCGCGCGAAGGAGCCCTCGGCTATGAGGTTCAGGGCGAGCGGCTCGATATGGGGACGCCGCTCGGCTGGCTGCAGACGCAGATTGCTCTCGCCGCAGCCGGAGTCTATGCGCAGCCGCTGAAGCACTACCTTCGCTCGCGGTTCCTCCTTTGATCAGCATGCTTGCCTTCAAGAAAAAGCGGTTGGAACTCTGAGGAATTTGGACTAAATTCATTATGGATTAACAAACGAAACGTCCAGGTAAAGTCTTCAGGGTGTACGACTTGGTGACGAGGTTGGTAAAGAAAAGGATTTTTCGGTCGTTTTCCGCCAGACGTAAGCCGGGGCGTTTTTAAAGATTGTATGCCTTGTCCGGCGTTTTGCCGAACCGCGCGGCGTCGGAGGGGAAAAAGAAGTCAGAGTGCAGTATGAAGGAAAAAAAACCGGCGATAACTCGCCTTAACGGTCGTCAGCTCAAGCATTCGATCATCGCCTCCGCGGCCAAAGTGGAACAAAAGCAGGAAGAGCTGAACGACATCAACGTTTTTCCGGTGGCGGACGGCGATACCGGCACCAACATGGCGGAAACGCTTCGTTCCATCGCCGAACGCGCCCATGAAGTGGAACACGATTCGTTCAGCGAGGTAAGCAGCGCCTTGGCTGATACGGCGCTGGAGAATGCCCGCGGCAACTCGGGCGTGATTTTGGCGCAGTTTTTTCAAGGTTTGGCCGAAAGCAGCGCCGGCAAGGACGAAGTGGCGCCCACAGATTTTGCCCAAGCAGTCGAGGGCGCCGTGGCTTATGCCGAATCGGCCGTGTCGCAGCCCAAGGAAGGAACGATTTTGACTGTGATGCGCGACTGGGCAGCGCACATTAAAGAACATGCCCACCTCAAAGAGGACTTTGTCGATTTGCTCAAGGGCGCATTGGCGCGCGCGCGTCAATCCTTGAGCGAAACCCCGAAAAAGCTTCAGGTGCTGCGCAAGGCGGGTGTAGTGGATGCCGGCGCGCAGGGATTTGTTCATCTGCTCGAGGGGATTCAGGAATTCCTCGAAAACGGCCGATTTGCCGCGCTCAGTTTCGGTTCGCAGGTGGCCGAAGCGCTGCGCCATCATGTGCATCGCACCGACGAGGCGGTGCGGTTTCGCTACTGTACGCAGTGCCTCATCCTCGGCGAAGGCATCGATCGCGATCACATCAAAGCGCAGCTCACGCCGCTGGGCGATTCGCTGATCGTCATCGGCAATCCTCACAAGGTGCGCGTTCACATTCATACCAATCGGCCGCAGGAGGTGTTTGCGATTGCGGCACGCTTTGGAACGGTCGCCAAGACCAAAACCGAAGACATGCGCGCGCAGGTGGAAAACAAGATCGGCCGTCCGGCCCGTTCCGGCATTGCGCTGATTACCGACTCGACCTGCGATTTGCCGGAAGAGGTGATCAAGCGCCATCAGATTTTTGTTGTGCCGGTTCATCTCAAAATCAAGGACCGTTCCTTTATAGACCGCGTCGAAATCCAGCCGGAAGAGTTTTACAAGCTGTTCGCTGAATCCGGAGGCGTGATCAGCACCTCGCAGCCGACGCCTGCAGCGTTTGTAAAAGCCTATGCCGAGGCGGCAGAGACGCGCCTCTCGGCGATAGCCGTTTTCCTCAGCGGCGCTCTCAGCGGTACCCTCAACGGCGGCCTGAATGCGGTGCGCTCAATTGAAGACAAGCTGCGTGTGGATGTGGTCGATTCGCGCAGCACCAGCGCCGGTTTGGGGCTTATCGTTCAGGAAGCGGCGCGGCTGATCGAACGGGGCTTTGCGCATGAAGAAGTGTTGGAAAAACTGACAAAACTCATCCCAAAACTCCGCTTTTTCGTCAGTATTCCGTCGTTAAAACAGCTGCTCAAGAGCGGTCGAGTGCCCAAGATGAAAGGGTGGGTTGCAGAGTTGTTGAACATCCATCCGGTGATCAGCTTTAACGCCGAAGGCCGTTTGGTTCAAGCTGCCAAAGCATTCGGGCGCAAAGCACTCAATGAGAAGGTTTACCGTTTGACGGAAGAATATGCGGCCACACTCAAGAATCCCCGCTTCGGCATTGCACACGTCATGAATCGGCCTTTGGCGGAAGAGTACCGCGAGCGGCTGGTGCGCCGTTTCCGCACCGACGACGTGTTTATCGTTCCCGCCAGTCCGGCTTTGGGAGCGCATGTGGGATTCAACGCCTGCGGCATCGCCGTCATCGGGGATTGAGGTAATTGGGGTCATAGCCCGCTTTCAAGCGGCAAGTGGAGGCTTGTGAATGAAAATTTTCGTCATGATTTTGCTCTCTTATCTGGTCGGCTCTTTTCCGACCAGCATCATTGTCGGCAAGCTATTGCGCGGCATCGATATTCGTGAACACGGCAGCGGCAATGCCGGCGGCACCAACGTCTTTCGCGTCCTCGGCCCAGGGCCGGGCATTTTTGTGATGGCTTTTGACGTCTTTAAGGGATTTGCCGCCACGTTTTGGATATCGAGGCTCGCCGCGGGAACGCTCGATTCCGGTCTGCTCATGCTGATGGCCGGTTGTGCGGCGATCATCGGTCACATCTGGACGGTCTTTGCGGGCTTTCGCGGCGGCAAAGGCGTCGGCACTGCAGCCGGCATGATGCTCGCGCTCTATCCGGCCGCTTTGGGCATCTGTCTGCTCGTCTTCCTGCTCGTCTTTTTGCTGACGCGCATCGTCTCGGTTTCTTCGATGAGCGGCGCGGTAGCCCTGCCGATTGTGTTGACGATTTTCCGCTACGTCCTCCATATACCCGTCAAGAATTCGCTGTATCTCTTTAGTTTTTTTGCCGCCGCGCTGATCATCTTTACGCATCGCTCGAACATCAAGCGGCTGTTGAACGGCACTGAGAATCGTTTCGGAAAAAAGAAGGCGTGACCGACCTCCTTCGTCTCCATTTCCTCGGCACCGGCGCCGCTGCGCCCTCTCCGTCGCGCAGGGCCCCTTGTTTGGCAATACAGCGGGAAAACGAAATCATTCTTTTGGATGCCGGAGAGGGCTTTCAAGTCAGGCTGCAGCAGGCGCGACTTTCTGCAGCAAAAGTTCAGGCCGTTATCATTTCGCATCTGCACGGCGATCATCTCTTTGGTCTGCCCGGATTTCTCACCTCTCAACAGTTGTTTCAGCGAACCGCTCCATTGACGCTCTACGGTCCGGCAGGGCTTTCCGGCCTGCTCGATTGGATTGCCTCCCTTGCCAAATATACCATTGATTTTCCTTTGAAGGTTGTCGAACTGACGGAACCTCTGCATCGGTTTGATGTCGGCAGTTTTCGAGTGACGGCCAGGCTGCTCGAACACAGCGCTCCGTGTTACGGCTATAGGCTGGAAGAGCCGGAAAAACCGGGCGTATTCGATACGGTAAAAGCCGCCGAGCTCGGCATACCCGAAGGTCCGGAGCGGCAACAGCTCAAGCGGGGTCTGCCTGTGAACATCGACGGACGCTTCATCCGGCCGGAGGAGGTCGTCGGCCCATCGACACCGGGGAGAGTCATTGCCTATTGCACCGATACCCTGCCTTGCGGTGCCGGCATGGAGTTGGCCATGAATTGCGACGCGCTCATTCACGACGCCACGTTTTCCGACCGCTATGCCGAGCGGGCTGTTGCGAGTTTTCACTCGACCTCGCGACAGGCGGCGTGCCTGGCGCGCGCAGCCGGTGCCCGCAGGCTCTTTTTGTGGCATCTCAGCATCCGCGTCCACGGAGAAGAGGAGGGAGCGCTTTTGCAGGAGGCGCGGGAAGAATTTGCGCCGAGTTTTCTGCCGAACGATCTGGAATGGTTCGATCTTCCGCGCCGGGAGGAGGGGTGAACACTCTGCAACGCCAGTCGGCGGCGGTTCTCGGGTTCGGATTGCTCGCCATCTCTTCATCCTCGATCCTGACCAAGCTTTGCCAGGCGCCGGCATTGACCATCGCTTTTTATCGCGTTGCCGTGGCTTCAGCCGTCTATTTCGTCTTGAGCGGCGCGCGCTCCGGTGCCATTAATCGCAGTCGTTTCAAAGCTTCGGCTTTGGCCGGATTCTTTCTGGCTGTGCACTTTGCCGCGTGGATCACCTCGTTGAGCTTTACCAGCGTGGCCAGTTCAGTCGTGCTCGTCGTCACCTCACCGATTTGGGTCACTTTGGGCGGAATGTTGTTTTTAGGAGAACGACCGACATTTCGCCAGATTGTTGCCGTAGCGTTGACTCTGCTCGGCAGCGTCATTATCAGCGGATTGGACTTGGCAATGGACTCTCGGCGCATGATCGGCAACGGCCTGGCGCTGCTCGGCGCCGTTGCCGTAGCCGGTTATTGGCTCGTCGGCCGCCGCATGCGCGCCGAAATGGATACCTTTTCCTATGTCGCATGGGTTTACGGTGCCTGTGCCGTTTTTACGGCCGCAGCCGTTGCGTCGCTGCGGCTGCCGCTGGTCGGCTTTACACCGAAAACCTATGCTTACCTTTTTGCCATCGCCCTTTTTCCGCAGGTCGTCGGCCACACCAGCCTCAACTGGGCGCTCAAGCACTTTAGCGCCGCAACCGTTTCGATCGTTACTTTGGGCGAGCCGATTGGAGCTTCGCTCCTGGCCTGGCTGATTTTGGGCGAACGTCTGACGCTCGTCCAGGCGCTCGGCGGCGTTGTCATCCTGATCGGCGTGGCCCTGGCTATCCAAGGGGAAGAATCCTCCCGCTCTGATCGTTAAAGCATTCGCAATTGGGGAAACTGCGTCGCAAAGGCGACGCTAGAGTCATTAAAGCGGCCGCGGGTAAAAGATGATCGAATTTCCGGCTTGCCTTGAATATGGGGATAGTCTTCTCGCCGCTTTGTAAATTGTTTGCAACAAACAGGTGAGGAACAGACTATGAAGGGGTTGTGTTTTTTCTTGATTCTTGTCTCCTCGACTTTTGGACGAACGTTTTTCGTCAGTCCAACGGGCAGTAATGCCAATTCGGGTTCTGCGGCGCAGCCATGGGCCACACCCGGCTACGGCTCCCGTCAGCTTGCGCCCGGCGACACAATGGTCATTCTCGGCGGCCGCTATGTGCTGAGCGAATTCGATGCCGATATTATTACCCCTCCTTCAGGAACGGCTTCGGCTTGGATCGTGATCCGCGGCGAGATCAACAATCGCCCCAAGTTGGTCGGCCGCGACAACTTGATGACGGCGGTCAATCTTGCCGGCGTTTCCTATGTACGAATCGAAAATCTTGAAATCACTCATGATGATCAAGTGACGGGGGAGGCCGCCTGGTTCCGAGAGGGAGTGCAGATCGTCGGCGCGCCTTGTCGGCATGTAGTGTTGCAGCAGCTCTACATTCATCATATCGACGAGTTCGGCATGGACATTCAGGATGCGGAGGATCTGCAGATTCTCGGCTGCCGAATCGAGTATTGCGGATTCGGCGCGCTCGGCGGTCCCTTGGGCGAAGCGGGTGGCTGGCGGAACGTCGTCATAGAGGGCGGATCGCTCTCCTGGAGCGGGCATTACTATCAGGGCGGCGACGGTTCGGATCGTCCCTACGACCGCCCCGACGGCTTTGGCATCGAGCCTTCGCAGGGGCCGGTGCTCCTGAAGGATCTGGTGGTTCAACATAACTACGGCGACGGCCTGGATTCCAAAGCCGCCCGCACGACGATCAGCCGCTGTATTGTCGCCAACAACTCGTGCGACGGCGTCAAGCTGTGGGGGCCGGACAGTCGCATCGAAAACACCCTTATTTACGGCCGCGGCGACGGCGACCCGACGCCCACGCCTTGGGCGGCGATCGTCATTGCACCCGAAGAGCAGGCGAATGCACGGTTCGACATTGTGCATGTGACCGTAGATGACGCTTTGGGTGAAAACTATTTGATGTATGCCCAGTACGATTATCCTGATGTGCCGGTGACCATCAACTTGATCAACTCCATTTTCTGCGGCCGCGGCCCCGACTGCCCGATTTTCATAAACCCGGCCGGATCCGTTACGGTACGGAATTGTTTGTTTTATTTTCCCAACTCGGAGCGCATCCTGGTGCACGGCGACCAGGTTTATACGGCGGAAAACATCGATAAATTGGGCGAAAACATCCTTTACGGCGATCCGTTGTTCGTACGGCCGGCATGGGGAAGCGATGGGGATTATCATCTGCAGTCGGCTAGTCCCGCTGTGAATGCCGGATGTGTTCTCGGCGGGGAGCTGATGACGGATTTGGATGAAAACCGGCGTGACGATCTGCCGGACATCGGCGTCTATGAGTACGGCAAACCGGTCGGCATATTGAATGAGCAAGAGTCATTCCCTGCCCGATTCCAGGCAGCGATTTCTCCCAATCCGTTCCGCAGCGCAACACTTTTTACCTGCCGCCTTCGGTCCGAAGGGCAACTCAAAGCGGAGGTCTATGATGTTTTGGGCCGCCGTCGGCGAATATTAGCCGACGAGAAGGCGACCGCCGGCATTCATCATATGCAGTGGGACGGCCGTGATGATGAGGGATTGTTGCTCCCCTGCGGGATCTATTTTTTCCGCTTAACGCTCGGCGCCGAGACAACAGTCAAAAAAGTGCTGCTGGTGCGCTGACCATGCGGATCGGGCGGAGAAAACGCTTCTCTACTGAGCAGAGAATTAGTGCGGTAGACAATAAACCCCTTGATCGAGTTGATTCTTCATGTCCGTCAAAGCGGCGCTCAATTCCCAGCGCGGCCGCCAGCCGAGTTCTTGGGCGGCGCGCGTGATGTCCATAAAGCCGCCCGCCTTTTCCGGCGGATCGGCTGCGGTCAAGCGGACAGGATGGGGATTGGCAAAGGCTCGATTGACGGCCTCGGCAATTTCGGAATTGCTGTAGGTGCG
>JAPDPN010000034.1:0-25700 GCA_034506455.1 Candidatus Zhuqueibacterota bacterium | reverse complement strand
CAGAAAATCCTGGTGTGAGCGGTCGGATTTGCGTCGATTCGGCGCCGATCATGGAAAAAGCATGGGCGGTGCGGGCAGGCCTTGGACGACGGGGTAAGCATTCGCTCGTCATCTCACCGCAGTGCGGCTCCTGGATTTTCCTTGGCGAACTGATTGTCGACATCGAATTGGACGCCGATGCCCCCTTGGAAAACGATATCTGCGGTTATTGCACCGCTTGTATCGAGGCTTGTCCGACCGGAGCCATCATCGAGCCTTTTGTGGTCGATGCGCGGCGATGTATTTCTTATTTGACCGTCGAATTAAAAGCCGGCCGTGCGCACCCGCCGGAATTGGCGGCAAAGATCGGCAACCGTCTTTACGGCTGCGATGCCTGTCAGGAAGTGTGTCCTTGGAATTATCGACTTGCTGAAGAAACGGCAGAGCCGGCTTTTCGGCCCCGGTCGGAGCTGCTGCATCCGAATTTGGAAGCTTGGCTGAGGATGCGGAAGGAACAATTCGACCTGCTTTTTCACAACAATCCGATCCGACGCATCGGCCTGGAGGCGCTGCAGCGCAACATTCTTACGGTTCTCAATAATCAAAGCAAAATGCCGCTGAATGGGAACGCGGAGAACTGAGATGATCGATCGAAAACTGCACAAGTTGGTCGCACTACTTTTCCTTTCATTTCTGCGGGTCTCCGGCGCCGCCGGTGAACGCGGCAGTTCATTAGCGGAACTGAAAAACAGCTTTTCTCAGCCGGCGCCAATCTATGCTCCGTTTATGTTTTGGTTTTGGGATTGCCCTCTCGATAATGAAGCCGAACGGATGCGGATTGCCCGAATGGCCGGGACGCTGATGGAGCAGAGGATCAACCCCGGCTATGTTCATCCCCGTTTCAACATGGTCGGTCTGCCCGATCTGCCTCGCGAACAGTGGCTTTCGCCGCTCTGGTTTGACACCTTTCGCCGCGCTGCAGAAATAACATCGGCCGACGGCTATTTCATCGGTTTTTGCGGCGATTATTGGTGGCCGACGGGTCAGGCTGCCGGTCGCGTATTGGCGCGACATCCGGATCTATGGGCCATTTCTCTGTACTGGAGGACACTCGACGTACCGCCCGGCTCTGTGGTCGAAATTCCGGAATGCTTTTTTGCCGTCGCAGCCCGTTTGGCGCCGATGCAGCAAGATCTCGAGTCGCTTTCCCCGTATCCTTCGGTTTTTCGATTCATAGAATCGTATGGCGACTCGGTGATCGAACATCGTCCGGCGCTGATCAGCAGCCGAACGCTGCGATGGGTCTCGCGCGGCGAAAAAAGAGTTTGGCATGCTCCGAAGCGCGGATCATGGCGAGTCTATGTTTTTTACTCCTATTTCCATCCAGGCTGTGACGGCGGTCGAGTCAATTATCTCGATCGCCGACTGGCCGATGCGTTCATCACCGAATCCCTACAGCCGACTGCTGAAAATTTGCGGCCCTATTTCGGCGGGGTTATTTCGGGTATTTTTCTTGATCATGAGGGTGATTACGGCTACAAGCTTGCCTGGTCGAATGATTTAGAAGCCCTTTTTCGTCGTAAAACAGGCAAAGAGCTGAAGCTGGTTCTCCCCATTTTAGTGGATGAGGATCAGGAAGGTCGCAGCGTGTGGGTCAAAGCACATTGGTTCGACTGCGTTTCCGACTTGTATGCGGAATTTTTCCGCAGAATCAATCAATGGGCCGAAGCACACGGTTTATGGACGGTTTCCAATCTGTGGGAAGAAAACTTGATGTGGCAGGCTTCGGCTGTGGGTGATTTCTTTAAGGTGCAGCGCGTTTTCAGTCTGCCGGGTACCGATGCTTTGGGGTTGCGGGCGCTGGAACCGCACGATTTTGTCGAAACGCGCTCGGTTTGTGAATTCGAGAACCGACGGCAGCAGTGCGAAATTCTCGGCGGAGCCGGGTTTTGGGGTTTTACTCCGATCACGATCAAACAGGCGGCAAACGCCGTTACCTGCTGGGGCGTCAGCCATGTGACTGTGCACGCGCTTTTCTCTACGCGCAAACTGGAGGGCAATCCCTGGCTTCCGGATTGGTTCGATGAGCATCCTTGGTGGCCTTGGCTGCATCAGTGGAGCGATTTTGTGCGGCGAGCCTCGCTGGTCAACAGTTTCGGACGCTCCGCAGCCGATGTCCTGCTGCTCAATCCGATGGACAGCGTTTGGGGTTTGTGTGACAGTCGCGTTTTTGATCCGGCTTTTCCGGACCGTGTACCGGTGCCTAAAATCATGCCGATGCCCTCTGATGCCGACATTCCGTTGTCCGATGAGGAAATGAAACGTCTGTCCGCCTGGTGGCTGCCGCCGCGGATGCACGAATGGTACGATGAAAGGGTGCATCAGATCAATACTGTCTATTCTTTTGTCATCGATGAATTGGTGAAAAACCGTGTCGAGTTCTTGGTCGCCGATCGATACTATCTGCGCCAGATGCGCGTTGAAAAAGGCGCTTTAGAACGACCGCCTTTTCGGTTCCATACCATCATTCTTCCTGCCGTTGCGGTGGTGTCGTTGGATGCTGCAGAAAAATTGCTGAGATTTGCCGAAAGCGGCGGCCGGGTCATCTTGCTTTGCAGCGTTCCGATTCATTCCGAAAAACGAAAGAATGATGCGAAATTGCAAAAGCTCATGGCTCAGCTTTGCCGCCGGCCTACCGTACGCATCATTCCCTGTGATTCTCTGCAAGAGTTTTCGCGACAACTTGAAGCTCTTTCCCTCGCCCATGTTGCTTTTCGTGAAGGCGAGTTTCTTCTGTTGCAGCAGCACCGCCGCATCGAAGGCCGCGACTTTTTCTGGCTCGCCAACAACACCGGCACCGTGCAGGTCTGCCGTCTCTTTTTTCCCAACCAGACCGGCGCGGTTGAAATATGGGATTGTGAAACCGGCGAGCGCCGCGGCTGTGAAGCAATTCAAGAGGAAAACGGCTGTGTGGTTCCATTGCGTTTTCAACCGTATGAGGCCTTTTGGCTTGTTTTCGAAAAGGAAAGGCCGCCATTGCCTGTACAGTCAGTTGTTTCCGAGAAACTCTACCTGACTTTGGACGGCGAATGGTCGATGCGCATCGATCCCAACCGCCAACCTGCAGTCGTTTTCCCGCGGCAAGGGATGACGCATTTGCCAGAGAAAGCCTGGCGTGACGTCCTGCGGCCATGGCAGGAGTACGGCCTGCAAAATTTCAGCGGCCGGATCGAGTACGAAACGACGTTTCGGGTAGAAAATAAAGCAGCTGCCATGGTTCTTGATCTGGGTGAGGTTTATTGGGGTGCAGAAGTGACGTTGAACGGCAGCCGGGTCGGCAGCCGTCTTTGGCCGCCTTTCCGTTTCGACTTGAGCGGAACAATAAAAGAAGGGGAGAATCGGCTGCAGGTGATCGTGGGCGATCTGCTGAACAACGCCACAGGCGATGAACAGCCTGCCGGTTTGCAGGGACCGGTCCGTCTTTACGTTATTGGACAGCCTTGATCGCTTTTTGTAACTTTTGCTCCTTTTTTCCGTCTTTCAGCCGCCTTTAACGGATGATAAAAAAGGAGCAAGTGGATTGTTGCGAATTTATGGAACGGTCTTTCTTCTCACCGCTGCTCTAATGCTCACAGCCGCGCAATCTGAAACTTTTTATCCTTTTCGTACGACGGTTCCTCCGGTGATCGACGGCAGGATTGAAGAAGAATTGTGGCGGCAGTCAGTTATAACTCCCAATTTTCTAATTATTGAGCCGACTTTCGGCGATACTCTTCGACAAAAAACGGTCATTTCCCTTGCCTACGATGACCAAAACCTTTACTTCGCCTTCCGTTGCCTCGACGAAGAACCGGCAAAGATCAAAACCTCAATTGTCCAACGTGACCGTATGTTTGCCGATGATTGGGTCGGCGTTTTTTTGGACGCTCTGGGAAATCGGCAAAATGCCTACCTGTTGGTCGTCAATCCCGACGGCATTCAAGGCGATCAGCTGCATAACGGCGACAACGGCGACACGGCGCCGGATTGGGTTTGGTTTAGTGCAGGGAATGTCACCGATGAAGGTTACACGGTCGAAATGGCGGTTCCGTTGCGAAGCATTCGCTATACGGACGGCGACCGTAGTGTAATGAACGTCATCTTTGTGCGTTACCTCAGTCGGTTCGGGCAGACAGCCGTTTATCCTGGATTTCAACCCGGTCAATCGCCGTTGGCGGCCGGCATTCAGTTGGTCTATGAAGGCCTGCACACTCCGCCGCAGGTCGAACTATTGCCGAGCTTTACTTACAGTTCAAGGGCGGAACGCGCGACCTGTAAGTCTTTTGCCGCTGCCGAAACGCATAAAGATTTTGGGTTAAGCGCCAAATACAGTTTGACTTCTTCGATCACGCTTGAGGCGACTTTCAATCCCGATTTCAGCCAAGTAGAAAGCGATGCCTACCAGGTCGAAGTAAACCAGCGCTACCCCATATTTTATGAGGAGAAGCGTCCTTTTTTCATGGAAGCAGGCGGTCTTTTTAGTATTGCCGCTACCGGTGAGGACAACAACATGACGTCTGCCGTGCACACGCGACGCATCGTCGATCCGAATTGGGGAGGTCGTCTGACCGGTTCGCGCGGTCGCTCTTCTTTCGGCCTGCTCGTTGCGGAAGACGCTTCTGCCAAACACATCGAGCAGAATGAAGACAAAGCCGTTATCGGCGCAAAAAACGCCTACTTTACGGTCGCCCGTTGGAAATACGGATTGGGAGGAGACAACTATATCGGTGCACTTTATTCGGGTCGCGAATGGGGAAACCGTTACAATCGCGTCACGGGAATGGATATGATCTACCGCTGCCGAGACCGACACAACTTTTCAGGTTCTCTGCTCGCCTCCGAGTCATTAAGCGAGCGGAAGGAAAGCGGCAATGCTGTTCTGATCAATTATCTGTACGGCACCAGAAAGTTGGGTTTATGGAGCGCATTGGAACGATATGATCCCCACTTTAATATGGAGACTGCTTTCTATCAGAGGACCGGATTCGAGCGATTTTCACTCTATGTGGGGCCGAATTTTTATCCCGATGCTGCAAAATATCCTGCCTTAAAACGAGTCAATCCGTTCATTTTTGCCTATCTGCTGCATGACCTAAAAACGCAGAAGGATGACCGACTTGTAGTTTTCTCCCTCCGCAGCTTTTGGACCAGACAGGGCATGCTGCGATTGGATTACCGGTATATGGATGAGTTTTGGCAGAGCAAAACCTTTCACCGTCGCAGCGGACGCATTATGGGTAGAGTCCAAGCCGTCAATTGGCTCAGCCTATTCGCCAACGCCGGATTCGGCAAATCCGTCTATTATGATAAAGTTGATCCCTATCTCGGCAATTTTTCCTCAGCTTACTTACAAGTGACCTGGCAGCCCAGCGCCAAATTGACGCAAAGTGCCGATTTTTATCATGAAACTTTTCGCAAGACTGCCGCAGGACCGATTGTGTATGATGTGGACATTTTTAACATTCGCACCACCTATCAATTCAACAAATACTTTTTTCTACGTGCTATACTCCGTTGGCAGGATTACGATAAAAAGCTGTTGACCGACTTTTTAGCTTCCTTTACTTTCATTCCTGGAACCGTGTTGCATGCAGGATATGGTTCGCTTTACGAGCAAAAGAGGTTGATCGACGAAGAATGGGTTGAAAGCAACGGCCATTTGCGCGAATTCACACGCAGCTTTTTTCTCAAGGCATCCTACCTATGGCGTATATAGGCGGTTTAAGCAGTTGCAAAACCAAATTTAGGAGGGCGTATGAAGTACAAGACCATCTTTTTGCTTGCCTGTTTGGGCTTTTTAGTACCGGCAATTGCCCAAGAAGAACATAAAGAAAAGGCGTTTCAGTTGGGCATCGTGCCTTCGCTGAGCCTGAACGGTCGGGATGCGGCGGGCATCGTCAACCACTTTTCGGCCAATCTGCTGTGGGGGGTATCGGCCGGAGTCGCCGGATTTGAGGCAAACGGAATCGGTAATAACACCTTCGGCAACGTCGCTGGTTACCAAGCCTCGGGTTTGATCAATCTTGTAGAGGGTGACGTTCAGGGCTTCCAGGGAGCCGGTTTTATGAACATCACCGGCCGAGTCCGCGGCGCACAAATAGCCGGATTCATGAACATTACCAGCGACGTCGAGCAGGCCCAGATCGCCGGCTTTATGAACATCGTCGACTCGTCCGTGCTCGGATTCCAGGGCGCGGGGTTTATGAACATCAACCGCTCGATGCAAGGGCTGCAGTTTGCAGGCTTTATGAACATCTCTGATACAGTGCGGGGAATGCAATACGTCGGCTTTATGAACATCGCTGAAAGCGTCGAGGGGCTGCAGTATGCCGGATTCATGAACATCGCCGGAAAGGTTAAGGGCATGCAGAGCGCCGGGTTCATGAACATTGCCGATAAAGTCGACGGCGTCATGATGGCGGGATTCCTGAACATCGCTCAAGAGTGCGACTATCCGATCGCTCCCGTCAACATCATCGAAAACGGCCGAATGAAACTCGTACTTTCTGCAAACGACGTGGGTACCGCCAACCTTAGCTTCAAATCAGGCAACAAAACATACGGCGTCGTGGGTGCCGGATATAATGAGCAGAAAGAGCCTCTCAAATACCATGTCAACGCAGCGCTCGGTTTCTCGCAGCCGTTGATGTCGAAACTCGTACTTCATCTCGAAGCAGGAAGCGCTTTCTATATTGATCGTTTGGAAGACGAAAACGACCTCGAAAATAGAGGTGTAAACATTCATTCCATTAAAGCTCTTTTCGATGTTCCGCTCACGCGGAGAATCGGCCTCTATGCTGCACCGACCCTTAACTACATGGTCACGAATCGCAGCGAAGCCGCGGATCTGATCGAGTCGCCGCTTTATGAAAAGAGTTGCGACTGCAACTCGGGCCGATTTCAAAAGCTGTTCCTCGGTGCGGAGGCAGGCGTTTACTTTTCATTCAAATGAAATAGCCTAAAAACGGCTTTCGGCGCTTTTTCCGTTTGATCGACTCGACGAAAATGACTATTTTCGGCGCAGTTGTCCAAATCGGAAAGGCGCCGAAAGTCTATGAGAACGACACTCATTCTTTGCCTCATTCTGCCCTTCTCAACTCTTGCTCTGACGCTGGAATCACCGCAAAAGGCGGTACAAGTGACGGTTCGCCTCGGTGATCGCCTCTCCTACACGCTCTCCATGCACGGTAAGCCGCTGATCGTCGATGCACCCGTGGCGCTTACCTTTCGCGGCATGTCAAGTTTCGGCGAGCGGCCGCGGCTGCGCAGCGTCAAACGCCGCACTATTGATGAGATCATCGTTCCGACCGTACCTGAAAAATTTTCCCGAATCCGTCATTTCGGCAACGAAATGACCTTGTCTTTCATCGGCGGCTATAGGGTCGTTTTTCGCGCCTATGACAACGGCTTTGCCTATCGCTGGATAACGGACCTGCAAAAGCCGGTCATTGTCGAAGGCGAGTTGGTCGATCTGCCGGTTACCGATCCCGAGGCGACCGCCTACATTCCTCTCCTTTCGCCGCGGGAAGGCGTCGATCTCTTTCACACCAGCTATGAAGAAAACTATACGATTCTGCCCCTTCGGTCGCTTACCACTGCTCAGATCGGTTATTTGCCCCTGTTGATCAAGTTTACCGACGGCCGAAGCATGGTGATTACCGAGGCCGATTTGGACGATTATCCCGGTCTCTATCTTTGCGGCCGCAGCATGGGATCGGGATTGTCCGGAGTCTTTCCAGCCTATCCCCTTGAGGAAAGAATCGCAGGCGACGAATTCAAGCAAAAAGTGGTTACGCGAAGAGCCGATTATCTTGCCGAAACCACCGGCGCCCGTGCTTTTCCTTGGAGAGTAATGCTGCTCAGCGAACGGGATGCCGATCTTTTGGAAAACACTCTTGTATACTGCCTTGCACCGCCGTGCAGTCTGGAGCAAACCGACTGGATTCGCCCCGGCAAATGCACGGACGATTGGACCATTGACACCAATTTGTACGGCGTGCCGTTTCGCGCCGGTCTGAATACCGAAACCTACAAATTTTACATCGATTTCGCCGCGCGCTTCGGCATCCCCTACGTCATGCTGGATGCTGGTTGGTCGAACAACGACGATCTATTTCAGATCAATCCGAAAGTCGATTTTGAAGGGGTCCTTCGCTATGCAAAAGAAAAGGGAGTCGGTTTATTTTTGTGGACCCTTGCGCTGACCCTTGATCGGCAGCTCGAAGAGATTTTACCTCGCTTTCAGCAATGGGGCATCAAAGGCATTATGGTAGATTTCATGGACCGCGACGATCAGCAGATGGTGCGCTTTTACCGCCGCATCGCCGAAGCTACGGCAAGACATCAGCTGATGGTGCTTTTTCACGGCGCCTACAAACCGACCGGTCTACGGCGCGAATTTCCCAACATCATAACCCGCGAGGCGGTCCTGGGACACGAGTACAACAAATGGAGCAATCGCGTCACGCCGGAGCATGTCGCCGCTCTGCCGTTCATCCGTATGACCGCCGGTCCTTTGGATTTCGAGGGCGGCTCCATGATCAACGTCCATCCGCACGAGTTCCACCCCTTTTTCAGCCGACCGATGAGCCAAGGAACGCGCATCCACGAATTGGCGCTGTATGTCGTTTTCGAAAGCCCCCTGCAGTATTTGGCCGGCAATCCCTCCGACTATTTGCGCGAGCCTGAATTCACGCAGTTTCTGGTTGATATTCCGACTATTTGGGATGAAACCAAGGCGATCGACGGTGCGGTTGGGGAATTTGTACTGCTGGCGCGACGAAGGGGCGCCGAATGGTACTTGGCGGCGATCAGCGACCGAAATCCGCGCAGGTTCGAAGTGCCGCTGAATTTTTTGGCTAACGGCCTTTGGCAGGCGGAAATTTGGGCCGACGGCATCAACGCCGACCGCTACGCCTCGGATTATCGGCAGGCACAGAGCATCGTCACCGCAAACGAGACTCTGGGGATAGATTTGGCGCCTTCCGGCGGTTTCGTGGCCCGCTTTCGGCGCTCCGGGCGGCAATAACTTGACGCCTTATACAAGCGTCCAACGAATCGTAAACAACTCTTCGAGATAGTGGCGACGATGCAGGCGCTTCTCGACGCTGTCGATGATGGCGTCGCGTTTGAGCAGCAGCTCGTCTTCCCGCTCGAACAGTTCGCGACGCAACCTGCCTTTTTCTACTTCCAGCTCCTTCAACTGCAGCTGCATTTGATGCTGCTGAATCGGCTCCTTAACCAGCCGCGCCTCCAATGAGAGCCGGCGAATTTGGCGGCGAACCTCTTCTAGTTCCTTTTCAATAACGATGAGCACGTCGTCCGACCAACGGTCGAGCTTTTCGATCTCATCGATAAAGTAACGGTTGTTCTTTTCGGCCGAGCTTTTCAATAGCGTAGCCGCCGAAGCTTCGGTCAAGCCCTCAAGAGTACGGGCGATTTTGGCGGAAGGCTCTTCAGAGCCCCGAATTGTGGCGTGCAGATGAAAGAGCTGATCCAGCGTTTCGGCATCGATGACCTTGCCCTTGTCAGTGAATCCGACGGCGACCAGATGCTCTTCGGTCTCGATCGATTCGATCACCAAGCGGCTGATGCGCATCCAGCCGCTGCGTCCTCTCAGTTTTTCCAAAGGCGTAATTTTTCGCGCCAAAGAGTCATAGTCGAATTGCAGGTGAGCGGGACGGCAGACGATCTGTTTGGCCGCGGCCAGCGCGTATTCGCCAAGCGGATGGGCTAACCGGTAGAGAAAATCGTCGCCGATCGGCGGCCGGCTTTTGGAAACCAATTGATACACACCGGTTTTGACCTGCGGTAAGGGAGAGCGTTTCAGCGTAAACTGCATGGCCTGGTCGTCGAAATCCGCAATATCTCCCAGCACCTGTTTACTCAGTTGCCAGAATCTTTTGCTGACCGTATCCAGGTGCTCGCGGGTTTCTTCGAGGTTCACCTTGATTCGGTTATGGACGTCATAGTCGAAATGCTCCAGCAAGAGGCGTTTGGCGTCGCTCATGCGCTCGGCGATGGCGCTTTCCATTTCCGCCCGCAACTCGGCAAACGCCGCTTCGATTTCCTCGCGTCTGCGGCACTGCTGATAGATGGTCAAAATGCGCTGTTCGAAATCAATATCCGAATCCAACACGCCCAGAATTTCATCTGAGGCGCCGAATACGCCGTTGAAAAGATGCAGCTTTTCGTCCAGCAGCTCATAGACGCGGCAGTCGGTTTCGTTGCGTTTGTTGAGAAAGTTTATCACCACAACATCGAATTTTTGACCGTAGCGATGACAACGTCCTATGCGTTGTTCGATGCGTTGCGGATTCCAAGGCAAATCGTAATTGATGAGCAGCGAGCAAAACTGCAGGTTGATGCCTTCCGCCGCCGCCTCCGTTGCAATCATGATTTCGGCATGGTCGCGAAACTCTTCCACCAGTGCCGTGCGCATGTCCACGCTGCGTTGGCCGCTGACTCGACCGGTTGCCGCATTTCGCTGTACCCAGCGCTCGTATATTTCTCGCGATTCGGCGTCGTCGTTGCTGCCGTTAAAGAGCACGATTTTATCGGCATAACCTTCAGCGCGCAACAGCTCGGCAAGATAGTGCTGCGTACGCCGTGACTCGGTAAAGATAATGGCTTTACGGGCGGCGCCCATCTTTTCCAACTCGGCAAAGCCGATGCGCAGCGCTTTGAGCAGCGCCTCGGCCTTGGCGTCGCTTCGGATCTGCTGCGCCGCCGCAATAATTGCTTCAAGTTCCCGAATCTCCTCGGCCAGTTTTTCAGGATCAACCGCCTGCTCGCCGTTCTCGATCAGCTCTTCCTCTTCCAAATACTCTTCTTCGATGGCATCGTCGAAAAGGAATTGCTGCAGCGGCGATTCCACCGGTTGATCGGCCTGCAACGCTTCCAGACGATGCTTCATGCTTTTCAGCGTCTCCATCACTGCGTACCGTGACGAAGCCAGGATTTTGCGCAGAATGAGGGTCATCAAATGGCGTTGACCGCGGGGGATGGAATAGGAGGGATCGCGATCGATGAACTCGGATACCCGTTCATACAAAAGCTGCTCTTCGTCCGAAGGTTCATAGCCGATCGTCAATGAACGGCGCTCGGTGTATTGGATATACTCGGTAACCTGATTGCGCAGCGTTCGTCGACAAAAAGAGGCTAATCGTCGGCGCAGATCTTCGCGATTGTCTTCCTGATGAACAAAATTTTGCCGAAAGGACTCCGCGTCGCCGAAAATGTGCTCGTCGATAAAAGCGGCAAGTCCATAGAGCTCCATTAAGGAATTCTGCAGCGGAGTGGCGGTCAACAGTATCTTTTTGCGGCCTTCCAACGCCCATTTGATGTTCTGCGCCAGCTTGTTGTTCTTTTTGTAGACATTGCGAAGCTTGTGCGCTTCATCAATGACTACCAAATCCCAGTCGATCGTCCTCAAACGCGCGCTGTAAGTGCCGGCAAAATGGATGGAAACGATGAATACCTGCTCTTGATCAAGCGGATTGCCTCGTCCCGATGTCACGGCGGCATGGAAACTGCGGTTGTCCAGTACGCAGTTGGGCAGATGAAATTTTTCGGTCAGCTCGAGACTCCACTGTTTGCGCAGGGATGCCGGACAGATGATCAGCAGCTTGCGGCGTCTTTCCGCCCAATACTGGCACAACAATAACCCCGCCTCGATGGTTTTGCCCAATCCGACCTCATCCGCCAGCAGCGCCCCCTGGGAAAGAGGAGATTGGACGGCAAACAGGGCGGCCTCGATTTGGTGAGGATTTAAATCAATGCAGGCGTCGAACAGCGACTGCGTCAACTGACGCACGCCGTCACCTGCATGATGGGGCGCCAGCTGATGGGCAAAATATTTTGCATGGTACGGCGTAGACATAAATCGGCTCAACGATTTGTCAACGATGATTCAGCAGAGATGACCGCTTAGCAATGCGATTCCGTGGATACGGTGCTGTTACCCCGATGGCTCCAAAATGTATGCAGCAGATAGATCGAGACGACGGTAACGGCGAAGCACAGCATTAGAAAAGCGATGTAGGAGCGTAGGCTTCCAAACAATTCACGCGTTGAAACGAGTTGATGCGGATTGGGGATAAAGAAAATGGACAGAAAGAAACTTCCGCCGTTCGTCAGAGCATGGATGAACATGGTGGCGGGAAGGGAGCGGGTGTTTGCATAAACATAGCCCATAAACACCCCCAGGAATGCCGCGCCGATGAACTGCCAGGGATTCAAATGGCCGAAGCCGAAAAAGAAAGCCGACCATAAGACGGCTCGAGCAGGTGAATAATTTTTCATAAAGCCGTCGAGAATGATGCCGCGAAAAAGCAGCTCTTCAAAGAACGGTGCTGCAATCGCGAGCATGAAAAACGTCGCCGCATCCCGTCGGCCTAAAAGCTCGATGAGAATTCTTTTGAACAATTCCGGCATCGGGATGAGCTCGGTGATAGGGTCGATCAGAAAGTAAAGGCCTACGGTAGCTGCAGCAATCAAAGCGGCTTCTTTGAAAGAAATACCTTTCCAGGAAAAGGCAAAATTCGGCTCCCTTCGTTTTTTCCAACGAAAGGCAATAAATAAAATGAGAGAAAATTGCAAGGAGTAAAGGATCGGCATTGTCCAAGTATTTTGAACCAAAGAGGAAAAGAAACGTAAGGATGACAAAAGGATGAACAAGCCGGCGAAAAGTAAGGCGATAAGAATCAATAAAGCTGAAATTCCCCAAGTCTGGCGAATTGTCGGATAATACCTATTTTTCAACGAGCTGTTCGCGGATTCCAACTTTTCGTTCTGCATGCGCAAGTATACAAAAAAATCTTAAAAATTCAAAGACTAGAAGGTTCGGTTGGAAGGTTAAAAGTATGATCAAAGCGATGGAGAGATTGAACAATAAAAAAGCCCGCTTAAGAGCGGGCTTTTGCGTGTTTACAGTTTGGTCACTTTGATGGCCTGCTGTCCCTTGGGGCTTGTGCCGATTTCAAACCGGACCTGATCCCCATCGTTCAAAGTGCGGTAGCCTTCGCCCTCGATGGCTTTATAGTGCACAAAGACGTCTTCGCCGTTTTCGCGCGTGATAAAGCCGTACCCTTTTTGGGCGTTGAACCACTTGACTGTTCCTGTTTCCATTGAACCTGTCCTTAACGATTGGTAACGATGAGGTACTCTCGCTTTTTCGCCCTGTTTCCAGCGAAACAATTTTTTTATCCAAGAAACGGTGAGCTTTTTCAGAAAGGCGTCCCTTAACCCTTGATAAAATGAATCGCTAAAGACAGGATCCGAAAACGGGTACCATGAACTGCAGAAACAATATACAAAAGATAATTTGAGACTGCAACAGATATTTGCAATAAATTTACGAAAATTTTAAAAATGTTTGCCGAGTTAGATTGCGTGGTCTGGAAACCGCCTGCCGAACCCTCCATTTTTCAGTCGCTGATAGAATCCTGCTTAGTCGGAAAAAACTCGATGACCGCTCCGTCAATCACCTGTTCGTAGGGCAAAAAATCGCGAGGCGGTCAATTTAGCGGGCAGTTTGAAACAAAAAAGCCGGTCGGAATTCCGCCGGCAAGTAATCGTTTTTTATCGCGCACGCCCAGTAGGATTCGAACCTACGACCTACGGATTAGAAGTCCGTTGCTCTATCCAACTGAGCTATGGGCGCAGACATGTAAAATTTAGTGCTTTTTCACCTTTCTTTCAACGGAAAAGTGAGTCTGAAGGCAGCATTTCGGTCCTTAAATAAAGAAAGCACCATAAGGTGCTTTCTTTGGACTCTTTTATTTGCGCCTATTTCTATTCCGTCAGATCGACGATATCTGCAGATGGGGCGTTCTTTTTGACCGACTCGATGCCGTTTTCCATGGAAGCCGAAGAAGAGTACATCTCGCTTTGGCCGATGATTTGGCCGTTTGCCGCTTTGAGTACAAAGTAAGGGGAACCGTCTTTGGCGGTTTTGCGTTCGTAACGGGCGTCTTCAACGGCGTTCTTTTTGACCGACTCGATGCCGTTCTTGGCGCCTGCTTTGTCCTTGTAAGTTTCGCTCGTCAAAATGACCTGTCCGTTCGAGGCTTTCAGCACAAAGCGAAATTCACCTTTAGGGGTCTTGGTCAGTTCAAATTTGGCCATAACTTTTCCCTTTCCTGTTTTTCATTTATGCTTTTAGTTTCTACTGGGGAGAATCTAAAATTTCTTAACATGCTTAACGGTCTCTTTATTTCATTATATCCTTTAAAATGCACGTTTAAGTATAAAATTTTTTTCCAATCCATTACTTTTGGAATATACTTCGGTTCTTTATCTGTTGAATTCAATGTAATATTTACCAAATTAATTATTGTAAGGAGGAGGTATGGGTCTTTTTAATTTCATTAAAGGGGTAGGAGCGAGCATTCTCGGTAAAGGAAAAGAGGCGGAAAACGTCAGACAACTGCTCGAATCGTCCTTAGGAGACAAAATTACCAATCTACAGGTTACCTTCAAAGACGGCCTGGTGACGCTGGCGGGACAATGCGATTCACAGGCGACTAAAGAAAAGGCTGTGCTGCTTGCAGGTAATGTCAAAGGGGTTGAAAAAGTCAACGATGACATGCTGACGGCGCCGGTCGAGAAAAAGGAAGAAACGGAATTCTACACCATCCGCCCTGGAGATACGCTTTCCAAAATCGCCAAGACTTATTACGGTAATGCCAACAAGTATCCCGTTATTTTTGAAGCCAACCGCGAAGTCATCAAAGATCCCAATTTGATTTATCCCGGCCAGGTGATTCGAATTCCCAAGCTTCCTTCCTAGTCAATGACTCGGCAAGTGCGATCATTACTCCAACACATGAGGCTTAAGCATGAGCGATCTCATTCAAGATTTTCTCAAATCCGTCGGGCCGTCTTTCTCGGCTCAGGCCGCCGCCGCTTTGAATCTGAATGCGTCTACAGTTGAAAAAATTCTTCCGCAGTTGGCGCCGTTAATTATCACCGGATTAAAGAAGCAAAAAGATGAATTCGGCGGACCGGCGCGCATTGATCACATCATTAACAAGTATGGGAACGTTTCGGCGTTGGCCAACATCGGCGGTCTTTTCGCGGAAATGTCGAAGCAAAAGGCAGATCCTACGCTTGGCGGTCTTTTAGGCAATGCCGGAATCAAAGCTGCCGAGATTTTGGCCAAACAATACAAAATCAATACCGATCAAGTGGCCAAGCTGATTACTTTTCTTTCACCCGTACTGCTGGGATACCTGGCCAAAGCGCGGGATGCGGGCGCCGGTCTCAATGGTATCGCCGCATTACTCGATCGAAATGGTGACGGCTCCATTTTCGACGATGTGGCGGGATACTTGTTGGGCGGCTCCGGAAATAAAACCGCCCAGGCCGTCGGCTCTTTATTAGGAAGCCTTTTAAAGAAGAAAAAATAGACGCGCTTTCAAGTTTGTAAAGGGTGAACCATGCTTAAAGAATTCAAAGAATTTGCGATGCGCGGTAATGTCGTGGATATGGCGGTCGGCATCATCATCGGCGCCTCGTTCGGCACGATTGTCTCTTCCCTGGTCAAGGACATCCTCATGCCGCCGATCGGCCTTTTGCTCGGCAAAGTCGATTTCAGCAACCTGTTCTTGGTTCTGAAGCAGGGCAGCGAGCCCGGGCCGTATACCTCCCTGGCTGCCGCTCAGCAGGTGGGGGCCGTTACTTGGAACTATGGTTTATTCATCAATGCCGTGGTCAATTTTCTTATCGTGGCCTTTGCCGTATTTTTGTTGATTCGCGGCTTGAATAAACTGAAACGGCAGGAAGCAGAAAAGCCCGCCGCTCCGCCGCCTCCAAGCCCTGAAGTTGTTTTGCTCACTGAAATTCGCGACTTGTTGAAAGGCCGCTGAAAAAAATAAAAAGCCCGATCTTGGCAGTCGGGCTTTTTCGTTTTAAAAAGCAGGTAAAAGTTCGCCGTCCGAGTTTTTGAAAAACGGCGCCCAAACGAAATTAACCAAAAGAACAGTAATCTGCGTTTTGTTGGGACGAATGACGGTCGGTTTTAACGTCAGATCCGAACCGTCCGCCTTTGCCGGCAATGCATCCACCTTACTTTGCAGTTCTTGCTGCAGCTCCGACAGCTCGGCCGTCAATCGTTCCAGCTCTTCTTGAGCGCGCTGGACGTCTGCCGCCTCTTTAGCCGTTTTACCCGCATTCCGAAATGCGGAACCGGCTCGCGACATGGTGGACAGGCTCATCTTCTTTCGACCCATAAACGCGCCCAGAACGGTAGCTCCGAATGAAATTGCCGTGCTGAGCTTTTGCTGATCAGCCTGCGCTTTTTCACGCGCATAGCGTTCTTCCGCTCTGATCACTTTGTTCTGCAGCGCCTCGATCTTTTTCTCATACTCGCGGCGAATGGCTTCCACCTGTGCATCGCGCAGTTCCCGCGACTTGAGCGCCAAGCGGATGCGAAACTCCCTTTCGCTTTCCCCGGGCTCCGAGGTGATTTTCAATTCTTCGCATGTATAGAGGACAAGCTTTTCTTCTGTACCGAGATAGGCTATGAAGAAATTTTGCCAAGCGGTATAGTTTTTGGCCGTTTTGGCCGCCTGAGGGACGTCTTCGTACTCTCCTTGGGAGGGCGGGGAGGAGGAGAGCTCCGCTTCCGTGCAAGGCGCTTCGACGCCGCGGCTCCAATCAACGGCAAGCGCACCCTCGCTGATCGGCGTAATCCGCCGTACCTCCTTGCTCAAATCGATGCCTTTCGTTTTGTCTATGAAACTCAACTTTGCGCTTCCCCACAAGTAAGGACGATATAAAAGAGTTCCTTTTTCGGGCACGAGTTTGCGAACGGGTAAATAGAGCGTACGAATTTCGCTTGGGAGAGACGGCTGCGGCGATAAAGCGCCGACTTTTGCCCGCGCCTTTTCGGCTGGTGCCGGGCTGGGCCGTGCGCTCGTCAGCGTTTTAATCTGCTCGCGCGTCAGAGGGCCGTAAAGATAGGACATCGCCCAACGGGAAGAAAACACGACCGGTCCTTTTTCATGCACGCTGTGCATGAGGAATTGGCGTTTGTTCAGGCCGGTAATGAGCTTTGACAGCTCGGAGCGGCTTAAAGCGTTTTCACCCGCGCTTAGGCTGCTCAGACCGTCGAGGATGCGATCGCGGTCGCGCTCAGTCTGCAGCCTGCCGATGAACCAGGTGCCGATGTTGGAGAGCGCCTTGTAGTCGAGATCCACCGGATTCTGCGTGGCCAAAACCACGCCGATGCCGAAAGCGCGTCCCTGCTTGAGAAGAGTCAACAAGGGCTTTTTGCTCGGCGGCTCGCCGATCGGCGGTAAATAGCCGAAAAGCTCGTCGAAATAGAGGATCATGCGTAGAGACGGGGTTCCGGCTTGCATGCGCATCCAGCCGACCAGTTGGTTGAGAAGCAGCGAGACGAAAAACATGCGTTCCTGGTCGGACAAATGGGCGATGTAAAAAATGGAGCAGCAGGGTTTACCGGAAGGGGAATAGAGCAATGTTTCGGGCGAAAGGTCGGCGCCCTCAAGCCAGACGCTGAAGCCGGGCGCGGCAAGAAAGTTGTTGAGCATCATGGCCAAAGCGAAACGGTCTTTGGGAGGGAAAAAAGAGTCCACGTCAAAAACGCCGATCTGCTTAACCGGCGGCGTCTGGACGCTTTGGATCAGGCGCGCCAGATCAAGGTCATGGCCTGCGGTCCAAAAATGGCGGAGAATCGTCGAGAGCAAAATGTGTTCGCGGCTTTTGATCGGATCTGCATCGATTCCCAGCAGTCCGAGCAGGCTGCCCACGGTCGAAGCGACCCGTTCGTTCAGGGCGTCATCGTCCTGCAGGACAGCCGTCGGCGGAGCAGCGAAGGATTTCAAGATGGAGACAGGCATTCCGGTGGTGCTTCCGGGCGTATAGATGTTAAAGTCTGCTTTTTGCCGCATCATGGCAATGCGTTCGCCGCTTTGTCCCCAGCTTTGCAGGCCTTGACGCCATTGCTCGGCCAGCTTTGCCGCGTATTCCGCAGGCGTCATGTTTTTGGCCGCAGCTTCGCTCTCATTGACCCAAGGAAGAAAGTCTTTCGGTTCGAGATTGGGAAAAGTCAGCAGCAGGTTGGTCATGTCGCCTTTCGGATCGATAATGATCGACGGGACGCCGTCAATGGCCGCTTCCTCGAGCAGGGAAATGCACAAGCCGGTTTTGCCGCTTCCCGTCATGCCGATGCAGACCGCATGGGTTGTCAGATCTTTCGAATCGTACAAAAGCAGCTGATCCAAAAGCTCCTTGCTTTCCGGGTCCAAAAGCCTGCCGATATAGAACGCCCCTAATTTTTCGAAATTTTCCATTTTCTCCTCCGAAAATAGGATGAATAGAGCATCGAACAATCATCATCAATTTGTAAAGTTAATCACAAAAATCAAGCTGATTTTCAACTATCTGCTTGATCGTAATCGGGAGAGAGGCTATATTTCGACGTCATTAGGCCTATATGCGGCAGCAGAGGATAATTGCATCAATGGACGGGCGTACAAGATCTCTCCCGCAAGGGGTAATCGGGCTGTTTATTTTTCTCTTTTCGTTGACGGCGGCCTTCAAGACGGCCGATTGGAGCTTTTTCGAGTTTCTGCATCTCAAAAGCGTCAATGCTTTTTTTCGCGTGCGCGGCGCCTTGGCGGAGGCAGACTCGTCGATCGCGCTTGTGCTCATCGACGACCGAACCCTGCAGCAGTTGCCTCAGCCATGGCCGTTTCCCGGCTCGTATTACGCGCGCATTGTCCGCAACCTAACGCGCGCCGAAGCGAAGCTGATCATTTTCGACCTCGAATTCATCGAAACCAATGCAGCGCGTCCTGAAGAAGATTTCGAATTTGCCGAGGCGATTAACGAGTCGCAGCGCACCATTCTCGCCGGTAAAATCGTCTACGAAATGAGCAAACGCGGCCGCCCCAAGGGTTATCTGCTGCGGCCCAACCCATGGCTGGAAGAGGTGGCCGCCGGCTGGGGTCTTATGAATCGTGTTGAAGATTCGGACGGCTTTGTACGTCGATACCCGCTCTTTGAACAAGTCGAAGGCCGTGTTTATTATCCTTTGGCCGTGTCTGCCGTTCAGCTGCTGGAAAAGCCGATCATCCCGGAGGAGGCCAACCGGCGCGGCGGTGAATTTATTTTGGGCAAATACCGTATTCCCAAAGCGTCGGAAAACACCATGCTGATCAACTTTTCCGGGCCTCCCGGTAAAAGCTTCCCGACCTTTTCATTTCTGCAGTTGTTGGATGATTCAAGCCTTTTTCACCCTACAGATGATTTCGCGACTTTTGAAGAGATTTTACAGTATAAAAAATTGGCAGGAAAGATTGTCTTTGTCGGCGCCTCGGCCTCCCTTATCGGTCAGAATCGCCGCGTGCCTTTAGTGGGGGATCCTGAGGGATACTATGAGATGTCCGATGCGGAAGTTCATGCTCATGCATTGAGCACCATTCGGAGAGAAGCGTTCATAAAACCGGCCGACCCCTTTATGCAGGCGGTCATATCGATTGCCTTCATTTTGGCCGTGTTGTGGTTGTCCTTCGACCAAAAGCCGGCGGTTGGTTTTGCTGCCATTGTTTTGCTTTTTGTCCTCATGCAGGCGCTTTCGTTGTTTGCCTTTATCCATAAGGGGTTGCTGCTGAACTTGACACAGCCGACCATCGGCGCTCTTTTCGCTTATTTATCCGTTGTCGTCTATAAATGGCGGAAAAGGCGGAGCGAACGGCTGCAGATTCAGACTTTTTACTGCCGAAGAATATCGCCGGAAGTAGTGGAAAGACTCAGCCGATACGGACAGTTCACTGAAAAAGGCTTACAGAGTTGTCCGGCAACGCTGCTCTGCGGCAAAATTGTCTTCGATTCGGCCGAATCCGCGTCGAATGAAGCCGCGATGCACAATGAGATCGAAGACTTTTTCAAGAGCGCTGCCCGCTTGACGCTGCGACGCGAGGGAAGTCTCGAGTTCGTGTTCGGCAACGGCTTTGTCTCTGCTTTCGGCATTCCGCTCAAAGCGGCCGATCATCCCGACCGAGGGTTTGCTGCCATGACTGAAATCCTTCAGAGCTGCCTAAAAAGGCAGGGGAAAAAGGAAGATGCTTGGCAGCCGAGAGCAATTTTGGCGCTCCATTCGGGTGAAATGATGTTGGCGGATCTTGAGAGCGCGGATATGCCCGACTATCGTCTGGTGGGCGACGGTGCGGAGGTAGTCGTTAGCCTCGCCTCAGCCAATTTGCTTTACGGCACCTCGGCTCTGATCAGCGAAAGTGTGTTTGCGGAAATGCATGTCAAACCTGCCGTGCGCGAAATCGATTGGGTTCGTTATGATTCGCAGCTGTTTAGACTTTACGAGCTGATTACTGAGGAGGAATCAACGGATCAACGCAAGCTTTTAGTGGATGATTTTGCAGAAGGGCTGGCGCTTTACCGTAATCGTTCCTGGGCAGAAGCGTTAAAGATCTTTCAGCGCATTCTGCGCCGTTATCCTGATGATGGGCCGTCGCGGCTTTATCTTGTGCGATGTCTGGATTGTCTCGAGCATCCGCCCGCAGACGAGTGGAAGGGAATTTTCTGTTTAAATGAAAAACGGCCGCTCGTGCGAACGGCCGTAAAAAAATAGGGGTTATCGGCTTGCGCTATAATAATCGTTGCAGCCAGGACTGCGCTTTGGGCACGTATTCACTGTCGGGATATTGGGCAATAAGCTGTTCGAAATAGGTGCGCGCCTTTTCGCGCTGCCCCATCCGGTGATAACAACGCCCAAGCATCAAGGTTGCGTCGTCTTTTTTATAGCTCTCGGGATAATTGAAAACCTGCAGAAAAGCATCGGCTGCTGCACTAAAATTGCGCTTGCCGAAATAGCACTCTCCAACCCAATAGATGCAGTTGCTCGCCAAAGGATGGCTGGGGTAGCTGTTACGGAGCATGGTAAAGATCTCAATCGCGCGGTCGTAATTGCGGTTGCCAAAATTCCGCAGAGCTTCCTGATAGCTTGCGTTAAAGTCCACCGTTGAAGTGCGGGCTTGGGCAAGTTCGCGCTGCAGCTCGGCAATGCGGGCTTCACGCAGCTGAATTTCGGATTTGAGCGAGTTGATTTCGCTTTCCTTTTGGTTGATCAGAGATTGAAGTTCCTTCAGCCTTTGCTGAAGCTGGGCAATATCCATATCCGCCGTTGCCGCGGGCGCAGGTTTCGTTGTCAATTCGGTTGGAGGGGTAGAGGGCCTCCGAGTTTCCGGTTCTACTCCCAAGCTGCGCAGAATCTCTGCGGTTTCCTCGTCGATTTCGGGTTCCGCTTCAGGCTGGACCTGGGTGGTCGGAGTCGTTTCGGCAATCCACTCTTCCTTTTTCTCCTTTTTTTCGCCGGTGTAAAAAACGACTCCAACTCGACTGTTGAAATAGCCGTCCTTGGCTTTACCATATTCGCTGAATCCGTCCAAATCATCGGTGTTGGTAAAGCGATAATCCGCCATGGCCGTTAAAGCGGTTCTGGGATTGATATAGTAATCGAATCCGCCTCCGAACATGTAGGCCATATCCCAGAACGGTTTCCCCTCTATCGCCGGGTCGCCGATCGCCCAAGGTTTTTCTCGGTGGTAGGTAAAGTTGATTGCTCCGAGACCTGCCGTGGCATATGGACGGAAAACGCCGGCTGAAAGGAGATAAAGGTTCGCTTTAAGATCGGCATTGAACACATTCGTCGTAAACGTGCGTTTGCTAAAGCCGTCGCTCAGCTGGCCGTAACCCACCCCCAACGCGAGATTAAAACGATTGCTGAAGGGATAACGCAGTTGGCCTTCACCGGCAAGAGTGTATCCGGTATGGAGCACATCGCAATAAGGTTTCTGCAGCCCCAAATTGAAACCGATGCCCAAAGCCGGTGGCGTCTCCTGCGCCAGACCGGTTGCAGAAACGACGAGTACAGCGGCAAGCAGCGCGCTATAGGGTTTCATAAGCTTCTCCTCAAATGCAGTCGCAGCTTAAAAGCTTATCTTAAAAATCTAATTAACTCTGCAAAAGCTGATGGAATTGGGAGATGACCTCTTTGGGCAGAACGGATTCTATTGCGACTTTACGCCCGCTGTTCTGATTGTAGGCTTCGAGCAATGCCGCCACATCCTTTAACAGTTTTTCGATGGTTTCGCCGGATTTTTTTTCCTCTACAGCTTCCCTTAATTCCAACAGCCGATCTCCCAATCTTTCGAAATAGTATTCACTTAACGCCGAACTGATGACGGCGCGCACCTGATGATCGATCTCTTCTTTGCGAACGAGAATATTTCTTATTGCATCTTTGACTTGATAAATTTTCAGCTCTTTCTTAAGCGAGGCGTCGACGCCCATATATAAAAGAAGCGACGGGCTTTTTTTATAATAATCGGTTTTGGGAGCGATTTCCTGAAGAATATAACGTTCGATCACCTTTTTTTCTTCACTCGTAACTTTGCGATGGCTCGCATAACGCAGCGAGTTGACGTCCGCTGCATAAGTGATCTTGGTCAGCACATCAAATTTGGGAAAATAAAACAGATCGTCCATATTAAACCTTTCAATCCTTGATGGTGCTATTTTACTTTCCCAAAATTACAACAAGATTTGTGCCGGCCTTTGCAGATTTCTACAACGAAAACAACCGCATGCAGACGATCATTTCACTAAATTTCGTTTTCAGCAGCCTTTTAATGATTCTTTTACACCTGCCCCGATCGGCTCGGCTTCTTTTAATCCATTTTGTCTCGAAGAACGACAAAAAGAAAGAGGCGTGTGTCATGTTTCGGTACAATGAACGCCGAATGCAAAATAATATAAAAACTCATTATATGTCAAGCTTTTTCCACTGCTTTTCGTTGCAATTCCTGAAGGTTTGCCTTTTAGCTTGCTTTTTTATCGGGCGGTCATTATTTTGGCGCGTCTGCATCGTTGACGACCATGGTTCTCTTTACGATCTCTTCGGCGGCAAGCCGCCAACGATGACAGCAACTTGAAGTCGCATTGCTGATTCGCTTTTCCTCGGCAGACAAAGATGGATGACCATCCACGGGAAGGCGCTTATGACTCCGGTTGTGTCAACGATTGAGACAAAGTGCAGACGGTGTTACTCCTGCATCCGCCAATGCCCTGCCAAGGCCATTAAATTTGAGAAAGGTCAAGCGAGAGTTCTGGTCGAGCGCTGTATCGCCTGCGGCAACTGCATTCAAGTTTGTCCTCAACATGCCAAACGAATTCGCGACGGCACGGAAAATGTGCGGCAACTGTTGAGCGGTTCTGCGCCGGTTTTTGCCGTAGTCGCACCGTCGATCGCCGCCGCATTTGACGATGTCTCGCCGCTGCAAATCGTCACGGCCCTGCATCGGCTCGGTTTTCAGGAAATATGGGAAGTGGCGTTCGGCGCCGATCTTATTGTCGAAGCCTATCGGCGGATTTTCCGCTTCGAGGGTTCTTCCAAGCTGATTTCATCACCTTGTCCCGCCCTGGTCCTTTATGTCGAAAAATACCGCCCTGTTTTGGTTCCCTTTCTAGTTCCGATTGTTTCTCCGATGATCGCCGTCGGTCGAGCGATCAAACAGAAATATTGTCCGCAGGCTGCGGTCGTATTCATCGGTCCATGCATCGCCAAGAAGAAAGAGATGGAAGACCCGGACCTTGTCGGCGCTATCGATGAAGTGCTGACCTATGAGGAATTGGAGGCTCTGTTTCGCGAGCGCGGTATTGATGCCGCAGCGCTGCCGGAGTCTCCTTTCGACGGTCCCGCCGCCGATCTCGGACGCGCCTTTCCGGTTTCCGCAGGATTGCTTAAATGTCTCGGCAAGACGCCCGATTGCCTGGAAACTGAGCTGGTCGTCTGTGAAGGAAGAGATCGGGTCATTGAGGTTCTTTCCTTTGCTGAAAACCAAGACGCTCATCCCCGTTTTTATGACCTGCTGTTCTGTCGCGGCTGCATCAACGGACCGGTTATGAACACGCAGGAACCTCTTTATCGACGACTTGAAAGGCTGGCTCAGTTTATTCGGAACCATTCGAGTGCGGAAATGAAGGCTAAAGCTGAGCGGGACAGACAAAGTTACGCCGGCGTCGATCTTGGGCGCCGCTTTAGCGTGCGCTGCATCGCCGAGGTGCAGCTGAAGGAGGAACAAATTCGCGAGGTGCTCCGCCTGACGGGTAAACTGCGGCCTGAGGATGAATTGAATTGCGGGGCCTGCGGTTATCCCAGCTGCCGAGAGAAAGCCGCTGCCGTGGTGCAGGGATTAGCCGAGGCGGAGATGTGCCTGCCGTACATGCTGGAGCGAACAGAACAAGTACAACGCCGTTTGGCTTCTTCGAATCGACGTCTGAAAAAGTCTTTGGAGTCTCTCAAAGCGGCTCAAGAACAGCTGCTGCAGTCGGCAAAGCTGGCCTCGGTCGGCAAACTTGCTGCCGGTGTGGCGCATGAGCTGAACAATCCGTTGGGCGGCATTCTGCTCTATGCGAACATTTTGCTCAGAAAACTGGAAGACCATCCGTCGGCCGCCGAAATTCGACAGATTGCCGCCGAAGCGGAGCGATGTCGTCATATTGTGCAGGGTTTGTTGGAATTTTCGCGACAGGCGGGGCTTCATTGTCAGGCTGTGTCGATTCATGAAATCATCGAAAGCACGCTCAAGCTGATCAACGAACAGGCTATTTTCCACAACATCGAGATCAAAAAGTTCTATAATGAGCATTTGCCGCCGGTTTATGCGGATCGGCTGCAGATTCAGCAGGTGCTGCTCAATCTTTTTGTCAACGCCGCCGAAGCAATGAACGGCAAAGGCGTCCTGACAATTGCGGTTCGTGAAGATAAAGCGGCAAAGCGCGTTTACGTGTCGGTCCAAGACACCGGCACCGGCATGAGCAAAAAGGTTCAGGAAAAGATTTTTGATCCTTTCTTCACCACCAAGCCGGTCGGCAAAGGCACCGGCCTGGGTCTGGCGATCGTCTACGGCATTATTAAACGCCATCATGGCGATATTCGTGTCGAGAGCCGAATCGGAAAAGGAAGCACATTTACGTTCTATCTGCCGACGGCCGATGCGATCGTTGCTGCAGGGGCTGCTGAAAAAAGGCTTTAGTATTCATAAAAAAGTTTGTAAGTTTTAATTCAGCGAAACGACAGGTGGATCATGGCGAAAAGAGTCCTTTTGGTCGATGACGATGCCGATTTTTTGGAAATTCACAAGATGATTTTAGAATCCGGCGGTTATGAAGTGGATACGGCGGCAACGGGACAGGAAGCTTTGGAAAAAGTTCGCAGCCGCAGCTATGATCTGTTGATTGCCGACTTGATCATGGAAGAGTTGGACGCCGGTTTTTCGCTGGTGTATGCGGTTCGCGAGGAGGAAAAGACGCGGAACCTTCCGATCCTCATGTTGACCTCGGCGGAAGAAAAGACCGGCTTTCGCTTTCAGCTGGACAAAGACAAGGAATGGATGAAGGTGGATGATTTTGCCGCCAAACCCCTTTCACCGGCAGAGTTGCTCAAACGCGCGGCAAAATTGACCGAGAATCGATAGGGAAAATAAAGTGGCGAAGATATTGATCGTCGACGACGAGCAGGTGATACGCTCCGGTTGTCGACAAATCTTGGAAATGAACGGTTATCAGGCGGAAGAAGCGGCCGACGGTCGGGAAGGTCTGCGTAAGCTTGCCGCCGAAGAGTACGATGTTGTTTTGAC
>JAPDPN010000033.1:14244-25947 GCA_034506455.1 Candidatus Zhuqueibacterota bacterium | reverse complement strand
TTCGGAGATTAAATTCTTAACCTTAATGCGCCATCATAACCCAAGCAACGGGAAAGCACGGCATCGACAAATAACCGTAAAGAAGGATTTATGAAGACGAAGGCAATGGGAATGATACTTGAAAATCCACAAATTTTGTAACGGAGAAAAATCATAAATCCGCTAATAAACTCGGATGCACGCGAATCAAACAACCTAAGAATTCTACCTATTGGTGCTCATTCGCGTCCATTCGCGGATTAAATTTATAACCGCAATGCGCCATCATGACCCAAGCAACGGGAAGGCACGGCATCGAAAAGTAACCGCAAAGGAGGATTTATGAAGACGAAGGCAATTTTCTGTTTTTTGCTTTGTGGGGCTGCGGGGCTTGCGGCACAGCCTTCGTTTTACTATTCACGCTATGAATATCTTCAGGCGCCGGCATCCGCCTTCGGCACCGGTTTGCTCGGTTACGCAAATCCCGCTACGGTCGCGCTGGTTCCCTTTCCGGAATTTGAGGCGCACGCCGTGCTTCCGCAAAACAACGAAAAGCTGCAGAATTGGGCGGTTTTTTCCGCTGTACCAGGGTTTGGAGCGGGTTTTTCCAGAAAGCAAGTCGGCGAGGGAACGGCGCAAAACAACTATCATTTAGCCTTGGCGGGCGGCAATGAAAAGGCGGCTTTCGGATTCGGATACCAGTGGTCACAAACGACCGGCATCCGTGAGCCTGCCAAGGAGTGGCGCGCAGGAATCATTCTGCGACCGACTCGGCAGCTTTCTTTCGGTGCCGTCGTTTTTTTCCCACAGGACGGCGCTTCCTCATGGTCTGTCATTGAACTCGGAGTAAGGCCTTTGGGAACCTCGCGGCTGACGCTTTTTGCAGACGGCGTCCTCGATCGGAACGGCAAGCCTGGCGAAAAAGTCTGGAGCCTTGGCGCCGCGATTCAGCCGATCACCGGCCTTTACGCCGTCGGAAGATATTTCGGGGACGAATCTTATAGTGTGGGGTTAACGTTCGATTTAGGACACAGCTCGATTGCTGCTCAAACGCGCAGGCCTGACGAGGGAGGTTCACCACAGAATTTACTCATGATGCGACTCGGTTCGCTGCGGCCCTCATGGGCGAACCGCTTAATAAAACAAAAGGCCTACACGGCTTTCGAAATCAAAGGAACGGTCGATTACCGCAAGGGGATGTTGTTCGGCGGGGCGCAGGAGTCTTTTTACCCGCTGCTGCGGGACTTGAGGGCTGCGGCTGATGATCCGCGCTTGGCGGTCATCGCCGTCAATTTGAAGGGGCTTTTGGTGCGGCCGGAACACGCTTGGGAGCTGCGCGAGGAACTGGTACGAGCCCGCAAAAACGGCAAAAAGGTCATTGTCTTTATAGAAGAAGCCGGAATGACCGGCTATCACCTGGCTTCTGTCGCCGATGAACTGGTTATGGATCCTCTCGGCATGCTTTTTCTTCCGGGCTTGGTCATGAGCCGAACGTACCTCAAAGGCACGCTGGAAAAGTTGGGCCTTGGATTTGACGAATGGCGCTACTTTAGATGGAAATCTGCCCTCGAAACCTACAGCCGAGAGGACTTGTCCGAAGCGGATCGCGAGCAGCGCCAGGCCTATCTGGACGATTGGTATGAACTGCTGCGCAGCGATGTCTGTGCCTCACGCGGGTTTACGGAAAGCCGTTTCGATTCGATCGTCAATCAATTTGCCCTGCTCAGTGCGGAAAAGGCGCGGAAGCTCAAGCTCGTCGATCGGCTTGGACGTTGGGACGATCTAAAGACGATTCTAAAGGAAGGCGGAAAAGGTCGACTGATCAAACTGCCCCGCAAAGACCTGTATGATTTGGCGCTGTACGATGACCGCTGGGGCGGACCGCAAAAGATTGCTTTGATTTACGGACTTGGTGCGTGCGATCTGGAAAGCGGCATTCGCGGCCGCAAATTGGCCAAGCTCTTTGAACGTCTAGCTAAGGATCGCGAAATAAAGGCGGTCGTCTTTCGCGTCGACTCGCCGGGCGGATCGGCTCTTGCTGCAGATATTGTCGCTGAAGCGATGAAAAAATGCGCCGAAAAAAAGCCGGTCATCGTCAGCCAAGGTCAAGTGGCAGGATCAGGCGGTTATTGGATCTCCATGTATGCCAAAAGAATAGTGGCCGGCCCGAATACGGTGACCGGCTCCATCGGCGTTATCGGCGGATGGGTTTACGATAAAGGATTTTCCGCCAAATGGGGGATGAGCGAGGACCGCGTTCAGCGCGGCGATCATGCCGATATAGAAAGCGGTGTAACTTTGCCGGTCATTAGTTTGACCGTACCGCGCCGTAACCTGACGGACGAGGAAAAGGCTGCAGTTGAAAAATGGATTCGTGAAATGTATGAGCTGTTCATCGGCAAGGTTGCACAAGGACGTGCTATGAGCCGAGAGGCAGTCGATGCGGTTGGGCAAGGACGATTCTTTTCGGGCATGGACGGAAAAGAGGCCGGCCTGGTGGATGAGATTGGGGGGCTTCTCAAGGCTGTTGAAAGCGCAGCCGAAGAGACCAAGATCACCGACGATAAGCCGTGGCGTATCGTCGAATACTATCCGAAGGACAATCTCGAGGAGTTGTTGAGCTCCTTTTTTGCTGTTAAAACAGCCTCGGACCCGACGATCGACTATTTGCGGATTCTGCTGGACCAGCCGTTGAAACCCGTCTTGATGATGTCGCCAGATAATTTTCCCTCTTTGGAGCGCTAAACGGAGAGCCCTTTTATGAAACACATAGGTTGGATTTGTCTGTTGCTGGCTGCCTGCCAAACTGCAAAGAAGGAAGGAAACGTCGCCATGTTCAAAGACGATCTGGGGTTTCTGCAGAAACATACTCAAATTTTAGTACTAAAGAGCGACGATGAGCGTTCGCAGGTGATCGTCTCGCCCTCGCTGCAGGGACGAGTTATGACGAGCACGGCCGACGGCCTTGATGGAATCAGCTTCGGCTGGGTAAACCGCGAGCTGATCGCCTCAGGTGAAAACAATCCGCATATCAACGCCTACGGCGGGGAAGACCGCTTTTGGCCGGGACCCGAAGGCGGACAGTTTTCCATCTTTTTCAAGGCCGGTGATCCGTTCGATTTGGAGCATTGGTTCACGCCGCCGCCGATCAACGAAGGCGCGTACGATGTTGTCGAGCAGAGCCCCAAGCACGTCGTCTTTCGTAAGGAAATGCGCCTTGTCAATTATTCGGGAACGCCGTTTTGTTTGCGTCTCGACCGAACCGTCATCCTCCTTACTCCCGAACAAATAGCCGAGCGCTTTCGCTTTACGGTTCCTCCCGGCCTCAAGGCTACGGCCTTTGAGTCGCGCAACGTCATCACCAACAGCGGCGACAATCCTTGGCGAAAAGAGACCGGCCTTCTCTCCATATGGATTTTAGGCATGTACAACCCATCTCCGAAAACAACCATCGTCATCCCGTTCAAGCCGGGCGATGAGGAAAAGCTGGGACCGAAAGTCAACGACGCCTATTTCGGCAAGCCGCCGGCAGACAGGTTAGTCGTGCGCGACAGCGTGCTTTTCTTTAAAGGCGACGGCCGTCTGCGCAGCAAGATCGGCATCAATCCGAAACGCGCCAAAAACATTCTCGGCAGTTATGACGCCGATCTAAAGATTCTGACCCTGGTGACGTTCAATCAACCGGAAGGCGTAACCGATTATGTCAATTCAATGTGGGAGATTCAAAAAGAGCCCTATGCCGGCGATGTTGTGAACAGCTACAACGACGGTCCGGCAGCTCCCGGCGCCAAGCCGATGGGGCCTTTCTATGAATTGGAGACCTCCTCGCCGGCTGCCGCATTGGCGCCCGGGCAATCGCTGGAACATATCCACACGACGCTGCATCTTTTGGGGGATGAAAAAAAACTGGACAAAATCAGCCGCAAGGCTCTGGGCGTTTCCCTGAGCGAAATCGTGTCTGCATTACCTTGACATCGGAAAGGAATCTTTTCCCGCGCATGAAGAAAATCAAACTGCTTTTCAAAGTCGGCTATGTCTATCACAAGGCCGCCTTCGATCCGGTAATCGAGCTGCTTCTCAATAATCCCAAATACGACGTCTGGTTTTCACTCGATATGGAAAAGCGGCGGGTGCTGCTGTTCGATTTTCCATACCGAGCCCATATCATCAAAGAATGGGAAAAGCAAGGTTATCGTTTTACGAATGAAACCAGAGGCTTTGACATCGTCATTACCGGCGACACGCTGAGAAATTCCGCAGCGTACGGTAAAACGCTGCTCTGTTTCCTCAATCACGGAACCGGGATCAAAACCATTTTGTACCGAAATTTGGCCAAAGTGCCGCACGACCGCTATCAGATTTTTGTCGAAGGCAGGCATCGCGTTGAGGCGCTGCGTCGCTCCGGCCGGTTGAACAAAAGCGAAGTCCATTTGATTGGACTCCCCAAGCTCGACTTTTACTTTCAAGGCCGCTACTCTGACCGGGAAGCCATTCTTCGCGGCTTGGGATTGGATCCCGCGAAAAAAACCGTGCTCTTTGCCCCCACTTACAAGCCGACCTGTTTGTACGAAGTAAAGGACGATATTTTCGAGCAGACCCGCGACTATAATCTCATCATCAAGCTGCATCCCTACAGCTGGATGGGCAAATATGCGCCGCATCGGCAGCACCGTATCTATGAACGCCGAGTGCCCAAGTACAAGCATGCCGTGCTGCTGCCGTTCGATGCGTACAACATCGTACCTTATTATGCCGTTGCCGATACGCTGATCAGTGAGGCGTCGAGTACGGTCTTTGATTTTTTGGCGCTCGGCAAATTCGGCATCGTCTACGAGCTGCCCTGCGATCGTCTGCGCCACTCGGACGGCGAACCGCTGCTCGAAATCGACAATCGTGAATTTCTCAAGGGCGCCTTTCCCCACATTTCTTCAGGAAAGCAGATTCGCCAGGCCATTGAACAGGCGCTGTTGCCGACTCCTGAGATGCGGGCGCACGCCGAAAGATACCGAGATGAATTGTTCTACAAACTGGACGGTCATGCCGCCGAACGATTCGTTGCAAAAATGGAAGAGCTGTATGAAGAAGGCGGGCATGAAAACGATCCTCAGGAGCTTGAATGAAGGCTGTAATCATCGCTGCCGGGCAGAGCAGCAGACTGTGGGAAAAAACCAATCATAGACCGAAAACGCTTCTGCCTTATAAAAAAAGCACGATCCTATCGCGCATCGTGCGCAATTTAAAAAAGTGCGGAATTGAAGAAATCATTATCGTCGTCGGCTGGAGAAAGAACGACATCATTCAATATGTCACGTCGCAGGGCAATTTCGGCATTCGCATCACCTTTGTCGAAAATCCCGAATGGCGCCGCGGCAATGGTCTTTCGGTGCTGGCTGCCGAGAGAGAAGTTGGGGACGAGCCGTTTATTCTCTCGATGTGCGACCACATCGTTCCGCCCAAAGCCATCAAAAGGCTGATCCGCTGCAAGCGTCGTAAAAATTTGCTTCTTGTCGATAAACGCATCGAGAAGGTTTTTGACCTCGACGACGCCACCAAGGTGCTGGTAAAAGGAAAACGGATCCTCCGAATCGGCAAGGAGCTGGAAAAGTACAACGGCATTGATTGCGGCGTTTTTCGGCTTGACGGTCATTTTTTTCGCTGCATGAGGGCTCAGGCAGAGAAAGGGTTGGAGTCCATCAGCGCCGGTGTTACGGCATTGATTGCCGAAAAACGAATGGGCGCAGTCTTTATCAAGAAGAAGAAATGGATCGACATCGATACGCCGGAAGCCTATCGGCACGCGTTAAAGCTCGCAGCAAAGAAAAAGCTTCCGCAAACGGTGACCTCGACTTGAACCGCCTGCCCAATTTGTTTCTCACCTAAGAAATTTTCACAATAGCCGCCATCTTTTGTTGAATTTAGGCCGTTCTATTCGGCAGCTCAAGGCCGTATCCCGAAGTCTTGTCTTCTTTTTTCAACAGAAATGCAAAGAGCACTCCTAATGCGCCGACGCCGACCAGCAGCAGCAGCGGATTGGTATAGTCATACACGGCCGTGCCGTTACGGATGGCTTCCGGCGTAACCTGTTTGTTGGACAGATCCAGCACGCGACCGATCAGATAGGGAAACGCCCACAATCCCAGATTTTGGATTGAAAACATGACTCCGTAGGCCGAGCCGAGGCGGCTTTGCGGCACCAGCTTGGTAACCGACGGCCACATCGCAGCCGGAATGAGCGAAAAGGCGACGCCGAGAAATAAGATGGGGATGTAGGGATTGATCGATGTCAGCGCAAAGGTGAGATGTACGGCAACGAGCAGCAGGGAACCGTAGATCATAAGAGTTGCGCTTTTCCCGATGCGGTCGGTAATCGTGCCGAACAGCGGCGTAAAGAGGATGGTGCCGAACGGCAGTATGGAAACAATCACGCCGGCTTTTTCCGCCGTCAGACCGAATTTGTTGACCAAAAGATCCGGCGCATATTTGATGAACGGAAAGACGGCGCTGTAGAATGTCACGCAGAGCAGAGTGATATAGATGAAAGAGCGGTCGGTGAGCAAGTTCTTGAGATCGGCCAACCGAAATTTCTCGCTTTCTTCCTCGGCCGCAATTGTCCGGTGCAGCCGATCAAAACGGCGGTCGAACCAGGTGTAGACGAGAAAACAGCCCAGACCGAGCGCCAGGAGCAGGGCGCCGAACCAGATGGCTGTTGTCCAGCGTGTCTCAGATTCGGCCAAACGCGGCGAGATGATCATAGCCGCCGCCTGTCCCAATCTGCCGAAGGCGAGATTCATGCCCATGGCCAGGGCCAGCTCTTTGCCGCTGAACCATTTGACGATGGCTTTGGTAAAGACGATGGCGCTCGTCTCGGCGCCGAGGCCGAAAAGAAAGAAGCCGAGGGACATCATTTTCAGGGAAGGTGACATCGACGGAAAAATCGAGGAAATCAAGTGAAAACCGGGACCGCCGGAGAGAAAGGTGTCATCGGCGCCGTAGGCGGTCAGCGCTGCGCCGAGAACCATAAACAAAGTAAACAGGATGCCGGTTAGGCGAATGCCGAGCTTGTCCAGAATGATCCCCCCAATGACCGCCATGAACAAGAACACGTTGCTGATGCTGTAGGCTGAATTGAAAAAGCCGTAATCCGTTGAAGTCCAAAGCAACTTTTCCTGCAGAAGCTTTTTTAGGGGCGAAAGGGCGTCGAAAAAGTAATAATTGGCAAACATGGTCAGGCTGATTAAGATCAGGACCGACCATCGGAGCGCTGCGGAGGGGCCGTAGACAGTAGAGTCAGGTTTGTTCATCTCTTGTCCTCGCAATGGTTGAGCGAAGGTGATAGAGCTGTGAGTTTTCAAGTTTGCGACGAAGCTCAAGAAACAAAAATTTCGCCCACAAAACAAGCACTTTTTAAGTATCCCTTAATCCTCACTATTGACCTGCAGAAAATTTATTTAGCTTTAAAGACTAGAGAGATGTAAGCAAGCGAGGCGCAGCTTTTGGTGATCGGCTTTTCAATCCGAAGACATCAATCGCCTTGTGTTTACCTGGAAAAATTTCTATTTTTCTTTGAGCTTTATCGGCTGGATCTTTCGAGCTTCATGGCCTGCGGGCGTCAGCTTTACGGCGAAGCTCAATAAACAAGGACAGGTTTTTGAATCAAGCGCCGCGGTATCGAAAGGACGTGTTCCTGCGCAGCGGTGTGACTGTTGATAAGGAAAGCGACTGTAAATTTGCAAACGCAATGAATCCGTGGACGAGTATTTGGCTCAATCCGCGCGGCACGATTCGGCAGATCGTCGATACGGAGCCGCGGCGTTCGCTTCTGCTGCTGGCTGCCGGAGGCGGCGTGGCGCAGGCCTGTAATTTTGCCGTCAATATGGCGCTCGGCAGCGCTCTCGAGCTTGATGAGATCATTTTGTTCATTCTTTTTTTCGGACCATTGGCCGGTTTTCTTTCCCTATGGCTGTGGACATTGGCGTTGACGCTCGTCACCCGTTGGTTCGGCGGCTTGGCCGACAAGACGGCTCTCCGCGCCGCCGTGGCCTGGTCGTGGGCGCCGACCGTCTACCTGCTGCCCCTTTGGGGTGTGCGCTACATCCTGTTCCGAGACGAGCTCTTCAAAGATGCCCGACCTTTTGTAGAATCGCACGGCCTGCTGAGCGCGCTTTACTCCTTTTTCGGCGGCCTGGATTTTTTGTTGTCGTTTCTCACCGTTTTCATTCTCGTCCAAACCCTAGCCGAGGTCAACCGCTTCTCGGTCTGGAAAAGCATGGGATCGATCTTGATGGTGCTCCTGCTGATGATGCTGCCAATAATGACTATCTATCTGCTTTTGCCCAGATAGTAATGACAACACAATAAGGCATCTGAGGATTTTGGTTCGCAAAGGACAACCAATCGGTAAGAAATGATCAAAGCGGCTGAGAAAGCTCTAATAGGTGAAAGAGCCAAGCGGATCAACGAGAAGATAAAATGAAAATATTTGGCACCCCTAAAAGCAGTTCACAAAGCAAAATGCGTAAAAAGTCATGTCGATTTGGTTAAATAGCCTTATAATCAAATTATTTATCGGCGACAACCAGAACATCGCCCCTGATTTCATAAAACAAAAGGATAATCTCCTCAATTTCTGCTTGATATGAATAAATATTCTTCCGGTAATTTGATTATTCCAAACAATGCTTAAAGACTGCGTCATGATTTTGCAAAGTTTCTCTTTTCTGGTTGTGCAACAGAACAAACATAAAAGCGACATTTATGCATGCACGGTTTCATACCTCGACGACACAGGTTTTGACGTCCAAGATTGTACGTCAGCAGAAAGAAATTAAAAGGGAGGAGTTATGAAAACGCGCAAGTTGGGGAGCAACGGACCCGAGTTTACGGTCATCGGTCTGGGCGCCTGGGCGATCGGAGGCTCCTGGAAATATGGTTGGGGGCCGTCGGACGATGCGGAATCCATTCGTACCATTCATCGGGCGCTCGATCTGGGCATTAATTGGATCGATACGGCCGCCGTCTACGGCCTCGGCCATTCGGAGGAGATCGTCGGCAAAGCGCTCGAGGGCATGCGCAAAGACGTGTATATTGCCACCAAGTGCGGATTGGTGTGGGACGATCAGGGGCGCATTCGCAACGATATTTCTCCGGCAAGCATCAGGCGGGAAGTGGAGGCCAGTCTTCGGCGGCTCAAAACGGATTACATCGATCTCTATCAGATCCATTGGCCGCACGCCAATCAGAGTGAGGCCGATGCTTGGCACGAGATGACCAAACTGCAAAAAGAGGGCAAGGTCCGATGGATCGGCGTCTCTAATTTCGACGTGCCCCTTTTGCGCAAGTGCGATTCGATTCACCATGTCGACAGTCTGCAGCCGCCCTACAATCTCATTCGTCGCGACGTAGAGAAAGAAATTCTGCCCTACTGCCTGAAAACCGGCATCGGCGTCGTGGCGTACAGTCCTATGATGTCCGGTCTTCTGAGCGGTCGTTTCGATCGCACGCAGCTGGCGCCGGACGATTGGCGGCAAAAGGAACCTCTGTTCCGAGAACCGTTGTTGTCCCGTTATCTGCAAAAAGTGGAAAAAATGCGCGAAAAAGCCGCCGACTATAACGCTACAGTCGGTAACCTGGCGGTCGCTTGGGTGCTGCGCCATCATGCCGTTACCAGCGCCATCGTTGGAGCCCGTAAAACGGCTCAGGTTGAGGAAAATGTGCGGGCGGCGGAAATTCAATTGACCGATGAGGACGCCGCGTGGCTGGAAGCTTTGTTTGCGGAACCATGAATAGGGTTCTCAGAAACCGAATAACGACTTGTAAAAATAAGGAGCAGTTTTGCGGAAAATCGATCCGGCGATTCTGAGCATTTCTTTTACAGATCATCGCCTTTGTACGCGCTGCGGGACATGCGTCGGCGTGTGTCCCGTAGACGCTCTTTCTCTTGACGAGAACTTTTTTCCGCGGTTGGACGCTGATAAATGCATTGCCTGCGGATTGTGCCGATCGGTTTGCCCGGGCGGCGAAGTGAGATTTAAAAAACTGGAAGCCTTTGTGTTCGGCAGCAGCGCCGCGGAGCTGACTTTTGACGGACATGTAGAGCGAACCTACATCGGTCATGCGGGAGACCCGGCCATTCGCGCCGGCGGTGCGGGAGGCGGCGTAGTGACGGCGCTGGCAGGCCATCTCCTAAAATCCGGCAAAGTCGACGCCTGCATCGTAACGCGGATGGATCCCGAAAAACCCTGGCTCGGGCAGGTGTTCGTTGCCCGCTCTTTGGAGGACCTCCGATTAAGCCAGCAGTCCAAATACACCATCGTACCGGTCAACACCATTCTGCAGGTCACTCGACAGTCCAAGGAACGGTTCGCGCTTGTCGCCTTGCCCTGCCAGATCCACGGCATTCGGCTGATTCAACAGACGCGGCCGCAGTTGGCGGCCAACATCGCTTATATCATCGGACTTTTCTGCGCTTCGAGCCTCGAACCCTATGTGGCAGAGGAACTGCTGGCTGCCAAGGGCATCGACAAGCGGCAGATCAAGACGTTTCATTTTCGAGGCGGCCGCTGGCCCGGACGCATTCGTGCGGTGATGAGGGACGGCAGCATTAAAAATCTCCACTATTCCAATTTCAAGGACGGCGCCATCAACTATTTGATGTACCTTTATACGCCGCCGCGCTGCGCCGTTTGTATCGACGGTTCCTCGGAATTTTCCGATGTTTCGGTTTCGGACGCTTGGACGCGCGACCGCCGCGGCAACTATCTCTACGAAGCGCAGTCGCGGCTGTTGGTACGTACGCCGGCAGGGATCGAGATGGTAGAATCGGCGTTGGCCGCCGGCGATCTGATCGCCCGAGAAGTCAGTCAGGATCCGCAATACCGCACCCATCGTCTGCACGCGCGGAAAAAGGGGCTGACGGCCTATCTGCGCGTTGAGCGGCTGAAGCGTCGAGGTGAACCGGTTCCGATCTACGATCGAGGGACTCCGGAACACAACCGAACCGACCGCCTGACGGAGCGCATCGAATCCCTTTTGATGCGGTTCGGACGTATCCGGCGGCTGCGGCAGCCGCTTATCAAAGCGTTGCTTTCGAGATACGGTGCTTTTTTAATTGTTCTGCGGCAATACCGCAAAAAGCGGAAATACCGTTAAGTTTTTTTAACTTGTGTTGAAATGCAAGATTTTATACATTAATGTCAAAGCATTTCTTAAAAAACAGGACGGCACGGTTGGGGTTGGTCTTTAAAAAGGGTTCTTTTGCGATTGCGGGCGTGATGCTGCTCATGAGCTGCACGTTCGAAGCGCCCAAAGCGCCCTCTTGGGATGTTGCGCTCCTGATCCCGATCATTTCACAGACGCAGACGGTGGAAGAAATGCTGCGCGATCGCGTCGGTGTATTTGATTATCGGGACGGTCTTCTCGGTCTGCGCGTGGAGGGAGAGATACAGGAGCTGCGCGTCGTCGATTACCTCAAGCCGGATGTTGTCGACCAGGTGGTACAAAGTCAAGTGCCGAATCTGACCATCGGACGATTGACCGCCGATATCGTTTCCTTTCCCTTTTCTTCCTTGACCGAACAGGCCGGCTCGCCTTCATCCACCCCGGTAAAAATAGCCCCTTTTGCTTTTTCAAACATCAAGGGCAAATTAAAGCCGGAAGATGATCTCGAAAGCATTCAGGTCATCCAAGGCAGCGCGCGGCTAATCTACCATAATCGCCTGCCGGTGG
>JAPDPN010000033.1:3744-14144 GCA_034506455.1 Candidatus Zhuqueibacterota bacterium | reverse complement strand
CCGGTAAAAATAGCCCCTTTTGCTTTTTCAAACATCAAGGGCAAATTAAAGCCGGAAGATGATCTCGAAAGCATTCAGGTCATCCAAGGCAGCGCGCGGCTAATCTACCATAATCGCCTGCCGGTGGATTTGGAGGAGGTTGTTTTCTATCTGTTCGAACCCTCCACAATGGAAATTAAGTTGATTACGCCGATCATTCGCCGTATTCCGGCGGGCAAGAAGGACAGCCTGCAGCTGTCTTTAAACAACAAGTCCCTGACCAGGCTGGGCGAATGGTACATCAGCGGCACTTGTCCGGGTTCGAAAGGCCAAAGTGTCCTGCTTTCGAGTGAGGATGAGGTCGAGCTGAACGTCGATTTTATCGATTTTCGCGTCAGTTCGGTTCAGGGTCGACGCCAGTCCTTTTACATGGAAGATGAACAGATCATCGATTTGGGTATCGATGCCGCTCTGCAGGAAGGCCTTTTAAAGAACGGCCGCTGTTCTATGAATATTCGCAACACGCTGGATCTTGATCTCGATCTCACCATTCGTTCTCCTGAGTTGGTAAATTCCGTCGACAATCGGCCGTTGACCATCCAAACCCGGGTGGCCGCCAATCGTGAGCGCGCAATTCTCCGTTCGCTTGCCGGTTACAAGCTCGTCTTGGGTTCGGCGCCGGTCAAACCTCCGGTCGTCCATATTCAGATCGAGGCGGAGGGTCGCACGCAGGGTGATGAGCTGGTCACGGTTTCCGAGACCGACGCCATTTTGATGGAGTTTCACCTCGATGAATTGTCTTTTCAGAGCCTTCGGGGCTGCCTGGATCGTTATCGCGCCGCTATTGAACCTGCAGAAGCTCCGGTTCGTTTGCCCGAACAGTTGCGCGATTTTGCCGGGCTTAATCTAGGCGACGGACGGATTTGTCTCGATTTCACCAATTCGATTCAAATGCCGATTCGTTTGGAAGGAGAGATCACCGGAAAAAGCGAAAACGGCCGCAAGGCAACGGTGCCGCTGCTGCTCGAAATTCCCAAGGGAAGCGCCAATGAGCCGCAGTCGGTGAGCTGCCTGATCGATGCCGGAGATAATCCGGCGGTTTTGACGCTCCTGAACCTGCTGCCGAGCTCGGTTTCTGTCAGCGGCACCGCAATCATCGGCGACGGCAGGGCAGCCGTTGTGCTCAACGCGGACTCTTACCTCAAGGCGCGATACATTCTGGAAACGCCGGCTGATCTGGCTTGGCAAAAGACCACTCTTGCCGAGGACTCGTTGGAAATTGTCGTTCATCCGCAGGGTGACAAATTGCCGCCGGCTCGTTCGGGATCGCTCCATCTCGATGCTGAAAAGACTAATCCTCTGCAGTCCATGACGCTTATCGCCGAAGTCGAAAACCATCTGCCGGTCTCCGGCAGCGTAACGTTCAGCTGCGTCGATGCCTGCGAAGAAATTCCGCTGGAAGCGGTCATTATCCCGTCGGCTCAGACCAACAATCAGGGACGCGCTGTGGCGGTTGGTAAAAAGAGGGTGCAGATCGCTTTGCCTGATGAGATCGTGAAAAAATTTCACAATGAAGGCAGCGCCGTACGATCCTTCAAAATGCGGTCAAAGATGATCGTCGATGGGACAGGCGGACGCCGCGTCAAGATGTATCAGGGCGACTATTTGGCCGTGCAGGCGGCGATCGAAGCGCGCGTTCGGGTCGGCGGAAATTAACCGCCTCTGCAAACCTCAGCGGTAACTTGGCCGATGAAGCGCACAGCTGATTTTTTTGTACCTGTCAATGAAGGGGTGATGTGCACCCTTTGTCCCCACGCTTGTCGGTTGGGTGAAGGGGAGTGGGGCAAATGCGGAGTGCGCAGCAACGAAAACGGCGTCCTCGTCACCCACGTCTACGAGTCGGCGATCGCCGTGCACGTTGATCCTATCGAAAAAAAGCCGCTGTTTCATGTCTTTCCCGGTTCCGCTTCATTTTCCATCGCTGCGGCCGGCTGTAATTTCTCCTGTGAATTCTGCCAGAACTATACCATTTCGCAGCTGAAACGAAGGGATTTCGAAGGCACTCGCCTGCCGGCAAAGGAAGTGGTCCGTTTGGCGATCGAGCACGGCTGCCGAACCATCTCCTGCACCTATACCGAGCCGACGGTCTATTATGAATATGCCTATGAAATTGCCAGGCTTGCGGCAGAACGGGAAATCCCCACGGTTTTTGTAACCAACGGCTTTATAAATCCGGAGCCTTTGCGTAAAATCGCGCCGTTCTTGGCCGCCGCCAACGTCGATTTGAAGGGGTGGAGCGAGGAATATTATCGCCGTGTTTGCGGCGGCGAGCTCAAGCCGGTGCTCAATACGCTGCGGCTAATGAAAAAGCTGAACATTTGGGTTGAAGTGACGACTTTGGCGGTACCGGGATATAGCGACGATGACGACACGTTTCGCAACATAGCCGCTTTTATTGCCAATGAACTGGGCAAGGAGACGCCTTGGCATATCAGCAGATTTCATCCTGATTACCGCTTTACACATATTCCGGCGACTTTGCCCGAGGTTCTGTATCGTGCTCGACAGATCGGCCAGGAAGCCGGATTGCATTACGTTTACTGCGGCAATTTACCGGGAGGCGCTGGGGAAAGCACCTTTTGCAGCCGCTGCGGCAGCCGCATGATCGAGCGTTACGGCTTTCGTATACTGGAGAACAAGCTTGTGGACGGCAAGTGTCCGCATTGCGCGCAACCGATGCAGGGAATCGGTATGGACGGTAACCAGAAAAATTAGACACAACGGAGGCATTGATGAAGCGACGCGATTTTCTAAAGACGGCCGGATTGGCTGCGGGAGCATGGCTGGCGGCGGCGCCGCAGGTGCATGCAGAGGCAAAGGGCAAACCGTTTAAACTAAAATACGCTCCGCATTTCGGCATGTTCAAACATTCGGCGGGCGAGGATCTGATCGATCAGCTCAATTTCATCGCCGATGTCGGTTTTCGCGCTTTTGAAGACAACGGGATGAAGGATCGGCCGGTCGGGGTCCAGGAAAAAATCGCCGCAACCATGGCCAAGCGCGGCCTCGAGATGGGCGTTTTTGTAGCTCATCGCATTTATTGGGACAAACCCAGCCTCACCAGCGGCGACAAAGAAATGCGGGATGAGTTTCTGCGGCACATCCGCGAGTCGGTCGAAGTCGCCAAGCGAGTGAATGCCAAATGGATGACCGTGGTGCCGGGCTATCTGCATCAAAAGCTGCATATCGACTACCAGCGGGCCAATGTCATCGAGGCGCTGCGCCGCGCCGCCGAAATACTCGAGCCGCACGGACTGGTGATGGTGCTCGAGCCGCTCAACTTTCGCGATCATCCCGGCCTGTTTTTGACGACCATCCCGCAGACTTTTGAGATTTGCCGCGCCGTCAACAGTCCGTCCTGCAAAATCCTCTTTGATCTTTACCACATGCAGATCCAGGAGGGCAATCTGATTCCGAATATCGATCTGGCTTGGGATGAGATCGGTTATTTCCAAATCGGCGACAATCCGGGCCGCAACGAGCCGACCACCGGCGAGATTCACTATCAAAACGTCTTTAAGCACATTGCACGGAAAAGCACCGACTTTATTCTGGGTATGGAGCACGGCAACTCCAAGCCCGGAAAAGCCGGAGAGGAAGCGGTCATCGCCGCCTATCGTTGGGCGGACGATTTTCAGCTGTAAACGAAAAAGGGGCGGCCTTCAAAGAGCCGCCCCTTTTTTTTAAACTCGCTTTCTATTTCTTTTCCTTTTCTTTGCCTTCTTTAAAGAGTTCGCCGATTCCGGCGATGCTGCCCAAAACACCTGAAGATTCCAACGGCATAAAGATTTTCGTCGCCTGTCCCTGCGCCACCTGCTGCAGCGTTTCCAAGTACTTGACGGCAATTAGATCATTGGTCGGATTCCCGTCGTGAATGGCCTTGTAAACCGTCGTAATGGCCTCGGCTTCGCCCTGCGCCAACGTGATGCGTTTGAATCTTTCGGCCTCGGCTACTTTTTTAATGGCTTCGGCTTCGCCTTCGGCTTTGAGGATCGCCGCCTGCCGGCTGCCTTCAGCGGTCAGAATGGCGGCGCTCTTTTGGCCTTCGGCTTCGAGGATCGTCGCGCGGCGCTCGCGTTCCGCCTTCATTTGCCGATGCATCGCCTCAGTCACATCTTTGGGCGGCTCGATCTTTTGCAGCTCGACGCGCGTCACCCGCACACCCCATTTGTCCGTGGCGTCGTCGAGAATCTGCCGCAGCTGCGAATTGATCTTTTCGCGCGAGGTCAACGACTCGTCCAGCGCCATGTCACCGATCAAGTTGCGCAGATTGGTCTGCGCCAGCTTGGTCGCCGCCAAGTAGAAATTGGCGACGTTGTAGGTGACGCGCACCGGATCCGTCACTTCATAGTAAATCACCGCATCGACTTCAACCACTACGTTATCCTTGGTGATGACCGCCTGCGGCGGAATGTCCACCACCTGCTCCCGCATGTCCACCTTTTTCAAGCTTTCGATGAACGGCACGATCAAGTTGAGGCCGCTGTCGACCGTCCGCTGATATTTGCCGAGCCGTTCCACCAAGCCTTCTTCCCATGGGCGAACGATTTTAAGGCCTTTGGAAATGACGACAACGACGACAAAGGCAATGACGACCAATAAAAAGTTCATGACTGCTCCTTTTGTTTGGGTTCAACAATCAGTCGTGTTCCGCTGACCCGCAGCACGCGGACGGGGGAACCGTTGCGGAGGATCGAACCGTCGGCACTCTCGGCGCGCCATTCTTCCCCCAGAACACGAACGCGCCCGCGGTTATGAAAATTATCAATCTCTTCGATCACCAATCCTTCCACGCTCTCCAACCGATTGGCGCCTATACCGGGCGGCTGCTCGTGCGTCAGTTTATTGCCGATTCGGCGCGATAACAGGAACAAAACCAACGACGTGACGATGAACACAAGCAGTTGCACGGAAATTCCTGCCCCTGCCATCGCCGCCAACCCTGCCGCTGCTGCTCCGATGCCGAACCATAGGATGAAAAACCCGGCAGTAAAAATCTCGGCAATGACGAAAAAGGCTGCCATTGCCATCCATACCATCCATGTGCTGATGTTCATGATCGTCCTTTCGATGTCGTTCTTTTTAAACGGCCGAAAGCGTTTTATTCATTTTTTTATTGCTGAACATTGTAAAGATAGCGCTTTATTTTGCGCGTGGGCGTCTTTTCAAATTCTTCGGGATAAAGGTCTATGCGCGTTATCGGCGAATAGGAAGGCAGCATCTTGTTCAAGGCAATGCGGTTCTCTTCCATCTTGGCTTTGAGCTGCTCCTCATTCAAGCCCGCCGCATCGGCGGCCTCATAATCGGGATAGACCAACGCCGTCAGCCTATTGTTCTTTTCGATGATCAATGACTCGCTGACAAAGGGCATGTTGTTCAGCTTGTCTTCGATTTCTTCGGGATAAATGTTCTGTCCCGAAGGCCCCAATATCATGTTCTTGCTTCGGCCTTTGATGTAAATAAAGCCGTCTTTATCGATGATACCGAGATCGCCGGTGTGCAGCCATCCCTCACTGTCGATCGCTTCTTTCGTTGCCTGAGGATTCTTGTAATAGCCCTGCATGACGTTTTCGCCGCGCACAAGAATTTCGCCGACGATGTTGTGCGGATCCGGGCTGTCAATCTTGATCTCCAGCGTATCGACGACGCGACCCACGGAAAACGGCTTGTTTTCGCGCCAGGAGGCATAGCTGATCAGCGGCCCGCACTCGGTCATACCGTATCCGTTGGTAAAGGGAAAGCCGATGCGGCGCAGGAAGAGCTCGACCTCCTGGTTAAAGGCCGCACCGCCTACGACGATTTCGTGAAAATTGCCGCCGAAAGCGCCCATCAGTTTATCCCGAATCTTTTTCTCCAGAGCTTTCGAGATGATGGGCGCTTTGAGCAAAAGCTTGACGCCTTTGGAGCTGATGGAGGGAAGAATCTGTTTGCGATAGATTTTTTCGATTACCAACGGCACGGAAAGGATCAGATGCGGCCTAATTTCCTGAAACGCCTTGAGGATGATTTTGGGCGAAGGCGTTTTGCCCAAAAAGGTGATGTGGCAGCCGAGAGTGAGCGGAAAGAGAAACTCGAAAGCGCAGCCGTACGAATGCGCCAACGGCATAAAGGAGACGATGCGGTCGCCGGCCTTTAGCGGCATGTTGCGCTGTGCGTAGCGAATGTTGGCGGAGAGAGAATTGTGCGGCAGCATCACGCCCTTGGAAAAGCCGGTGGTGCCTGAGGTGTAGACGATGGCGGCCAGTTCTTCGTTCTGCACTTCCGGCAGGGAAAAGGATTCGGCGGTCAAGCGGCCGCCATATTTTTGTATCAGCTCTTGATCAGCCCGTTCAAAGGCCTGAGCAAAGGAGCTTTTCGCGGCATAGACGATGCGCCAATCGTCGAGTGAGATAATGGCGGCCAGGTTGGGCATTTCCGACTCGTCCAGAGTTTCCTGAATGTAATCCGAAGCAAAGAGCAGGACCGCATCGGAGTGATTGACGATGTGATGGATGTCGTTCGGCTTAAAATCGGATAGAATCGGCACGATGACCGCCCCGTAAGTCACTGTCGCCAAATAGCCGATCGCCCAATTGACCGAGTTTTTGCCGACGATGGCGATCTTGTCGCCCCGCTTGATGTGATTTTTTTCGAAAACATAGTGGAGTTTGAGGATGCTTTCGCCGATTTGGCCGTAGGTTCGCGTCATGCTCTCATAGTCCGAGAGCGCAGGTTGATGCCAATAGGATTTGATAGCCCTTTCAAGGTCCTTGGTAAATCGTTCTGCGATCATGAGGTCTTTCCTTTCGGCTTAGAGTTTTATTTCCACGAATTGTTTGCTGATGCGATAGCCGTCACGGCGAACAATAGGCAGCGCTTCGACGGCCGCGGCGTAAAGATCCAGCTGTTCGGGTTCGAGAATGTGGCCGGTTTTAAAGTCGACAATTTCAACCAGCTTGTTGTCCGCATCGACCACCATGCGGTCGATGCGGATTTCGCGGCCGTCCGGTGTGAACAGCGTCTGTTCCGTAAAGACGCGGCCACGGACCGCAAAAAGCTCGCGGCTCTGAGCCACGAATCGTTCGAGCGAACCGATCAGATTCTGCAGGTGATCGAGCGGTATCAGACCGCCGAAATGCGCGATCGTTTTCTCTCGAGCGGCAACCAGCTCTTCCTGCGTACCGTAACGCACGAAGGAAAGGAAAAAGTGGGCGGCATTGCCGATGGTTGCTGCATTTTGCTCGAGGAACACGGCCTTCAGATGTTCCGCCGAAGGATTTTCGGCCGGCATCAAGAAAGGTCGGCGATCCACGGCAAACAGCTCGGCTTCGGGGAGCAATTCAGCCGATGAAGGCGGAGCTGCAGCGGCTGCCCAAACCGCCTTCCCAAACTCGCCCTGTTGCCTTTGGTCGCTGTAACGGATCAGCGAGTTTTTTTCTTCAAAGAAATGAAGCAGTCGATCGGCGAGGATGACATCGGGCTGATCGGCTTTTTCTTCCGCAAACTTGGCAAAGCCGTCTTTTTTCTGATAAGCCATGCCGATCGTCAGAGAATGCTTGGCGCGGGTAAAAGCCACATAGAGCGTATTGAGCTCTTCGATGATTTCACGCTCTTGTTTTGACCGGACAAATTCAGCAAACGAAGAGTATTGGAGATACTTGTCGTAATTAAAGGCGAGCAGGAAGGAGCGGATCGAGCTGAAATCCTCGCTGTAGTAGACATAATCCTTCAGTTCCGCCGTTTCACGCCCCTTTTTCTCCGAGAGGTTGTAATAAACGAAAACGTGGTCGAACTCGAGGCCTTTTGCCTTATGAATGGTCATCAGCGTCAGAGCGTTCTCGGCTGCCGGTGTGGTGCGACGGAAGCGTTCGCCGGCGATCTCGTCGCTGCAAAAAGACATAAATCCGGCGAGCGTGTTGGGATAGCGGGTTTCGCGCTGCTGAAAATCGGCCAGAATCATCAGGAAGCGGAAAAGATTTTGCGCGTCACCGGCGGAGGAAAAGCGGCCGACGAAATTGAAGCTTTCGACGGCATGCAGGGCAAGGGTAAGCAGATCGGTGGTTCCGGTTTTGGCTAAAAGCTCATAGAGTTTTTGCACAGCAGGATGACCCGCTAAGGGGCGCAGAATGGCCGAGATGTCCCATTTCTCCTCTGCGTCGCGGTAGGCCAGGAGCAATTGTTTCAGCTGCTCGGGATTTAAAAGCACGACGTCGGAGCGGAGAAAGCAAAACAGGTCGTATGGATCGCGATAGAGCAGAAAGCGAAGCAGCAGGATCAGCGGTTTGACGGCCGGATGATCGAGCAGGGATCCGGATGAATCGCGAACATAGCGAATGCCCATTTCTTCGAGCAGGCCGGCTAAAGAATCCAGCTCCTTGTTCGTTCGCGCCAAAAGGGCAGTGCTGCCGGCGGTCAAAAGGCCTTCGCGCAAAGCCGGCTCGAGCATATGGCGTAAAAAGAGGCGTTGGACATCGATTTCACTTTTAGCGCCGCCGCTGGTGTCCTGAGCATTGCTGTAGCCGTGTAAAAACAGCCGGACTTGACCGAACTCGTTTTTATGGAACGGGGCGACTGTAAAGTACGGCCACTCGATGCCGATCTCGGCCAGTTTCTGCTTGAAAACGGCATCGCTGAAAACCGCGTTGATGAACTCGATGACTTTTTCGTCGCTGCGGTAAGAAGTATCGAGGGTAACTTGCTCTGCCTCATGCAGGATGGTCGACATGGCCGGCAGCAGATCGCGTTCGCCGCCGCGCCAACCATAGATCGCCTGTTTCTCGTCGCCGACGACGATCACGCCGCCGTATTCCTTGACGCCGGAGCCGCTGATGATCTCGCGAATGATCGGCAGCAGGATTTTATGCTGCAGGATGCTGGTATCCTGAAATTCGTCGATCAGAACAAAGCGCACGGAACTCGACAGCTGTTCGTAAAAAGAATTGAGGACGGCGTCGCCTTCGACCAAAGATAAAGCCGGATCATAAAGATAACGGAAGGTGTAATAGGCAATGTCGCTGTAGGTGAAAACGGCACTGCGTCGTTTTAGCTCGTCGTAGCGTTCGAGAATACAGCGAATGATGTCAAAAAGATGCCTTTCCTCCTCCAAGATGCGGCTGTAGAAAAGCCAATCCGCCAGCAGACTTTGTATTGTCCTTTGGCGTTCTAGGTACTCATCGACAAACTCCTTTTCATCCTTTTTGGAAAAAATCTTTTTATAGTTCCAAAAATTTTCCCCGCCGAGCAACCAGTCTAGATGCCTTTCACAGGACTCCGGACTTTTGACCAGCTGCATAGCCAAATCGGAAACGTCTGCCCAATCGAACGACTGCCCCAGGCTGCCGAGAGCTGTAACCGTGTTTTTCTGCAGATAATAATCCGGCGCTTTATCGGGCTTTTTTTGCAGCAGATAATCCTGGAGCTCGTCAAACAGTTTGCGGAATTCTTTTTGAAACTCGGCAAAAGACCTTTCGGCCTTTTCGGCAGCCGATTCGACAAATGGCCGCTGAAAATCGGCTTCCTGAATCAGATGGAAGAGCCATCTTTTCTCGATAACCGATTTGAAAAAGTGCTCGTAATCGTGGATCTGTTTTCGCTTTGCCCGCAAAAAGAAGGAGCGAAAGATTTCCAACTTTTGCGCGTCCTCCAACACGGTGCGATAGAGCTCTTCCTGGAGATCCTCTTCGATCTCTTCCTGAACGATGTAATCGCCGATGCCGAGATAGGGGGCAATGACCGTCTTGAAAACGGTATTGGTAAAGGAATCGATGGTGCTGATCTGCACCTGCGATTTGTTCATCAGCATGTCGCGGCGAATCTGTGCCAAGTGGTCAATTTCTTTTGTGCCGATCTCAAGGCCAAAATATTTTTCCAGATTTTCGATGACCTGGCGGCCTTGCGGCGTTCCTTCGACCACGGCCTGTAGATGGGCAAAGATGCGTTCACGAATTTCCGCCGTCGCTTTTTTGGTAAACGTAATGACCAGGATTTCGCTGAAATGCAGACCGTAGCGGCTGTAATTCAGCAGGAGCGCCAAATACTCCAGCGATAACCGGTACGTTTTACCCGTTCCTGCGGCGGCGCGGATCACTTTTTTTACGGGCTGGGGCAAAAAGCTCTCTCCATTGCTAAAAATTTAGCGTTTGCTTTATATTCAGGCGCGTTCTCCAGAGATCACCGCGCGTAATTTCTTCCCCAAATTCTAACCCGCTGCGCTGGTCCGGCAGATAATAGCCCCGATGCAAAACATCGGTGACGGTTTTCTCGAGTCTGCTTTTGAATTGGCCGTATAAATCCGACTTTTTTCGGCTGTTCAAAATTTCAGGTCTTTCTTCCAAGAGCAGATAAAAAAACGACTGCACGAGTTCAGCAAGCTCGGGTTGAAC
>JAPDPN010000033.1:0-3644 GCA_034506455.1 Candidatus Zhuqueibacterota bacterium | reverse complement strand
GCGATCGAACGGCAGAGAATAGAACGAATCCGCCTGGGCGGCGGTCGGATCGATTATATAGCCGGCGTCGGCATGAGTCAATCGGCTCAGTAGAGCGGGGTAATCGGTTTCTTTTTGCTGGGTAAAACGCAGCTTTTCGGAATCGTAGAAAAGAAAAAGCTCTTCGATGAACGAGCTCGGCTCGATGTTTTCTTCGAGATTTCGCTGTGTGAGGAGAAAGATGTGCGGCGTTGTAAGCAGCAGACGGAAGAAATAATACTTTTCGCGCAGCAGAACTTGGTCGTAAGTCTTGAGTCCGAGCAGACGGCGCTGCTTTTCGGTAAGAAGAAACGGCGCCTGCCGTCCGTGCGGCAGCTCCTTTTCCACAACGTTCATCACGGCCGCGCTTTTAAAGGAAAGGTTGCGGGTGTCGAGCAGATTGGTAAACTCGACGCGCGGCGAGTCGCCGGAGAGTCGGAAATGCACCCGCAGGGTCTTCAAGTAGTCGAGGAAGAGTTTGAGCAGGCCGCACGGCGCCTGAGCTTCGTTGGGAAGGGAACGGTCGCGAAAGAACAGCTCCGGCATGGTGAATAAGCCGACCGTTTCGAGGGACATAAAGTCGGCTGCAGCGCGATAAAAGACTTCGAGGATGTCGGAATAGTCTTTTTCTTCTCGGCTGATGATTTCGGGAACGGCGACGGCCAATTTCTCGTCCAGGCAGGTTGCCGCGTCCTTGAGGGAACGTATGGAGAGGAGGCCGCGGATGGTCGTCGTTATGTGCTTCCAGGCGCTCTGCAGCTCGCGGTTGGGGAAAAAATGGAACACTTTGCCGTCCAAATCGAGAAATTGAATTTGTCGATCCAGATAGTCGTTGCAGCTGGCCAGGGCGCGGCGGCGGAGTTGGGGATCATCTTTAGACAACAGGAGATCGGTTTCGTCGACGAGAAGAAAGTCAATGACTGAAGTAAGCGGCACAAGCAGTTTCTTGCGCAGCGGTTCGAAATAGAGAGCGGAAAGCAGCCGATAAAGAGATTCCAAAAGGCGAAAGATCGAGGTGTGTTCGAAGCGTCGGCTCTCTCCCGCGTGAAAGAAGCGCGGCGAAAGCAGGGCGGCGGTTGGTTCCAGCCGCTCGTTGAAATTGACGACGTGCCGCACCTTTCGCTGTTCCGTCAGCCGCATCAGCGTTAAGGTCATGACGGTTTCGTTCGGGCATTCGATGATTTCGACGGTCTCGTTGCGGCCGTTCCCCAAGCGGGAGACGTCAAAGGGATGCACGGCAAGCGTCTCCTGATCGACCAGCTCTTCCGGCAGCTGATAGAGAAGCATGACCTCCACTGAGCGGGCGATCAACCGCTCGATCATAGCGCGTTCCAAGGCCGTATAATAAAACTGGTTGACGAAATAAACACGATCGACGCCGGCCATCGCATCCCAGTTCAGGAGATCGGCTTTGAGGAGAAACAAGGAATCGCAAAAACCTTTGTCTTCGAGGAAGCGCCGATATTTTTCGCGGATGCTGCGGAAACGGGTATAGAGATCGCGCTGCCAGGGCATCAGTTCCGCATCGCCGAAAATCAGCTTTTGCTCGTCAATCTCCTCCGCGAGCAGCTCTTCGTTGAACTCTTCCCAAAAGTCGAAAAAGCGCTGCGCCGGTTCGATGCAGTCAAAGTAATCCTCGATGTGCAGCGCTTTTTTGTCTTCATCGGATAGGCAGGCAAAAAAAGCGAGGATGCGTTTTTCTTCCTTCAACAGAGGCTTGTCGGCGGCAATGAGAAGCTCTTTCCACTCTTCCATGGTTAGGAACCGCGTCTCCTCGAATTGCCAGCGGTTTTGAAACGCCTGCCAGGTTGCACGCTTGGCCGCCGCCGTCGGAAAGATGAACCAGGCGTTCTGCGCATCGCAACGCAGGACGACCTCGGTGAGTGATTCGGAAAACGGCACAAAGAGAAAATGCCTGCGCTCCATACCCCGCGCCTAATAGAGATGAAAGCCGAATTTTTGAATTACGGCAGCTCGGCAAAGCGATCGGTGATTTCAGCAATGACGGCAAATTTATCGCGCACCATCCCCAAATCGCCGCCCAAACGATAAGTGTCTTTGTCCAAGCGGCCTTGCGGATCCAATTCGGACAGCACGTTCGGCTGCTGCAGATTGGGATTCTCTTTGGCGTACGGCCAAAGACGGAAGGAACCGCCGGTAATCTCATCGATAAGCGTCACACGGCCGTCAATGAGACCGTATTCCAGTTTAAAGTCCACAAGCTGCAGTTTGAAATGAGCAAACGCCTTTTCCAGCAGTTCGAACACCTCCGCGTTCAATCGCCGCATTTCGTCGAATTCGGTTGAGCCTTTGCTGCGGATGATAAAGTCGATATACCCTTCATCCAGCATAGGGTCATGCAGAGCATCGTCCTTGTAATGGAATTGGGTGATGACCGGATCGAAGCGCGTCCCTTCGGCATAGCGGCTCCATTTGACGATCGAACCGGCGGCGACGCGGCGCGTCACAACCTCGAGATTGATTTTAAAATCGAGTTTGCGCACCAAACTGACCCGCTCTACAGGACTCGAAAGATAATGGGTATGGACCCCTTTGCGGTTTAGATACTCGAAAATGTTTTTGTTCGTCCGCCAGTCGATGACCGCCTTTCCTTCGATGACATCGTGTTTTAGGCCGTCCCCGGCGGTGATGTCGTCTTTAAAAACCATATAGACGCTCTTGGCGTCGTCCGGATTTTCATAGATGATTTTGGTCTTGCCTTCATTGAGTTTTTTCAAACGGCTAAGGTCCATGCAGTATCCTCCTATAATCGCCTGCGGCAATTTATGAGATTCCCGCCTAAATACAAATGGAAATATTTACAACATGCTTGCATCTGATTAGACTAATGTCTAATTTGCCGATAGTGCTTACAGGATGGTTGCCTATGAAAGTCTCCTTTTTTGCCACATGCATAACAGATGTTGTGCTGCCGCGCGTAGGAATTAAATCGGTCAAGCTTCTCGAACGCCTTGGGTGTCGTGTGCTCTTTAATCCCAAGCAGACCTGCTGCGGTCAGCCGTTGACCAACACCGGTTACGTGGAAAAAGCGAAAAAGAGCATGCGGCTGTTGATCGATGCGCTTCTCGAAGACGAGTGCGAGGCAATTGTGGCGCCGAGCGGTTCCTGCGTTCTCCAGGTCAAAGAGTTTCCCCAATTCTTTCAAGGCGAAGATGAATGGCAAAGCAGGGCGCAAGTGTTGGCGAACAAGACCTTTGAAATCACCGATTTCATCGTCAATTGCCTTCACGTCGTGGATCTTGGCGCCGAGCTTTATGCGCGGGCGGCCTATCATCCTTCCTGCCACATGACGCGCCTCTTGGGCGTCAAAGAACCGCCGCTGCAGCTTCTTGCGCATGTGCGCGGTTTGGAATTGGTGTCGTTCAAAGGCCAGGATAAATGCTGCGGTTTCGGCGGTACGTTTTCCGTCAAGATGCCCGATCTTTCCGGCGCCATGGTGGCGGAAAAGGTGCGCAATCTGGTCGAAGCAGGGGTCGATCTGGTCATCGGCGCCGACAACGCCTGTTTGATGAACATCGAGGGGAGACTGCGCAAAGAAGGGCACGCCATCCGCGTCATGCATATTGTCGAGGTATTGACTTGCCAGGCCGCTGCGTAACAGGCGC
>JAPDPN010000032.1:17355-26627 GCA_034506455.1 Candidatus Zhuqueibacterota bacterium | reverse complement strand
GCAGCTGAAGAGCCGAGACCGACGTCCGCCGAAAAATCGGAATGGACGTCGAGTTCGAGGCCCGTCGTTAGGGGCTGCGGAAATTGGCGAACAGCAGCCAGCATAAAGCGAAACTGCGGCGAGGGGCTCAGGTCATCGAGCGTCGCCTCATAGGTTCCCAAAGCCGAGCGAATAATCAAACGGCGATCCTGTCGGGGCGTAACGATGATCGAAAGTCTTTGCGTCACGGCACAGACCAGGCAGTGGCTTCCATGCAGCACGGCGTGCTCTCCCAGCAGCATCAGCTTGCCGGGCGCAGAAACCCTAAACGAGGCGCGCGCCATGCGGTTCTCCTTTTAAGGATAACAGACGATAGCCAAAGTTTTCGGCTAATCGCTGCGTAGACGGCTCATCATGAAAGACGATCACCATACCGGCGGCGTCACCACGGATCGAGCCGGCGCCCGAGATTTTAGCGGCGCCGCCTTCGGCCTCGACCCGCTCGATAAAGTCCTGCACGCGCCGCGGCGTAACGCCGATGCGGCAAAGCAGTCGATGATTGCACCGCACGGCGCCGCGTACACCGTCAGCGTCGCCTTTTTCCAGCGCTTGACGAAGCGTCATAGTCACTGCGGCAAAGTCTTTTGCAAGCCTGCCGTCGCAAAACTCTTTCGCTGCAGCAGCGACGCATTCGCCGGTGGTTGCCTCAGGTTTGCCGGTATCGACCGCCAAAAAGGGCAAGTCGGACAGCGGGAGCGGCTCGGCACTGCCTTTTTGAAACAGCACAAATCCGCCGTGCAAAGCCAAATAAGGATCCAAGCCGCTGGAGCGGCCATGTTGAACATTCTCCGCCTCCAACGCCAGGGGAAAGACCTTATCCGCTTGGAAAGGAATATCGAAAAACTCATGGAGAACACGCAGTACGGCAAGAATCACTGCCGCTGAAGATCCCATGCCGCTGCCGATGGGCAGATCGGACTGCACACTCAGCCGTAAACCGCGCGGAAATTTCAGACCATATGTGCGCATAAAGACGTCAAGCAGGCAGACCAGTAGAGCTGATGGGTCATTGGATCTTCTCAGGTCGATTTTAAAAAGATTCTGCAGCTTATGGTAAAATTCGGACTCGGACAAAGACAAGTGCAGGGGATAATCGCCGAGGTAGAACTCAAAGTCACCTTCGATTGATTGCACCTCGGCATAGGCGAAGCGATTGACCGCAGCGGCCAAAGCCGGTGCACCGTAGACTACGGCATGTTCACCGCTCAGGATCAGTTTTCCGGGCGCCGCAGCCCTCAATCGACCACCTCATAGAGCCGTTTGTGTTCCTTTATTCCGGCAAAGCGAAAGCAGCCCGTACGGTATTTGGGCGTAACGACCGGAGTGCCGTCGGTGGGTAAATTGGACTTGTAAGTATAAAAATCGATGTAAGCGGCGTAATCCAGCTCCTGACGTCCTTCGATCAAACACCGATGCGCCTCAGCCTTGAGGTATTTCTGATAGCCCGGCAACACCACCCCGCTGAAAAATTCTCCGACGCAGCCGGATCCGTAGCTGAACAAGCCTACGCGCCGACCCGTCAAGTCGATCGGTGAACATTCAAGGAGAGAAATGAGCGCCACAAAAACCGAAGCGGCATAGGTGTTGCCGATGATGCGCTGATAGACGGCGGCGTCTTGAATTTTATCTTTCCACTCTTCTTCGGCAAGATCGCCCAAACCTGCATGTTTGACCAAAAAAGCATGCGCTTTTTCTCCCATCTTGGAAAAAGGGAGATGATACACAAAGCGATCGAAATCATGATAGCCGCGCCCTGTAAGATGACAATACTGGTTCCAGGCTGCAGCCAAGGCGCGCAGGTAGATTTTTACGGAATATTTGCCGTCAACAAGTGCCTCATCGCGATAGTTGGGCCGCCAAAAATCGAATACATCCTCGGTATAAAGACCGCTTGTGGAGTCGAAAGCCAGCAGACGCGGTTGCGCCGAAAGAACCAATGCGGCGGCGCCGGCGCCCTGCGTCGGCTCGCCGGCTGAATCGAGACCATAGCGAGCGACATCGGCGGCAACCAGGAGAATCTTGCGCTCAGGGTGTTGCATGAGATAGGGGAGTGTCAGCATTAGGCCTCCGGCTCCGCTGTAACAGGCCTGTTTGAGTTCAATCACGCGCATGTTTTGGGGCAGATCGAGCAGTCGGTGCAGCCAGGTTCCGGCGGCCTTGGACTGATCGATGCCCGACTCGGTTGCGAACAACAACGTATCAATTGCAGAGGCGTCGACATACGTCAAGGCTTCACGGGCTGCATTAGCCGCCAACGTCACGATGTCTTCATCCGGAGGCGGCACTGCCATTTTTTCCTGTCCTATGCCCACATAATATTTGTTCGGGTCTTCATTTCGGTGCGCCGCCAAAGTCTTTAAATCGATAAAATAGTTGGACGTATACATGCCGATTGCTTCGATGCCGACCTGCATGTTGAGCTCCTCTGCTGAATTTGATAAAGTTATTTGGGGATACGATTTCGTCATTTACAGACGCGCAAAATCGGTATTCCACAACAAAGAATCGTTTTTCTGCAGTTGGGCCGTATTGGAGACACCCAAAAGAAACATGGCAACGACAAATTCTTTTTTGAGCCGTTCGATGACGCGGATCACGGCTTCCGCAGATTCCATGGCCGGTTTGAGAAACGGCTTGGCCAGGCCGCAAAGCGACGCTCCTAAAATGACCGCTTTGACCATATCGATACCCGAGCGAATGCCGCCGGAGGCGACAAGCGTCACCCGATCCGTCAGCGGCCTCAACGCATAAAGCGCCAAAGGCGTAGGATTGCCCCAATCTTGGAACAGCAGGCCGAGATCGTCCGCTTCTTCCTGCCTGCGGAAATGTTCGATGCGGCTCCAACTTGTGCCGCCGCTTCCGGCTACGTCGATATAACGGATGCCTTGGGCCGCTAAAAGATTCGCATCAGCGGGCGAAATTCCGGCTCCCACTTCCTTGACGATCACCGGCACCTCAAGATCTCGGGCAACGGCGCCGATCTTGGCCGCCAGTCCGCTGAAATCGACGTTTCCTTCCGGCTGCACAGCCTCCTGCAACGGATTGAGGTGCAGGTAAAGCGCATCGGCGCCGACGGCCTTGACGGCGCGGCTGCAATGATCGATCGTAAAGCCGTAATTGAGCTGCACCGCCCCGAGGTTGGCAAAAAGCAAAGCATTCGGAGCAAATGGCCGTAAATCGAAACTGGGCCGCGCCTCGGGATGCGTAAACATCACCCGCTGCGATCCCACACCCATCGCCACCCCGCAGGCTTGAGCTGCCGTCGCCAAGTTTCGATTGATGGTCATCACCGTCTCCTGCGAACCGCCGGTCATCGAAGAAATGAGCAGCGGAAAGGAAAGCTTTTTGCCCATGAATTCAATCGAGGGATCGATCTCTTCAAGATTGACTTCCGGCAGAGCCCGATGCACAAGATGAATGCGGTCGAAATAGTGCTTGGCTCGGTCGGTCTGATCGTCGTTGAGGATGACCGAAATGTGCTCCAGTTTGCGGTCGTTGGTCAAATGATCCGTCATTTGCGTTCCAAAGCTTCGTGAGCCCTCATCAGCTCGTGCGGCTGGGTCAAGGCAGCCAGCAAAGAGAGTTCACCGGCAAGTACCGCCGCCGCAGCGATCACTGCCAATCGACGGCCGTTTTCTCCCGGCACCCTCTCCTCCAAGCAGCCGAGGCGTTGAAGATTGTCGGCAACGAACGGCAGCCCTTTACCGGCGCCAACGGTGCCGACAATCAGATGGGGCAGCGTAACGGCAAAATAGAGATTCCCTTCCCTTACTTCGGCATTGACGAACCCCTGCGAACCTTCGACAATGTTCGCGGCGTCCTGACCCGTCGCCAAATAAAAAGCCAGCAGCATATTGGCAAAGTGAGCATTCGCCGCCCGTACACCGCCTGCGAGCATGGTTCCATAAAGATTCTTTTTGATGTTCAAATCGACCAGCTTTTCCGGCGTGGTTTTGAGAAACCGTCGGCAAAGTTTGGCGCTGATCGTTGCTTCGGCGATGACATGCCGGCCGCGTCCCAAAATGCCGTTGACCGCCGACACTTTTTTATCGGTGCAGTAATTTCCTGAAACGCTGACGTAACGAATTTGCGGAAACTCTTCCAGCAGTCGGCTCATGAGAGCGTCGGCCGCTTTGGTGACCATATTGTGGCCGGCAGCATCGCCGGTGCTCATTTCCAAGCGAATATAAAGCAGATCGGCAAGGTTTTGGAAATGAAAATCGACAAAACGGGCGAATCGGCTGGTGCTCTCTGCGACCTGCGCCCATTCCGCCTTGCGGGCTTCCAATTGTCGACGCACCTGCAGAGCGGTTTCCGCGTCCGTTGCCTGGACGAGGATTGAGCGCGCCATCCGTTCGTCGACAACCACGGCGCGAATACCTCCCGCCTCGGCCGTAGCCCGCGCACCGCGCTCGACTGAGGGCCAGAGCGGCGTCTCGAAAGTCGCCAACGGCACCATCACCTCTCCGTCCATCACCGGGCCGACGATCTTGAGCGGCCCCACGCGCCGCATCGGGATTTCGGCGTGCTCCTCCGTTTGCTCCGCTCGATTCATTTACTCGCTCCTGATAGTGAGCTCATTTTGCTGCTCTGTTTTCATCGATGTTTTCTGCAAATGCCGTTTTTCAAATGTCCTGAATATGAAAACAACCAGCGCTCCGCTGAGAAATCCAAGGAGCGCACCGGCCAGAACATCCAAGGGATAGTGCACGCCCACATACACACGCGAAAAGGCCACCAAGACCGCGGCCAGGATGCATACAGTTCGCCACTGCGGATACAAAAACGCCAGAACCGTAGCGGCAGAGGCCGAGTTGGCCGCGTGTGAAGAGGGAAAAGAGGGCGAACGCGTGATGCCGGTCGGCAAGTGTACCATGCCGAGTTCGCCGTAGGTTACGCACGGTCTCTCCCGCTTGACCAACGGTTTAATGACCGATGATGAAAGTTGGTCGCTCAACGTCAGCGCCGCCGCCAACAATAAAAGAGCCCATCGGCCTTTGCGGCCGCCTTTCCACAAAAGGCCCAGGATGATGATCACAAAAATGGGCGTCCAGTTACGCTGGTTGGTGATGAGCGGCATGATTAAATCGAAAAAAAGGTTCTGAAGGTCGCGGTTGATGAGAAAAAAGATCTCTCGATCAATATTCAGAAGCCAACTCAGCATGGTGACTCCTATTTCCATTTGCTTGATAGAAACGGGCCGGCCGCCCCGAACAGCACTACATAAGGCACATGCAACAGCTCGGCAAGCGGCAGAATCCTGAGGCACTCGGTCCGCCGCATAGGAACGGCAAAACGATGCAACAGAAAAAAATCAACGACAAGCTTGAAAATCATGGCGAAAAAAAAAGGCATCCATCCGCATAGTAACGGCGCCGTAAAAAGTATAAAGTGATAGCTATATGCGGCAATCAAGGCAGCAACTTTGACGGGCGAGTAATAAAAACCCTTTGAAGCGTGTCGGAGCCGCTGGCGGACGAAGTGAAGGAAATTTTGCGGCCGATAGGTGGGGACCACCACACGTGCATCAAAAGCGTAGCGGATTTTCCACTCGGTTGTTTGCACCAGCCCTAACAACAGGTCGTCGTCGCCGGATCGGTGATGCCGGATGCGAGTGAATCCGCCGACTTGTTCATACACGGATTTGCGGTAGGCCAAATTTCGGCCGTTGCAGGTGGCGGCGGCGCTCCAGCCGCTGCTTCCCGCCGCTATCGCCGCCAGGGACAGCGAGTCGAGCTGCATGAGGCACGGAAAAAATCCCTTTTTCAGCGGCAATTCTGCGGGCGAAAAACCGATGACCATACCGGTATCCGGCGTAAAATAGCTTACCATATCGCTCAGCCAATTCGGCGGCGGAAGGCAGTCAGCGTCGGTAAGGACAAGAATTTCTCCCTTTGCCTGCCGTATGCCCAAGTCCAAGGCTTGCTTTTTTGGAGAGGCGCACCTTTCCCGATTTCGACTGCGCAGGAGAAGCAGCCTCTCATCGGGGTACGCCTCCACGAGCGCTGCTGTGTCATCCTCGGATTCGTCGTCCACGATGATGAATTCCGTGCGGGAGCGCGGATAATCCTGAGCCGCCAATGCGTCGAGAAGCGCGGGAAGGTGCTGCGCTTCATTGCGCGCCGCAACGATAACCGATACCATCGGCTGTTCGAGGGTGCGTTCCGACGGGATACGCCGTAATCCGGCTCGAATCCACAACACGGCGGCGCCGTAGAAAAATGAAAACCCGAGGAGAATCAATTGCACGACCGGCATGGCTCCTCAGTAATCACAATCGATTCGGAAACGCACCCAATGATGGGATTGGGATCGACCCGCCACAAGGTCGGCATTACGGACATCCTCATAGTCGTAAGAAATAGAAACGAACAGATCACGAACCAATTGATCTATGATGCGAAATCCGACGCTTGACCGCCTTTCAACTACTCCCTTGAGAAACTCTTTGCGATCGCCGACGGGTGGACGCGTGCTCGTGTCAGCCTCACCTGCACCTTTCCGGCCTAATCGACCGTTCAGCTCGATGCGGAAATCGCGACCAAACTGTTTTCCGAGCGCAATCGAAAACTCGTCACTGTTCGGACCCGATCGGTTGCCGATGATCTGATCGTAATGGGTGTAAATGTTCAGCGAATCCCAATGGCTATAGACGTAAGGGGAAATTTGGCCGTAGCGAAATCGAAGATCGAGGCCGCGTAACCGAAAGGCATCCGCCCACAGGCCGCCCACTGCCCAAGCGAACTTGTTGCCGAAATAGTTCCTCCAGCTTTTGGTCGAAGTCATGTCATCGATATACCATTCGCCGGCAAGAGTAAGGCGAGGCAAGGCCGTTACCACCACATCGGCAACGATGTTGTTGTTATCGCGATCCCCCAAGTGGTGCTCGGCAAAATGATAAAAGATCAGGGGATTGAGATAGGACGGCTCGACTCCGCGGCCGCCGTAAACAACTGTTTCGGCAAATCCCAAAGACAAGCCCTGTAATGGTTGCAAATCGATTCGATGGGCGGCAAGGTACTTTTGCCCCAAAGGGCTGCGCAGCCAGGCGTGCATCGAGTTAAAAGAAAACTTTTTAAGCCGAAAGCATAGTCGCAGCATATCGGCAGGCGGCGCATTCGCAGAAAGAGCAAATCCTTTTCCGAAGAACGGTCCCCAGTCGAACTCATCTTTACCGGCCTGCAGCCGAAAAGCCGATTTTTGCCAAATAAAGTAAGCCGTCGTTTGATCGCGATAGACATTGGCGCCCGAGGTTACGACGGGCTCACCTTTGGCCGGATTAAAATTTTCGTCGTTAGGGTCGCGTTTCTCGCCGCGCGTCAGCGTGTTGCGGGCATTAGCAAAAAAAGCCAGGTTGTTACCAAATTGGCCGCGCAGGTTGCCGCCTAAAGTTGTATGCGAAAGCAATTGATCCGGTGCGCCAGAGCTGCGACGAGAGTCGATCTGCTCGGCGGCTAGAATATCGACGTGCAAAATTGTTTCCTGCTCGCGCATAGTGTAAAAATGGCGCTCAGGCGCTGCATCTGCAGCCGATTCTCCCAATTCATCACGAAAATCGCCGCGCAGTTGCTCCAAAAGCTTTAGATCGCCGGCCGAAAACAGATGCGGCGATTTTTTCGCCGCTTCCAGAGACTGCCGAACCCACTCCGCCGCAATTTGCCGCGAAACAGGCCTCACGCGCAGCTCCATCCCGTTAATGACGCCCAAGGCTTCCAAGCGTTCGAAGAAGGGATAAGCCCAATGACTTAGAGGGAGGTTTGCCGTCGTCCCCCCGTAAGCGAAAAGAGCAGTCATTAACAGAATCAGCAGCGGTTTCAAATCCGACCCTCGCTTTTTCGCTAAAAGATAGTATAATTCTTTGAAACATCAAACGTCCAACAGCGCTCGGCCGAAAAAGAAAAAGCGCTCAACCTCCCAGTGAGCGCTTTTTGCAGGCATAAAGGAACCCGAAAGCGGCTGTCAGTATCCGCTTTCTTCATAGGGTTCATTGTCAATATCTTCAAATTCGGGCGTATTGGGAACACCCAGCAGATCAACCGCCTTCTGCACCAGTACGTCCGGTTCGGTATCGCTCGGATAGAGAAAAGTGTTCTCGTCCAGTTGGTCGTGAAAAGTCGCCGAGTCGTCCAAAATAACCAAGGGCGTATAGCGGCGATATTGTTTGATGGCTTTGAACTTTTTTAGTTTCGTCGCATCATTGGGGTCGGGTTGCCAAATGATCATCTGCGCGCTGAACCAGGCCAGCTCGCGCAAACCCTCCAGTACGTCTTTATGTTTTTTGACCTGAAACCGCTGACGCCTGAGTGCACTCGCCAGACGACTGCCCAGAACGCGGTCGGTTTCGATGATCAGGACTTGCGACATACCTTGCTTCCTTTCCGCTTGTGCTGTTCCTCACCGATTGAATTGCACGTTACAATTTACAAAAAATTCTGCAAAAATTCTATCAGTTTTCAACGGCAGGAAGCTGCAAATACGGAAAGAAGCTATTTGGTTATGAAGAGATAAGCGGTGTAGACCAGGTAAATAAAGATGAAGAGCCAACCCTCCCGTCGGCTGATTTGACCTTTTTCTTTGACAAAGCTGCTGAAAAAGAACAACAGCGACGCAAAAGTCAAAACAAGAAAATCAAAATTAATGGAGGGATTATAGGGCAAATCACGAATGATTCCTGTGCAACCGAGAACGAAAAAGATGTTAAAGATATTGGAACCAACGACATTACCGACAGCAATGTCATCTTTTTTCTTAAAAGAGGCCACGGCGGAAGTGAACAGCTCGGGGAGAGACGTTCCCAACGCTACGATGGTTAATCCGACGACCTTATCGCTTATACCGAAAGCGCGGGCGATGATCACGGCATTTTCGACCGCCAACTTGCCGCCCAGAAAAAGGCCGGCCAAGCCGACGGCGATGAACATTGTCATTTTGAGAACAGAAAGCGGTTTGGTTGGCCGAAAATCAACTACCTGCACTTGAGCAATGGCAAAGTTGTAGATGAGAAAAAAGCCGAAAAAACACAATAGAATCAATGCGTCATTACGGGCAAGGAGGTTAACGCCTTGACTGAACAGCGAGTCGTTAACCATCACGAAAAGCACAAAGATCGCCAACATCGAGTATGGAATCTCTCGCCAGACGGTATTGTGCTGCGTTTTAAGCGGCCGAATCGCTGCCGCGACTCCAAGTATAAGAAGAATATTGACGATATTGCTGCCGATGATGTTTCCAAA
>JAPDPN010000032.1:2572-17255 GCA_034506455.1 Candidatus Zhuqueibacterota bacterium | reverse complement strand
CCTATGAACAGGATCGTATTCCTTTCGTCCGGCAGCCGCGCCGCCAAGTGATGAAGAATACGGCCGCCCGTCGCCATGCCGCTGGAAGAGATAATAATCGCTTCTTTTTCAATACGGTTGACGGCTTGAGATTGTTCCTGAGTGCGGCAAATATGCAGATTTTTCGGTTTGAACAGATTTTTGCCCCTATACACTTCCATGCGGCTCTGCAGGTCGAGATCTGCAGGATGTTTGGCGTACACATCGACGGATTCGATGGCCATTGGAGAGTCGATATAAATCGGAATCGGCGGAATAAGCTGCTTTTCCTGGAATTCCCTCAGCAGATAAAGGAGCATTTGCGTTCTGCCCACGGCAAAGGCAGGAATGACAAGGACACCGCCGCGATCGATGCTTTCATTGACGACACGAACGAGTTCTGCTGCCGGATCTTTTGGGCCGTGCAGACGATCACCGTAAGTGGACTCTAAAATCAGATAATCTACATTGAAAATCTGCGTGGGCGCCTTGAGCAGCGGCTGCTCGGCACGACCAAAATCGCCGCCGAAAACCAGTTTGCGCGTTTTTTCACCGTCCTCCCGCTTGATTTCAATAAAGGACGAACCGAGAATGTGACCGGCATCCTTGAATTTGACCCGTCGGTTTGGTATGGCGCGATAGTATTCCTGACCGTAATAAAGCGGCTGGAAAAATTTGAGCGCCTCTTTCGCATCGTCAACGGTATAGAGAGGCAGCGCCGGTTTGTGTTTGGTGAACCCTTTCTTGTTTGCCCACTTGGCATCCTCTTCCTGCAGATGCGCGCTGTCCTTGAGCATAATCTTACATAAATCATGGGTGGCGTAAGTGCAATAGACCGACCCTCTAAAGCCTTCCTTGACCAAACGCGGCAGCCAACCGCTGTGATCAATATGCGCATGCGTCAAAAAAACGCTTTCGATTTGTTCGGGCGGGATTTCGAACGGCTCCCAATTGCGCAGTCGATCCTCTTTTCGGCCTTGAAACATGCCGCAGTCGATTAAATAGTTTTTTCCATCTATCGTCAACAAATGTCGTGAACCGGTTACCGTCCCCGCTGCCCCGAGAAATGTTAATTTGGCCATTGCTCGCCTTTCGAAAACAATCGCTGAATCGCTTTTTTCTTGTCGTTAGTGTACGAAAGCAGCCGCTAAAAAGCAATTGCTTTTTGGCCGTTCCCAGATTTAAACAAGCGTTGCCTCAGACAGCGTTTTTGCGGTGAACTGTATAGTTGACGCCTTGCACGCATACGATAAAATGATAATCGATGTTTACGCTTCTTTCCCCTGCGCCCGAAAAATGCGTCGATTCGTGCCTTACTCGGCGGACATTGTGGTTACATCCTGGATGCCCGAATCCTAAAAGAAAAATCAACCGTCGGATTACCTTCAACACAATTAAAATCTTTTACCGGTGTGGTAACCCCGAGATCATTCAACATCAAATAGAAAAAATATTCGTCCAAAAGCTTGCGCTCGAATTTTCGAGAGTTTCTAACTTTTAGCAAAAAGGGGCAAAAAGCAGAACATGCCGTACTAACCGGCTTTATTCTGCCCTGCAGCATTCGTGCGCGCTTTTAGCTTCTACGCTGCAGTGTCCGCCGCCGCAGCAGCCTTCCGGCCGCTCTTTGTATCGGCTGAATTTCAACGATAGAACAAAAAGAACGAAAACGACAAAGAATATTCCGGCTACAACTAGGAACTGCATCACATCCTCACTTTTGCAAAAATGCCTCAAAGGCGCGGTTCATTCGTTCGACAAATCCCTGCTCGGTTTTAACGATCATAAACACCGCCAGATTCTCTTTTTCGGCCAATTCCATGCCGGCATCGGGACCGAGCACATCAATGGCGGTTGCAAAGGCATCGGCGGTCATGCACGACGGATGAATGACGGTTACAGAAGCGAGCTTGTGCGTGATCGGTCGACCGGTAGACGGATCAATGGTATGCGAGTAGCGCACTCCATCCTGCTCAAAATAATTGTGATAATCGCCCGAGGTGGCTACGCTCAGGCCGCTGATGCGGATCACCCGCTGCACGGCAATCTGAGGATCGGGCGAAGAAATGCCGATGCGCCAAGCCTCACCCTTGGCGTTGACGCCCTTTGCCCGCACTTCGCCGCCGATTTCCACCATATAGTTGCGGAAACCCTGCCCCTCCAGCAGTTCAGCCGCCTTATCCACCCCCCAACCTTTTGCAATGGCCGACAAATCGCAGTACATCCCTGCCGCCGCCTTTCTCACGGCAGGCGGCGACTCATGCAGCTCCAATTTTTGATAGCCGACCAATGCTCGGCGCGCAGCAATCTCGCTGTCCGTGGGAACCGCCGTCGGCCGCATCTCCGGACCGAATCCCCACAAATTCACCAGCGGACCGACCGTAATGTCGAATGCTCCGTTGCTTTTTTCACTGACGCGTCGGGCTTCGGCCAGCACGGTCATCATCTCCGGCGAAACCGGCAGCCATTCGCCCGCAGGGGCTCGATTCAACCGCGATAACTCCGACTCCTGCAGATATGTAGACATTTTAAGATTGACCTGCTTTAAAAGCGAGTCGATCTTGGCCTTCAGGGCTGTTACATTGACCGGCTTACCGCGTTCTTCCACGACCTTTATGCTGTAGGTCGTGCCCATGGTCTGGCCGCGTAGACCGTACAGCTCTAACGGCTTTGAGCGCCCCCCGCAGCCGACGATAACCACAAGCTGAGAGATGAGCGCTAAAATTATCCGTGTGTTATTTCTTCCAACGCCAGTTTTCATAGTATTCCCAACCGAGCATTTTGTTCAGCTCTTCATATTCCCGCGTTTTCTCGAGCAATGCGGCACGAATCACGTCGCCGCTGGAAAGCACACCGATAATCTTGCCCTCTTTTTCAACCGGTAAATGCCGCAGCCGCAAGCCGAGTATTTTGTCCATCAGCCGATAGATCGTGTCGGTATGCGGCACCGTTATCAACGGCTTGGACATGTGGCGGCTGATCAATTCACGACGAAGATCAAAGCCTTCCTGTAAGCTTCCGCGCAACAGATCGCGCTCGGTCCAAATCCCGACCATTTTGTCGCCCTCACGCACCAGCACGGCGCCGATTTTCTTTTCCACCATAACGGCAACGGCTTCATACAGCGTTGCATCGACCGGCACCGCGTGAATTTCGCCTCCCTTTTGGCGGATGATATCCTCGGCAGTTCTCATGGCATGCCTCCTTGACAATTACCTGCGTGTCGAAGGGCCTTTCGGCCCTTCTGTTTTAAGGAGAAGAAACAACATAATCGGAGAGGCAATTATTTCTTGCCAAGAAGGCAAACTCCGTCGGTCGCCGAATTCAGCGTTTTGCAGATAGGAGTTCAGAAAAGCGGAGCTCAGCCGCCGAAATCATCATACAAAATGTTTTCGGGCTCGACGCCGAGCTGGTCAAGCATTTTAAAAACCGCCGCGTTCATCATCGGCGGACCGCAAATATAGTACTCGCAGTCTTCCGGCGCCGGGTGATCCTTGAGATAATTGTCGTAAAGAACTTGATGGATAAATCCGACATACCCTGACCAATTGTCTTCCGGAAGCGGCTCGGAAAGAGCCAGATGGAAAGTGAAATTGGGATTTTCTTTGGCCAACTGCTCAAATTCTTCGATGTAGAAGGCTTCGCGAAGGCTGCGGGCGCCGTACCAAAAGGAGATCTTGCGCTTGGAATGCAGCCGCTTGAGCTGGTCAAAGATATGCGAACGCATCGGCGCCATACCCGCACCGCCGCCGATGAACACCATCTCGGCATCCGTATCCTTGGCAAAGAACTGACCGTAGGGACCCGAGATGGTCACCTTATCCCCGGGCTTGAGACTGAAAATGTAGGAAGACATCTGTCCCGGCGGCACGTTCGGCTTGTTCGGCGGAGGCGTGGCAATGCGCACGTTCAGCATGATGATGCCCCGCTCCTCAGGATAATTGGCCATCGAGTAGGCGCGCACGATCGGTTCTTCGACTTTGGATTCCAAGGCAAAGAGATTGTACCTTTCCCAATCGGCGCGGTATTCGGGATCGATGTCAAAATCCGCAAAACGAACATGATGCGGCGGCGCCTCGATCTGAATGTACCCGCCTGCGCGAAAGTCGACATTCTCTCCGGGCGGCAGATCCAGGATGAGCTCCTTGATAAAGGTGGCGACGTTGCGGTTGGAACGGACGGTGCACTCCCACTTGCGGATTTCGAACACTTCGGGCGGAACGACGAGCTTGAGATCGCTCTTGACGGCCACTTGGCAGGAAAGGCGATAACCCTCGCGAATCTGTCGTCGCGTCAATTTGCTCTTTTCAGTCGGCAGAACATCGCCGCCGCCGGAAAGAATGATGCACTTGCACTCACCGCAGGTGCCGCCGCCGCCGCAGGCCGACGGCAAGTAAACGCCCTGATCCGCCAGTACGTTCAGCAGCTTGCCGCCGGTCGGCACTGTATAAGTGTGCTTGGGATCGTCGTTGATGACGATCTCCACGCTCCCCTGTTTAACCAATTTCCGCCGCGCCCATAAAATGCTGATGACGAGAACCAACACGATCAGCGTGAACATTACCACGCCGAGTATGACCAAAGCCGCATTCGACATTCAAACCCTCTACAGTTGAATTCCGGAAAAGAGCATAAAGGCGATCGCCATCAGCCCGACGGTGATGAAGGTGATGCCCAAACCGCGCAGTCCCTTGGGTACATTGCTGTAGCGCAATTTTTCGCGGATGCCGGCTAAAGCGACGATCGCCAACGCCCAGCCGGTTCCGGAACCAAAGCCGAACACCACGCTTTCGACGAAATTATAGTTGCGCTCCACCATAAAGAGCGAGCCGGCCAAAATGATGCAGTTTACGGTGATCAGCGGCAAAAAGATGCCGAGGGTATTGTACAATTTGGGGAAAAAGCGATCCAGGAGCATTTCCAGCACCTGCACGATGGCGGCAATGACGCCGATGTAGGAAATCAGTCCCAGAAAGGTCAAGTCGACTTCCGGCAGGCCTGCCCAGGCCAGAGCACCCTTTTTTAAAATGCCGGTGTAGATCAAGTTATTCACCGGCACGGTAATGGTCTGCACCACAATGACGGCTATGCCCAAGCCGAAGGCCGCCTCGACCCGCTTGGAGATCGCCAAAAAGGAGCACATGCCGAGAAAAAAGGCCAACGCCATGTTCTCCATGAAAATCGCTTTGATGATCATGCTCAGATAATATTCAAACATGGTCACTCCTCTTCAACTTGCTCGGGCTTGAAGGTGCGGACGATCCAGATGAAAAATCCGATCAGAAAAAAAGCACTGGGCGGCAATACCAATAATCCGTTCGGTATATACCAACCGCCTTCGGTGTAAACCGGCAGAATCTGGTGGCCGAAGAGTTTGCCGGAACCGAACAGTTCGCGTATAAACGCCACAGTCAGCAGCACAAAGCTGTAGCCCAAGCCGTTGCCGATGCCGTCAAGAAAGCTGGGCAGCGGCGGATTCTTGAGGGCGAACGCCTCGGCGCGTCCCAACACGATGCAGTTGGTGATGATCAACCCGACATAGACCGAGAGTTGCTTGCTCACGCTAAAGGCGTAGGCTTTGATGATTTGGTCGGCAATGATGACCAACGAGGCGATGACGGTCATTTCGACCAGGATGCGAATGCTGCTCGAAACATGGTTGCGCACCAGGCTGACGGCGAGATTGGAAAAACCGACTACCAACGTCACGGCAAGCGACATCACGACCGCGGTTTCCATTTTTGATGTGACCGCCAACGCCGAGCAGATGCCTAAAATCTGCAGGCCGATGGGATTGTTGTTAAAGATCGGGTCAAAGAGCAGCTTTTTAGCCTTCATGATGCGCATCCTCCTTCAATCGAGCCAGAAAACGGCCGTAACCGTCTTCACCGAGCCAGAAGCGGACCATCGCATCCAAGCCGCGGGTCGTCAGTGTAGCGCCCGACAAGCCGTCGATTTGGTAAATTGCCTCGGGATCATTGGGGTCCGGCGCGCCCTTGAGCACCTGCAGTTTGAGATGTCCTTGATCGTCAAAAGCCCGCTTGCCGTGCCACTTGGCCTTCCAGTTGGGGTTGTCCACTTCACCGCCCAGGCCGGGCGTCTCCCCGTGCTCATAAAACGTAATGCCTTCGACCGTCGTCAAATCGGCGTTCAAGGCCAAAAAACCGTAAAGCGTGGACCATAGCCCTTTGCCGTAGATCGGCAGAATCAGCTTGCTCACGCGGCCGCCGCTGATTACCTCGTAGACGGGTATTAAGCGCGGAATCCGCTGCATCCCGATCAGGTCCTTTTCAGGCGGCAACGCCTTTCCGAAATCGCGGCTGTCGGCAGCTTCTTTAATGTTGAATTTTGCCGGATCAAAGCCTGCAGGCAACTCGCCAAGATCGAGGACGCGACCGCTTTCTAAATCGACTACAATCGTCTGAATATTCTCACGAAACAATTGAAAAACGTCGGCACCCTTTACCGGCAGAGCGCCTGCCGTAAGGATGTTTTTAATCTTGTCCAGTTCCTTGTTGCGCTCCTGCCGGCTGCGCAGACTGACGGCCGAGGCCGACACCAGCACCGAGCAGACCAGGCAGACGCCCAAAGCAACCGTCAGGATCTTTTTGGTCGAATCATTGGACGCCATTACGGGCGAGCCTCCTTTTGATGTTCGCATTTCGAACCAACCGATCGATGATCGGCGCAAAGATGTTCATAAAGAGGATGGCCAACATCATCCCTTCAGGAAAAGCCGGATTGACCACCCGCACCAATATGACAAGTATACCGATCAGTATACCGTAAATCCAGCGCCCCATATCGGTCTGCGCCGCACTCACCGGATCGGTTGCCATGTAGACGGTGCCGAAAGCAAAGCCGCCTACGACCAGATGCTGCCACGGCGTAACGGCAAACATCGGGTTCGTTGCGCTGCCGATGAGGTTAAAGAGCGAAGACGTCGCCGTCATGCCGATCAAAACGCCGAGCATGATGCGCCAGGAGCCGATCTTGGAAAGAATAAGAATCAGCGCCCCGATCAGACAAGCCAAAGTCGAAGTTTCGCCCATGGAGCCGGGAATCAATCCGAGAAAAGCCTGTTTCCACGAATAAGTCAATTCGATGAGCGGATCGGCAAGCTGCGCCAACATCGTCGGCCGACTGACCGCATCGACAGCCACCCACACTTTGTCGCCGGATATTTGCGCCGGATAGGCAAAAAAGAGAAAAGCGCGCGCCGTCAATGCCGGATTCAGAATATTGTAGCCGACGCCGCCGAATATTTCTTTGCCGATGACCACACCAAAGCTGATGCCGAGAGCGACCTGCCAAAGAGGGATTGTCGGAGGCAGGATGAGCGGAAAGAGAAGGCTGGTGACCAAAAATCCTTCCGCCACCTCATGTTTACGCACGACGGCAAAAAGCACCTCCCAAAACCCGCCGACGGCCAACGTCACGATATAAACGGGGAAAAAGTAAAGCGCCCCGTGCACAAAACAGGAAAGCAGACTCTGCGGTGAAAAGCCGAGCCCTAAAAGCTGCATGACCTGAGCCTGCCAGCGGGTCGACTCGGCTCCGGCGGCAATGGCCAAATTAGCCTGGTAACCGGTATTGTAGAGCGCCATAATCACCGTTGGTATCAGCGCGTATACCACCATCATCATCATGCGCTTGAGGTCGAGGGCATCGCGGATGTGCGCTCCGCTGCGCGTCACCGCCCCCGTGGAATAGACAAAGGTGTCTATCGCCTCCCATAATGGATAGAGCGCCTTTAGCTTTCCCTCGGTAAAATGTTTTTCCTGTTTGTCGAGGAATCTTCTGAGAGCCTTCACTATCCTTCTTTCTCCATGATGGTCAACGTATTACGCAGGTTCAACCCATGATCGATCTTTGAGGGGCAGACAAAGGTGCAAAGCGCCAAGTCTTCCTCTTCCAGCTCCAGACAGCCGAGAAGCTCTGCCTCTTCAATGTCTGTAATGGCCAATGCCTTGAGCAACAGATTCGGCAGAATATCGAGCGGCATAACCTCCTCATAGCTGCCGATCGGCACAATAGCCCGCGGCCCGCCGTGAAGCGCCGTGGTAAAAGAAAATTCCTTGCGCGGAAACAGCTTGGAAAGGACGATGTTTTTAACCGAGTAGAGATTAAAGCCCGGACTCAACCAACCCAGCAGGTGCCTGTCGCCGCCTTCCGACAGAGCGCTTATTTGCTGATGATAGCGGCCGAGAAAGGCGGCGCCGTCGGCGGCAGTCCGTCCGTCGAGCAGAGAACCCGAAACGACGCGCACCGAACCCCCTTGCAGCTCGCCGTCGGTAAGCTCCGTCAGCGAGGCGCCGAGCCGCGTGCGCAGCAGGCGCGGCCGTTTGACCGCCGGACCGGCAAGGCTGACGATCCGCTCGACATCCAGACGACCTGTGGTAAACAGACGGCCGATCGCTGCAACATCCTGGGCACCGACGTACCAAACGGTCTTGTGCCGATCGACGGGATCTAGAAAATGGATGTGAGTGCCGGGCAGCCCCGCCGGATGCGGGCCGGAGAAATAAACCGTTTCGATCTTGTCCGATTCTTCGACGGCCGCCCGGCTTTGCGGTCCGCAGCAGACAAACACCTTGCCGTCCGTCAACAGGGATAAAACCTTTAAGCCGTCGGCAAAATCTTTTTCTTTGCCCTGCAGCACAACGTCCATATTCGGAGCATGCGGCCGCGTGTCCATCGCCGTAACAAAGATCGAGTGCGGCGTCGTCTGCGGATCAGCAACTTTGCCGAAAGGCCGAGCTCTTAGCGAGGTCCACAAACCGGAATCGAGCAGCTGCTGTCTGACGGTTTCGCGGTCGAGTCCCGGCAGGCGCGAGGAATCATAGGCGGTAAAGCTCACGGCATCATCACCGTCGATTTCGATCACGACCGAGATGAGCGCCCGCTTGTCGCCGCGGTTGACGGCCGCAATACGACCGCTCGCCGGTGATGTGTATTTGACGGCAGGCATTTTCTTGTCTGAAAACAGCACTTGTCCAAGTTTTACGCGGTCACCCACGGCCGCCTGCATCGTCGGCTTCATGCCGATGTAATCGGCACCAAGAACCGCCGCTTGTTTTACAGCCGGTGCATCATAAATAACCTGCTCCGGCGCCCCGCTGATCGGAACATCCAGGCCTTTCTTTATGCGAATGGTTCTCATGGCATCCTTTTCGTCTGTTCCAATTTACTTTTCCCTGCTTCAAAGCAGAGCATACAACCCATGAGGGCTGCGAAATGTTCTAATTACAAGCTGGAAAATTATCAAAAAAAACATCCATTTCCAACTGATTTTTCAAGGAATAGAGTAAGCATCTCACTCAGAGCGACGGTCTTTCAAGGGAAGTAATTTTGAGGGAAAAGATGAGAGAATGATGAGTCGATCGGTTGAAAAAAGCGGAGACGCACGAGGCGTCTCCGCTGCTTTATTTCTGCATCTTTGGAGCAGCGTTCCAAGCGTGCAGGTTTTTGATTCGCTCGGCCTCCGGCATCATTTTGACGGCCTGTTCAACTTCTCGGTCGGCGGTTATCCTCACCTTGTAATAATGTTCGCTGTTCCACAACTGACGCGCGATCTCTGCTTTGATCAATAAGGCAATGTAATCGGCGTCTTTTTGATAGGCTTCTTCGACGAACTCGATGTCGTGTTTTTTCATAAGCGACTTGAACTCTTCGAGCATGGCCGCATCGAACTTGAAATTGCGCTTAAAAGCCTCGAAATCCTTAAAAGCTCCCTTGTGCCGACCTGCCCAGTCGACGGCGTATTCGAAGAAAAGCCGCTTAACGATCAATCGGTTTGTAAAGCGGGTAATTCGCTCCGGCGTGAGAATAGAGTCCGGTGTAATACCGCCGCCGCCGTAAACCGTGCGTCCCGCCAAGGTCAGGTACTGTTTGGTAGAATCGGGTTTGCGCGCATCGGCCGAATCGCTATAAGCCTCATTGTAATAATCGACCAGATTGTCCTCTTCATACGGCCGCTGGATCAGACGACCGCTGGGCGTGTAGTAGCGGGCGACGGTCAACCGTAAAGCGCCCCCGTCGCTGAGCGGAATCTGATTCTGCACCAGCCCTTTGCCGAAACTGGTCTGACCGAGAACCAAGCCGCGATCGAGATCCTGAATCGCACCGGCCACGATTTCCGACGCGCTGGCCGAACCGTGATCGATTAGAACAACCAGAGGAAAGAGGGGATGCGTCCCTTTGTCGGTTGAGTAAAAGTCCTGATCCGAATTTCGAATGCGGCCGCGCGTATAGACGATCTTGTAGCCTCCGGGGATAAACTTGTCCGCCACCTCGAACGCTTGATCCAAGTAGCCTCCGGAGTTTCCGCGCAGGTCGAAGACGAGCTGTTTCATTCCCTGTTTTTCCAACTTTTGCAGCGCCTCCTCCACTTCCTGAGCTGTGGTGCGGGCAAAGCGGCCGAGATAAATGTAACCCGTGCGATCATCCAGCATAAACGCCGCCATCACGCTGTAGATGGGAATCTTGTCGCGGGTGATGACGACATCGAATTCGGTTCCTTCGGAAGGCCGTCGAATCGTCACCTTGACCTGCGTGCCTGCAGGGCCGCGCAGCTTTTTCAGCACCTCATCCTCGGTAATGCCGTAGGCTGATTGCCCTTCGATGCGGATAATCTGATCTCCGGGACGAATGCCGACCGCTTCGGATGGACCGCCGACGATCGGCGAGACGACCGTCAGGATTTTGTTGAGCACCACAAACTCAATGCCGATGCCTTCAAAAGAGCCTTCGAACTGCTCGGTCACGCGCTCCAGGTTCTTTTTGGGGATATAGACCGAGTGCGGATCGAGCTCGCTCAACATGCCGTTGATCGCGCCGGTAATGAGTTTTTCCCGATCAGGCGGCTCTACATAGTAATTGTTGATGAGCGCAAACACCTCCTGAAAGCGGGTCAACTGCTCGCGCACGCCGTCCGATGAATAGGCCTCGCGATTGCGAAATTGCGTTACTATAACCGTCGTTCCCGCCGCAACCGCAAAAATCAAAAAAAGAATGTAGCGTCTGGTCTTCATGTTGAGGTCCCTTTTGAATCAACCTGTCCTCAATGTTTCCGCCTTAAAAAGGCAATGAAACGGAAAATCGATGCGTGTCGCCCAACCCTCGCCGAAAGGGAACATAAGCGTAATCGATCGTTGTTCTCCGCAGCCGCAATCCAAAGCCGAGACTGATTCCTTTATCGTCAAAACCGGTTTGGTATCCTGCACGCAGAAGGAGATAAGGCAGCGGAGCCGCTTCGACGCCGGCCTGCAGGTGACCCATTTCATCGCGCACCGTCACATAGTCGAGAGCCACGGTTGTCACCGGCGCCGACTGCGGAAACCGATAGGCCGCTCCGATCCGCAGCGTGAGCGGCAACTGCACCCGTTCCCGCGACATGCGCGCGGTCATGCCCCAGTTCTGCAGCGCGGCAGCCATGCGCAAACCTGCCAACGGCGTTTGCCACTGCAGGCCGAGATCGATCATCCTCCCTTGATAGCTCTCCAAAAAGATCTTTTCATGCAGAAACTTCAAGTTGAAGCCCAGCATCCATCCGGGCAGAATCTTTCGAGCATAGTTGGCTGCCAGGACCACAGTATTCGCGGAAAAGACGCCCAGCGGCTCTTCCGAGGCGATGAGGCGCTGTTCGAACCCTTCTATCGTAGTAAGCATCAGCCCAAAGCCGAAAGACCCGTAATGCGTCGGTGCGATGAGTGACAGCGATTGATTGCTGATTCCTTGAATCCATGACGCATAACTGAGCTGCAGGCTGCGGTGCTCCAGTGCGACAGCGCCGGCAGGGTTCCAGAACAAAGCCGAGGCGTCGTCGGCTACGGCGCTAAAGGCTTCTCCCATGGCTGCGCCGCGCGCCGATGCCCCAATCTTTAAAGCAGCGCTTCCGCTGCCGGCGGCCTGAGCCGCTGCAAACGCAGCAAGGAGAATATAATAAAGTCTTCGCAGCATTTCTTTCCTTTCTCATCAAACCGCGCGCTTTGCCGGAAACACGCGGCGAAAAATCGACATTCCGCTAAAAATCGATCGTCCAACTGAAAACATGATCCGGCGACAAGGCCTCCAAAGTCGGAACAAAGGCATAGTTGAGTTCGGCTTGTTTGCCGAAAAGACGCGTGCGCACGCCGAAACCGAAAGTCGGTTTGGTATGATCGAGGCCGAGGCGAACGGCCGCCAGCCGATGCAGTACAGCCTCGGCACCGACGTGATAACGCGGATTCTGTTTGTCGCTGGTTTCGACATCGGCAACGACCAACAGCCACTGCTGCGGAATCCGCCAGGCCGCGCCGACCCGCAGCGTGCGCGGCAGGGCGTAGGTCGTGGAAGTGCCGCGTTCATAGACTTTATCCGTATTCCAGGTGTACTTGGCCATGTTGTTCTTGACGGCGGCGCCGAACGTCAATCCGGACATGGCGCGAAAAAAAACACCGAGGTCGATGCCAAAGCCGCGCGAGGTCAGCGCCCCGCCCTCTTCGGCGATATCGGGGATACGGTTGTAAAGAATTTTACCGGAAACACCAAAGCTGACCCGCTCAGTCGGTGCTACGGCAAACCCCATGAAAAAGGCATGCTCCGAATTGGAAAGTTCCTGCGTACGATTACCGGCAAAATCGCGTCCGTCGATATGATCGACACCGGCGTGCAGCCATCCGACCATCAACCCGGCGTTCAAAGGCCGAGCTCCGCTTTTACCGGGCTGCGGGCGAATCGGCAGCGCAAAGCCGACGAAATCGAGGCTCCGATCCAGCGGCAAAAAAGAGAGCGACACCATGGCCTGCGGGCCGGCAAGCTGCGGCAGAACGGCCGGATTGTAAACGCCGCCGGCTGCTCCTTCGGAAACGGCGGCATAAGCATCACCGAGAGATTTACCCCGCGCTTCGAATCCCATGCGCAAAAAGGCTCCGGCATAACCGCCGTCGGCACCAACGGCGCACCACGCCGCATTCCCCAAAACCATTGCCCCAAAAATCATCCTCTTGATCATAGCTTCTCCATCGGGAATCATGCCCGTTAATTTACGAGCAGAATTTTGCCCCAAAAAGTCCCCTCGCCCTCTATCGTGACGCTGTAAAAATAGACGCCGTTTGCCGCTTCGTCGCGATACTCGTTGCGGCCGTCCCAGACCTCCGCATAATCGCCCGGTCCGGTTCGAAATTTGTGCTCGCAGACCGTTGCCACCAAATCCAGCGCAAAATCGTAAATCTTGACCGTCACATAGGTGTCTTTTTGAACGCGGTACTGCATCCGCACATAGCCTTCACCATAGAGCTGATTATGTCGTTTTGGCGAAAAGGGATTGGGATAGGCATAGGTGCGGGGCTCTCCGGCGATGCCTGTCGGCTGAAAGGCTCGAAAGATCTTCCAAGTATAGCCGTTATCCGCCGTGTAAGCCAGCCCATCCGCCGAGCCGGCCCAGACTTGACCGTTATGGGAATAGCAGCTATAGTATTCCTGTGCATACACCCGCTCGCCGGTAACAGCATCAACCGGATCCGATAGGCGGTACCAGCTTTCACCGAAATCCGGGGACTTGTAAAGTCCTTCGTGCGTCGCGGCATAGAGGACGGCGCCGTCGGCGGCTATATTTTGCACTTTGACATCTTTTAAGCAGACCTGCCAAGTGGCGCCGCCGTCTTCCGTCTTGGACAGACCATAGTATTCCTTCTGCCCTTCCGCCCGCCAGGTTGCCGCCCAGATGATGTTTCGCCCTTCCGCCTTTTGTTGCGCCAAGGCAACGACAAAGTCCCCTGAAATCGGATTCTGCTGATTGCGGGCATTAAAGTTGGTCCAAGTCCAACCATTGTCCGTCGACTTGTTGACTCCGCCGGCGGTGCCCACCCACAACACGCCGTCGGCATTGAGCACAGAAAACACGCGGTGGTTCAAATAAGAGGCCGGATCGAAAACAAACGTGTCGGGTGCCGTATTTTTCCAGGTCTTGCCCCAATCGTCCGAACGAATAAGGCCGCCGCCGAAGCAGGCGCCCCAAACCACCCCGTCGACCACCGTAAGATCATAGCAAAGATTCTGCACCGGCGTGACGCCCGGCTGTTTGAATCGGGTCCATGTAGCGCCGTTGTCCGTCGAGACCGCCAAACCGGTTCCATACGGCAAAGTCTCTCCGACTGCGCGAATGAAACTGTCCGCTGCCGCTGCCACCCAAACGGTATCGCCTTTGGCAAATATTGCCGAAATGCTGCCCCGCGGCATATTCTCGGCTTTTTGAAATCCCTCGAACTGCTGCGTATCGAATCGCAAACGGGAGAGGCCTTCACCGCTGCCGATCCAGAGGCAGTTTCTTCCGGGAATCAGATCGGTAATGCCGTTTCCGGCTGGGCCATTAGCAGGTTGACCGCTCTGCAATGCATAGCCGCCGATCGTCTTGGCGAAACCGAACGAGCAAAAGAGGACGAGTAAAAAAAAGATTCGCGGCAGCATGTCATTGACCTCCAAAAGGATGATCGAAAAGCGGGAGCTCGGCAGAGACCGCAGCCTTGTTCAACCCGGCTCGCGCGTGCAGGGTAACAATCCGGGTGACCCTTTCGCTGACGTTGCCGGCATAGTCCTCGGCAAAAAAAGTCAACTGATAATCGCCGAGGGGCTGCGTCGGATCAAAAATGGCTGTAATCGAATAGACGCCGTCGCCGGCGGTTTGATC
>JAPDPN010000032.1:0-2472 GCA_034506455.1 Candidatus Zhuqueibacterota bacterium | reverse complement strand
AGCTCTGCGGTTTGCGAAAGAGCTGCACTCCACAACAGCCTGCATGTAAAAATGTTATCAAAAGCCGCCTGATCTCCGGACTGCAGATGGACGGCGCCGCCGTCGTCAAACAGACCGCACTGCATAATCTCCTGCTGAGAGGCAAAGACCCTCAGCCGTATCGAATCGACCTGGACTTTTCCGACCAGCTTGACTTCGACCGTATAGCTCCTTCCGGGATTGACTACAGACGGAATGCGGTGCTTTTCCAGAACAGCCGTGCCCGGCTCGGCAGGCGTCGGCAGCTCGCGCGTACAGGCCGAAAGCAAAAACACCGCAGTCATCAAGTACTGCGGCTTTAACACTCTTTGCAAAAAAACCATCTTATCCCCTTTTCAGGTGCAAAAGATGAAAGACCGGCATTGGCACGCAGGAAAAAGTTTTTTTACCGCCGGTTTAAAATGTCATGGATGCAGATCGGTTACCCTTAACAAGGTTCATGAGCGTCGTGGAAAATTCTGCGCGGTTACGATTTTGCTCCATTGTTCTCGACCGCCGAATGTCTGAACCAGCGCAGCAGGTCGGCGTGAGTTGGTACTGTAACGTCAGCCTCCTGCAAATGTTCCTTTAGGAGGGTAGTCATCACGGCGACGCAGAACATGCCGGCGGCCTTGGCAGCGCGGATTCCCTGGGGCGCATTTTCGACCACCAAGCATGCCTCGGGCGGCACATCGAGTCGTTCGGCAGCTTCCAAATAAGGGTCGGGCCAAGGCTTGCCCCTCGCTGTGTCGCCGTCGGCGATGATGACGTCCAACAGTCCCAGCACTTGCGCATCGACGACGGCGACCAGATTCTCACGTTTGGTGCCGGTAACCAGACCAACGCCGATGCCTTTTTCCTTGGCGAAGGCAATCATCTGAAAAATTTCCGGAAAAATTCGCGGTCGGTGCAAGGCGCGAAACCGCTCGTTTTTCGCGCGAATGAGTCCTTCCAACTGCGCCTCAGTAACCGCAAGACCGCAGGAATCGGCAACCGCCCGCGCAATCTCGATCACCGGCCTGCCTTCGTTCAGCTTGACGACCATCGGATCGAAAGCGACTTGAAAAGTCTCCTGCAGGACTTGCTGCCAAGCCGCCAAATGGTCCGGCAGAGTGTCGGCAAACACGCCGTCGAAATCGAAAAAAACGGCGCGGATGTTCCTGTTGGACCGATTAATAATTCAGACCTACGGCGTTTCGTGCTTTTTCGAGGTATTCGCGGGCAATCGGTCGTGTCTTTTCAGCGCCGTAATGCATGACATCGCGGAGATAACGCGGATCGTTGATCAGCCGCTCGCGCTTTTCACGATAGGGCTCGAAATAGTTCCAGATCAGCTCGACCAGTTCCTTTTTTACATCGGAATACTTGAGACCCGGCTTGAGATATCGCTCGCGCAGCTCGGCTTTGCCCTGCTCATCGAGGAAAAGAGACGTAATGGCAAACAGCGTGCAGTGATCCGGATCCTTCGGCTCGTCCACACCCCGCGCATCCGTGACAATCGACATCACTTTTTTGCGCAGTTCTTCCTTGGGAGCGAACAATTCTATAGTGTTGCCGTAAGACTTGCTCATCTTTTGGCCGTCGAGGCCGGGAATCACGGCCAGGTCTTCCTGAATGTCCGCCTCGGGAATAACGAAAACCTCGCCGAAGCGATAGTTGAATTTTTGCGCAATATCGCGCGTCATTTCGATGTGCTGTTTCTGATCTTTGCCGACGGGCACCAGTTCGGCACCGTAGAGCAGAATGTCCGCCGCCATCAGCACCGGATAAGCGAACAGACCGTGATTCGGTTCGATACCCTTGGCCAGTTTGTCCTTATAGGAATGCGCACGCTGCAAAAGCCCCATTTCCGTGACGTTGGAGAGAATCCACGTCAGTTCGGTCACCTCGGGAATGTCCGCCTGCACGTAAAAGTAGGATTTTTCCGGATCAATGCCGAGCGCTAAAAAGTCCGCACAGGCTTCGAAGGTATTCCTGCGCAGAACGGCGGCGTCCTGAACCGTGGTCAAGGCATGGTAGTTGACGATAAAGCAAAACAGCTCGTGATTCGCCTGGTACTCGATCATGCGCTTCATCATGGCAAAATAATTTCCCAGATGAAGCGCGCCGGAAGGCTGGATACCGGATAAAACTCGCAACGAAGCATCTCCTCTGTTTCTATTCATGATAATGTACGAAAACAATTCAAAAGATAAAAGAGCGATGGTCTTTAGGAAAGCATTTGATTTTGTGAACCCCTTTTCGTATGTTTGGCCGACCATTCAAGCGAGGCACGTCATGAAGGCTGAAGAATTAATTCGATTGGAGAATGAGTACGGTGCGCATAATTACAATCCGCTGGATGTGGTCATTGCGCGCGGCAAAGGAGTTTGGGTTTACGACGTCGAGGGGAAAAAGTATCTCGACTTTTTGAGCGCCTACTCGGCGGTCAATCAAGGCCACGCTCATCCGCGG
>JAPDPN010000031.1:21423-26711 GCA_034506455.1 Candidatus Zhuqueibacterota bacterium | reverse complement strand
ATTCCGAACTCGGAAGTTAAGCCCTCCAGCGCCGATGGTACTGTACGGGCGACCGTGCGGGAGAGTAGGACGCCGCCGAGATTAATTTTCAAGGCCTCTTGACATCCAAGAGGCCTTTTTTGTTTTATTTTCTAATTTCGACCCGCAATGAGCAAAAGATACAACAGCTTCAACGACTATCTGCAGCGGCAATTCAATGGCAAGGTCTGGAAAGTCTGCCTGGATGCCGCTTTGCCTTGCCCCAATAAAATTGCCGACGGACAGGGCTGCCTGTTCTGTCGAAACGAATCATTCGCCCCGCAATACGGCAGCTCTTTGACGATCCCCGAACAGCTCGCCCTAGGCATCGCCAAAGCAAAACAACGGGGAATCAGCCGATATATCGCTTACTTTCAAGCCGGTACGAATACTTTTGCTCCTGCAGAAAAACTCCGCCCCCTCTTTTTTTCCGCTCTCGAATTCGAAGGGGTTATCGGATTATCGATTGCGACTCGACCGGACTGCATTCAACCGGATATCATCGATCTGTTGCACGAATTGGCGCAGAGAACCCGCCTCTGGATCGAACTCGGCCTACAATCCGCAAATGAGGACATTCTTGCCGAAATTCATCGCGGACATACGGTCAAGGACTATATGAAAGCCGTCGATTCCTTGCGGTCGATCGGCGCCAGAATTTGTACGCACCTTATTTTCGGTCTGCCGGGAGAAACGATGCAGGATGTTCATGAATGCGCCCGATTGATCGCTCAGGTCGGATCTCATGAGGTAAAAATACATCCTTTGCTCATTTTAAAGGATACGGTAATTGGGGAAATGTACCAAAACGGCATACTGCGTGAGATATCCTTGGAAGAATACGCAAATAGAGTATGCGATTTTCTCGAACGAATTCCGCCCGATGTCGTCATTCAGCGGCTGACCGCTGAAGCACCGCGGGAGATGCTGTTGGCGCCGCTTTGGTCTCTGCAAAAGGCAATCGTGCTGAATGCAATCGAAAAAGAGTTTGAAAAACGCGGCTCACGACAATCCTCTCTGTACCGCTAAAACCCCGGCTGCTCGTACTTTTCTTTGAATTGAATCACGGCGTCGCAGACGGCAGCGGCAATTTTTTTCTGATAAGCTTCGGACGTCAGATTGCGCGCATCTTCCGCATTGGTCATAAAACCCGTTTCGATAAGGATATTGGGCATGGAGGCGCCGTAAAGGACATAGAATCCGGCCTGCTTGACGCCGAATCCGCGCACTCCAGTTCTTTGCTCGAGTCGACTGTCGATCATTGCCGCCAAGTCCTCGCTCTCTTTGTTGAACGAGTTTTGCGCATTCATTGCCAAAATAAAAGCCGCGTCCGAGAGCCCTTCGTAAGGCTGCAGATTGTCTTCGTAGCGAATCACCGAGTTTTCCATCTGCGCCACCGCGCGAGCCGCTTCGGTCTTGGCCGGTCCGAGGAAATAGATGGTATGACCCCGCAGCCGCTTGACCCGATTCGCATCTACATGAATGCTGATGAACAGTTTGCCTCCCGACTGATTGGCGAACTGGGTGCGCTGCTTTAGAGGGACAAATACGTCGCTCGAACGCGTCAACAACACCTCCACATTCAGCCTGCGGCACAGCTCCTCTTGCAAGGCGCGCGCGATGGCCAAGGTGATGTGCTTCTCATATACTCGGCCGCTTCCTACGCATCCCGGATCTTTCCCGCCGTGGCCGGGATCGATAATGATTTTGTCGATAAGCCATCGGCGGCGCGCTTCTTCCAGCTCTTTGAGCACGGAAATGTTGTTGACGGAGCGTTTCAAACGAATATGAATCTCTTTGAGAGAAGGAGCCGCTTCCACACTGACCAAAGACACGCCGGGCGCCGTATGCAAAGATAATTTGGACGTTTCATTGCCCAAATAATCGACGGCGTACTCGAACACTTCAAGAGGCGGCTGGTAGGAAAGATCCGCCTTTGCAAAAATACCCCCCTGAATCGTCAGCCGGATCCAATCGCCTTCTACAGACGTCTTTATTTGCGAAGCCTGAAAAGCCTTTTTGCATTGCAGCACAATCAGACAGCCGTCTTCGAGTGACTGATTGCGAAGTGAGACAATCGAAGGCGTCAACAGTTGCAGCTCCAGCCGACTAATCTCCGATTTATATATGAATGAAAAGACGCCTGCTTTTTGCATGGCCGAAGCGAAAGCTTCGAGCGGCAAAAGAATTTCACCGTGCCGCATGACAATGTCTCGGCGAAGCTGCATCCGTTTGCCGTCAATTTCGATAAAGGGTGTAAATGCGGTCAGTTTAATCCGATGAGGACCATACTGCAGAACGGCCTGTTTACTGCGGCTGTTGACCTCGACGGGGAGTGAAAAGTTTTCAAGTTCTTCGATTGGGAAATAAGTGCAGCCGTCGAATGTTAGGGCAGTTAATTTGCCGACAAACGAATTGGTGGTTCGATCATAGACATCGATGGCCGAAATCGTTCCAACAGTAAAAAGCAGCAAGGCCGCGCACGATCGTGTAAAGTTCATCGGCTTTCAATCTTTTTCTTTGGAAAGAATCTCTCCGGCCTTTTTCAAAAATTCTTTTTCGGCGCGGCTTATGTTTGCATAGCCGACTTGATTGATATGGTCGAGGATTTGATCGACCTTTTGCCGCACCTCATTGATCTCCTGCTGCCTTCGCCGCCTCTGTTCTTCACGTTTTTGTTCTATTTTTCCGACTAGTTTTATTTTAAAACTTTGGAAAGAATCTTTACCCCTCAGTATCAGGAAACCGGTTATGGCGCCGCCGAGATGGGCAAAATGGGCGATTTGATCGGTCGAACCGAACCACTTGGCCTGCAGCCCGAGAAAAAGAGAAATGCCGACGAACAACATCGCCAGCGTAGATGCTTTCAAGTGAACCGGCAGAATGAAAAAAAGCAGCAGCGTGACAACACGATCGGGAAAAATAAGAGCAAAAGCGACCAGAACGCCGTAAACCGCAGCGGACGCACCGATGACGGCGGCGGAGGATCCCCAATTCAGTATAATCTGCAGTATCCCTCCGCCGATGCCGCAAAACAGAAAATATCTGATAAAATAGGAGGACCCCAGAACGTTTTCGACCTCCACACCGAACATCCAAAGGGTAAAGAGGTTGAAGAACAGATGCAGAAAGGAGCCGTGAAGAAATTGATACGTCAACAGCTGCCACACCTTCCATTCTGCAATAAACTGATCGGGATGCAGAGCAAAGTGTTCGAGCAAAAAGCTGCCTGCCGCTTGTTGGGCAATATAAACCGTAACGTTGAGAATGAGCAACGTCCGGACGCCCGATGATATCCCCTGAAGTCTGATCATCGAATAGTTGTTCTGTGCAAAGGGCATGTCAACGCAGATCGAGTTCCAGGCCGATTCGCATTCCCAAACCGGACAAATTGACGCGCTCGGTGAGCGGCAATGCCTCGGTAGGCGTTTTAACGTCGCGCGAGACGACGCAGTTGTTGTATAACGCTTCTCCGATCAACGTCGAACGAGAACCAAGTCGGTAAAACAGACCGGCGCTAGCTTGCCAGCCCAGTCCTTGGTAATTTCGCGTTTCGCTCTTGCCTTCGCGATAATTCTTTTCCTTGCTGATCAGGAACTGATAGCTGAGATTCGCTCGAACGAAATACCCAAAAAGAAGCGAACGAACTGCCGGAATTTTGATTTTCACGGTAAGATAGACCGGAATTGCGGTACGAGTATAGTCGACGAGCGTTCTTTGCGTGCTGACCGTCGTGCCGCCGACGATCGTTTCCACCACTTCCGTCTCATCGGCATAGGAACGTTGGAATACATCGGCGCCGAATCCGAGATCCACCGCTTCATCGAATGGGGAAAAGAACATGGCGCCGAACATCATTCCGCTCGAGGTGTCGCGCGGTTTCAGGTAACCGGCCTGGAGTACGATTTGGCTTCTGCCCTGAGAATAGAGTTCCGCCGTCGTAAGCAGACAGAACGTCAGCAAAACGAACTTTTTCATAACCCTTCTCCTCGCTAATTACAATCAGTTTAGAAAAGAAGCGGCTAAAATGCAAGAAAAAAAAGGATTAGCCGCGCAAAAACCAGCGCGGCTGTTTTTTTTACATAGTAAACGAAGCGTATTCTTTATAGAGGCGCTGGACGGAGGGGATGTAATGCTGTGTTTCTTTGGGAAGAATACCGGCTTTTTTGCCGCTTTTCATCCACAGGGCGGCGCGCATTTCACCGCTGTTATAAGCGGCCAGGCCGCCGTCGACATCATACAATTCGATTAAGGACGAGAGATACCTCGCGCCGATGCGAATGTTGTAGATGGGATCCGTTAGGATTTCTGCGGCGGAAGTCCACGGAATTCCTTCCTGCGCGGCGATAAACATGCCGGTGGCGGGCATGATCTGCATGAGACCGATAGCTCCGGCCGGTGATTTGATGGCCGGGTCCCAGGTGCCCGCGCTTTCATGGGTGATCGCTGCGCACAGCAAATCGACGCTGAGGTTGGGATATTTTAGAGACATGTTGTAGATCTCTTCGGCAATCTCGTACTTTTTCGCTCGCGGCATTACGGTGTTGTATTGATCGATAATCGAGATGACCTTCTGAATGTTGAATTGACGGACGGCATCCGTGGTTACCGCCGCCTTGGTCTGCAGAATCGTTTCCTCCAACTCGGCAATTTTCGTTTCATGTTTTTGGTTGATGATGTATTTTATACTGGTCATAAAAAACAGCAAAGAAACAATGCCGAAGAATACGACAAGAGCCGGAGTAAACGACCAGGCAGATGTCTTTTTTGTTCTCATAATCCTCCGATTGATCGGCTCTAATTCCAATATTATCCAAATTTAACTCTTTTTAGTGAAAATCAATAGTCATTTATGGTCATTTATTCTTTATATTTACTGACGTTTGTCACTCTTGTCTATTGTTTGATAATCTTTAAACTTTATCCTGCTTTTGAGCAGCCAAAGTCTTTGCGCCCAAACGATCCGCCGATGATTTCCATCATCGTTGCCGTACGAAACGGCAGACGACATCTGCGAACATGTCTCAAACACCTGCTGCGGCAGACCTACCCACTTGAACGACTCGAGATCATTCTCGTGGATGATCATTCGACCGACGGCACTGCGGTTTTTCTCAGACGAGCAGCGCGAAGGCTTCCGATTCGAGTTTTACCGTCTTTAACGAACTCTCCTTTTCAGAGTTCCAAGAGGGCGGCCCTGGCCGTTGGTGTCGAATATTCCTGCGGAGAAATCCTGCTTTTCACAGACATCGACTGTGCACCGCCGCCTG
>JAPDPN010000031.1:8667-21323 GCA_034506455.1 Candidatus Zhuqueibacterota bacterium | reverse complement strand
CGAGTTTTACCGTCTTTAACGAACTCTCCTTTTCAGAGTTCCAAGAGGGCGGCCCTGGCCGTTGGTGTCGAATATTCCTGCGGAGAAATCCTGCTTTTCACAGACATCGACTGTGCACCGCCGCCTGCCTGGGCCCAGACGATGGTCTCATTTTTTGAGGAAGAGACTCTATTGACGGCGGGCTTTTCCCCTCAAACAGCCGCATCGCCGTTATGGAATCAGCTTTTGCTCTTGGATGCGGCTGCGGCGGCCTTTGCCGCTGGCGGCGGTATCAAAAGGGGACGCGGAGTGACCTGTACCGGTAGAAATCTGGCTTATCGGCGATCGGCTTACACCGCGGTCGGCGGTTTTGCCGGTCTGCCGAACACTCTCTCCGGGGATGATGATTTCATTCTGCAGCGCATCAGCGGGCTGCCGTACGGCAAGGTGCGATACGCATTTTGTCGGCAGGCCGTTGTCCCGGCGGTCGGGCCGCCGAATCTGAGAGCTTTTTTCCACCAAAAAACACGACATCTGTCGGCAGGTACGGCTTTTCCTTTGTGCGCCAAACTTGTCTATGCCGCTTTTCATGCGGCGAATTTGATAATCTGGATTTCCGCCTTGTTTGTGTTTATTTCGCCGCTTTATGCGTTGCCGCTTGTGATCAAACTGGTGCTCGATCGCCGCGCGCTGCAGAAATTTCTCGATCCTTTTTGCTTACGGGCAGGTCTTCCCGCCTTTTTTCTTTGGGAGATTCTCTTTGTCGTTTACCACCTGTATTGCGGCATTTTGGCCCGAAGCCGAAAGTTACGCTGGTAAAAAGGAAGACAGCTTGACAAAGGCCAACGAAACGCTTTGGCGTTATTATGAGGAGTATGGAGAAGCGCGTGGAAGATTGGCGGTTGCGCTGTTGTCCTCGACGGCCAATATTCGGGGCGCCAAGGTTCTCGATTTCGGTGCCGGCACCGGAGGTGCTTCTTTGGCTGCGGCTCAACAGGGGGCGCAGGTTTTTGCCGTAGAAATCGATGCGCAAAAGCGCGCCGCACTAGCGCGCAGAACGTCCGGCTATTCGGTTCAGTTGTTTGAAAATCTGGAGGATGCGGTCTCCGCAGCAGGCTACTTTGAGGCCGTCATTCTCGCAGACGTCCTCGAACATTTATCCGATGCCGAACGCTTATTGTCATCCCTCGCCCGATGTCTCTCGCCAAGAGGCGTCATTTTTCTTTCTACTCCCAACCGCTGCTCCCCGATCAACCTGCTTTGCGATCCTCACTATAGTTTGCCTTTGTTATCGCTATTAAAGCGGGAAAATGTCCGTCGAATGGCCGTGCTTTTCGCCGGTGCTCCGCGTGACAAGTCGGATTGGCCGGAGCTGCTGTCGCTGAATCAATTGGAGAGACTGGCAAAAGAAGCGGGATTTTCGCTGCGGTTAGTGCATCGGCAGGCTGTCCGCTATGGGCTGCTGCATCCGCAGGCTTTATGGAATCGCCCTGTGCATTTAAAAATCATTTTAGGGTTAAAGCACCTTCGTCTTGAAAGGCTTTTGCTTGCCTTAATTTCGGATGCCCCCAATCTTTGGAATCGGTTTATGATGCCGACCTTTTACCTGTTGATGCAGAAAAGGCCTGCCGGAGACTCCGACAGGCCGTAAGGGGATCACAGCAGAGATTTGGCCTTTGCGGCGATGTTGTCCGCCGTGAGGCCCATAAATTCATAGACTTTCTTGAACGGCCCGCTCAGACCGAAACGGTCGATGCCGATGGTCAATCCTTTATCTCCGACAAATTCCCGCCAGCCGAGGGTGGACGCAGCTTCGATGGACACGCGCGCCTGAACCGACGACGGCAGGACGCTCTCGCGATAGTCAGCCGGTTGACGTCGAAACAGCTCCCAGCTCGGCATACTGACGACTCGAACGTCGATCCCCTCTGCCGACAGTTTATCTGCGGCTTCAAGGGCGAGCTGGACTTCGGAACCGGTAGCGATTAGGATAAGAGCAGGAAGGTTACCTTTTTCCTTCAGCAGAATATAGCCGCCCTTTAACAGCCCCTCAGCGCCGGCGCAGCGTAAGCGGTCAATGACCGGAACGTTCTGGCGCGTCAATACCAGCATGGTGGGGCCGTCCGTGTTCAGCATTGCCGCCCGCCAGGCGTAGGCGGTTTCGTTGGCGTCTGCAGGGCGAATGACCGTAAGGCCCGGGATCGCTCTTAGAGCAGCCAAATGCTCGATCGGCTGGTGGGTCGGACCGTCTTCGCCGACGCCGATCGAGTCATGGGTCATAACATAGATAACCGGCAGCTTCATCAGCGCCGCCAGCCGAATAGCCGGTCGGGCATAGTCGGTAAAGACAAAGAAAGTAGCGCAAAACGGCCGCAGACCGCCGTGCAGCGCTATGCCGGAGCAGGCTGCAGCCATGCCCAGCTCGCGCACGCCCCAGGCAATGTTTCTGCCGCGGCGTTCTGTTGCGGAAAAATAGGGGCTGTCCTTGAGCAGGGTCATGGTCGATGGGGAAAGGTCCGCCGATCCGCCGATCAGATAAGGCACTTTACCGGCTATGGCGTTCAGCACCTTGCCCGAAACGGTGCGCGTCGCCTGGGCGCCGTCCTCCGGTTTCCAAACGGGAACGTCATTGTCCCAGCCTTCGGGCAGCTCGAGCCGCAGCGCCGATTGCAGTTGCATGGCCTCGCTCGGATACTTTTTCTGATATTCGGCAAACATGCGGTTCCATTCCTGTTCGGCTTGAGCGCCGCGCACGGCAATTTCCGCCATGTGCTGCCGCACGCGTTCGGGGACTAGAAACTGGGCATCCTCGGGCCAGCCGTAATTCTTTTTCGTCAGGGCGACCTCAGCCTCGCCGAGCGGCGCGCCGTGCGCCTTTGACGTGTCCTGCAGATTCGGCGAACCCTTGGCAATGTGCGTCCGAATGATGATCAAAGAGGGCTTGTCGGACACCTGCTGCGCTTCTTTTACGGCTTGCGCGATGAGCGGCAGGTCATCGGCATGATCGCCGATGTCGATGACATGCCAGCCGTAGCCTTCGAAGCGTCGTCGAACATCGTCCGAATAAGCCAGCTTGGTGTCGCCTTCGATGGTGATGTGATTGTCGTCGTAGAACCAGATCAGTTTGCCCAGCTTGAGGTGCCCTGCCAAAGAAGCCGCCTCGTGCGAAATGCCCTCCATCAAGTCGCCGTCGCTGCAGACGGCATAGGTGTAATGGTCGAACAGGTTGAAACCTGGGCGATTGTAAATCGCGGCCAAATGAGCTTCGGCAATGGCCATGCCGACGCTGTTGGCGATTCCCTGGCCGAGTGGTCCGGTCGTGGTTTCCACGCCCGGCGTTTCCCCGTACTCCGGATGACCGGGCGTCTTGCTTCCCAATTGACGAAAATTTTTCAACTCCTCTAAATCCAAGTCGTAACCGGAGAGATGCAGAATAGAATAAAGAAGCATGGAGGCGTGGCCTGCAGAGAGTACGAAACGGTCACGGTTCGGCCAGTGCGGATCAGCGGGATTGTGACGCATGATGTCTTTGAACAAGAGGTAAGCCAGAGGTGCAAGAGCCATGGGGGTACCCGGATGGCCGGAGTTGGCTTTCTGCACCCCGTCCATCGCCAGGGTGCGGATGGTGTTGATAGTTAATTCCTCGATGCTCATGGAATCAAGTCTGCTCATGGAACCCTCATTTACTTAAGTTATGTCCTTAAAAGTAGAAAATCGATAAGACTTTTCAAAGACAAGAATTTGCATTTGCCAAGCTTTGCAATTACCGCTTTTTTTTAAACGTAAAATTTGATAAATTGATCTATAAATAGAATCGAAATCAGTACGAGGATAGATATGTCTTTGCATTTGGAACGGTTGAAAAACTTTCACGGCCGCAAAGGTCCGCTATTGTTGATGATACTCGACGGCGTCGGTTTGGGTAAGGAATATGAGGGCAACGCCGTTTATATGGCGAACACGCCGGTATTTAATCGGCTGATGAAAAGTCCATTGGCGACCAAACTGCGGGCGCACGGCCCGGCGGTCGGGCTGCCTTCGGAAGACGATATGGGCAACAGCGAGGTCGGGCATAACGCCATCGGCGCCGGGCGCGTCTTTGCCCAGGGCGCCAAGCTGGTCGATCAGTCGATCGAGTCGGGCGCGATTTTTCAGACCAAAGTGTGGCAGTCGATTGTCGAGCGCGGCAAAAAGGGCGGCGCTGTGCATTTCATCGGTCTGCTTTCGGACGGCAACGTCCATTCGCACATCAAACATCTATATGCGCTGATCAACCGCTGTGTTGAAGAAGGCATCCGCAAAGTGCGCGTTCATGTGCTTTGCGACGGCCGCGACGTCGGCGAGAAATCGGCTCTCGATTATATTCGCCCGACGCAGGCGCTGCTCGACAGCATTTGTAATGAAAAGGGATACGACTATGTGATCGCTTCCGGCGGCGGGCGCATGGTCACAACTATGGATCGCTACGAAGCCGATTGGAGCATCGTCGAGCGCGGCTGGAACGCGCACGTGCACGGCAAAGCAAGGCCTTTCCGCTCGGCCGAAGAGGCGGTTCAGACTTTTTATGACGAAGATCCCAAAATAACCGACCAGTACTTGGGGCAATTCGTCATTGTCGATGAAAAAGGCGAACCGGTCGGCCGCATCGAGGACGGCGACGTGGTGATTAACTATAATTTTCGCGGCGACCGAGCCATCGAAATCTCGCGTGCGTTTACAGAAAAAGATTTCAACAAATTCGATCGGGGGCGCGTGCCGGATGTCCTTTATGCCGGCATGATGGAGTACGACGGCGATCTGCACATTCCGCCGCTCTATCTTGTCAATCCGCCGGCTATCGACCGCACAGTATCCGAGTATCTCTGCGCTGCCGGCGTCACCATGTTTGCCATCAGTGAGACGCAGAAATTCGGCCACGTCACTTACTTTTGGAACGGCAACCGATCCGGTTACATTAATCCGGAATTGGAAACCTATATCGAGATTCCCTCGGACAAGATTGCCTTCGATAAGGCGCCGAAAATGAAGGCGTTGGAAATTACGGAGAAAACTATCGAGCTGTTGCGCAGCGGCAAGTACCGGTTCGGCCGTTTGAACTTTGCCAACGGCGATATGGTGGGACATACCGGCGTCATGGAGGCGGCGATTATTGCCATGGAAACCGTCGATCAGTGCGTCGGCAGGCTGCTGCAGGTTGTTGAAGAGCTGGACGGCATTGCCGTGGTGACCGCCGATCACGGCAACCTTGATGAGATGTGGACCGAAAAGAACGGCGTGCGTTCGGTCAAGACCTCGCATACTCTCAATCCCGTGCCGTTTGTTATTGTCGACAAGGCCTATGGAGGAGAGTATCGGTTGGCGCCGATCGAAAAGCCGGGCTTGAGCAATATTGCGGCAACTCTGCTCAACCTGCTCGGCTTTGAAAAACCCGCGGACTATGATGCTTCTTTGATTACCTTTGAATAAGCCCTTAAACGGCAGATAAAAGCTGAAAAAGGGCGACATTCAATCGCCCTTTTTTATTATGAACCCGTGTGTTGTTGGAGCCATATCATGAGACGTCAAATCGTTCACGAAGGAGCCGAACAGCTTAGTTATGAAATTCGCGAAATCGTCGCCGTTGCCCATGAATTCGAAAAGCTCGGCGTAGAGATTACTTGGGAGAACATCGGCGATCCCATCCAAAAGGGCGAAAAGGTGCCGGATTGGATCAAGGAAATTGTAGCCGATTTGGCCTGGCGAGATGAGTCTTACGCATATTGTCATACCCAGGGCGTCCCGGAAACGCGGCGCTTTTTGGCCGAACAGGTGAATAAGCGCGGCGGCTGTCAAATCACCGAAAACGACATTCTCTTTTTTAACGGCCTGGGTGATGCCGTGGCGCGCATCTTTGGCGCGCTGCGAAGAGAGGCACGCGTCATCGGCCCTTCACCTGCTTACTCGACGCACTCTTCGGCAGAGGCGGCGCATTCGGGTTATGAGCACTTGACCTATATGTTGGATCCCCAAAATCGTTGGATGCCCGATCTTCAGGATTTGGAAAATAAAGTCAAGTATAACGACTCGATTGCCGGAATTTTGCTCATCAACCCGGATAACCCGACGGGAACCGTTTATCCCCGTGAATTTCTGGAAAAGATCGTTCAGATCGCCCGCGAAAATCGCGTATTTGTAATGTGCGACGAAATCTATGCGCACATTGTCTATAACGGCGCAGAGACCGTGCATCTCAGTCAAGTCATCGGCGACGTGCCGGGAATCGCCCTGCGCGGCATTTCCAAAGAATATCCCTGGCCGGGCGCCCGCTGCGGCTGGATTGAAATATTCAACCAGGATAATTACCCGGACTTTAAGCGTTATATCAACAGCCTGATCAATGCCAAGCGGCTGGAGGTCTGTTCCACGACGCTGCCGCAGATGACGATTCCGAAGGTGATCGGCGATCCGCGCTATGCTCCGCATCTGGAAAAACGGCGGCGCATTTTTGAAGCCCGCGCCAACGAAGCCGTCGACATCTTTTCTCAAGTCGAAGAGATATACGTCAATCGACCGCAGGGTGCCTTTTATTTGTCGATCCTCTTTCGCGAAGGAGTCCTGAATCAACAGCAGACGCTGCCGATCGCCAATCACGCTGTGCGGCGGCTTGTCGAGGAAAAAGTGAAAAACGTGCCGGTGGACAAGCGTTTTGTCTACTACCTGCTGGCCGCCACCGGTATCTGCGTGGTGCCTTTGACCGGCTTTTGCACGCAACGGCAGGGATTCCGGGTCACGTTGCTGGAATGCGATGACGAGAAGCGGCGATGGACGTGGCACACGCTGGTGGATGCCATCCGCCGCTACATCGCCTCGGCGTAAAGGAGCGGATGAAAGAGGTCGATTTCGAAATCATCGATCATACGGCCGATATCGGCATTCGGTTGATGCGGCCGACGCGTGAAGCGCTCTTTGCCGAAGCCGCCCTGGCGATGTTCAGACTTGTAGTTCCCGAGGGCGACTTGCGGCCTATCCGGCGCCGCGTCGTGACGGTCGTCGGCGAAGACGACGGGCAATTGATGGTTAACTGGTTGTCCAAGCTGAACTTTTTGTTTCAGACCAGAGGCTTTATACCTGTCGAGATCGATCTACAAATCGAGGACGGCCGGTTGCGGGCTGAAATCAAGGGCGACCGCTTTGATCCCAAGCGCCATCAGGCCTCTTTGGAGATCAAAGCCGTCACCTATCATAACCTGATTGTAGAAAAGACCAAAGAAGGATATTCGGCGCAGATTCTCTTTGATGTTTGAGATCTGCAGAAATGCTCTGTCCATTTTTGAATAGTCGTGCATACTAAACTGCATCTGCCCGCTCGCAGACCGAGCGGAGGAGGTTGCCATGAGCATCGATGTAAAGAAAATTCACGATTATCTTTTTGAGATTCCGCAAAGCGGCAAGATGCGCACTTCGGCTCGCATCTATGCTTCCGAAAAGATGTTGCCGCAGATTTTTGCCGACAACGCGCCTGTTCAGGCGGCCAACGTCACCTGTTTGCCCGGTATCGTCGGCTCGTCGATGGCCATGCCGGATATTCACTGGGGGTACGGCTTTCCCATCGGCGGCGTGGCGGCGTTCGACTATGAAAACGGCGTCGTTTCCCCGGGCGGGGTTGGCTATGACATCAACTGCGGCGTGCGGTTGCTGCGCACCGATCTGCAGCTCGATGAGGTCAAGCCGAAGCTGCAAAAGCTGGTGGACGAGCTCTTCGCCAAGGTGCCCAGCGGCGTCGGTTCCAAGGGACCGGTCAAGCTGAGCAATCAAGAAGAAGAGCGGGTGATGATCGAAGGGGCGCACTGGGCGGCCTCGGCGGGATTCGGCAAATCGTTCGAGCTGGACAAGATCGAGGAAAAGGGACGTATGTCCGGCGCCGATCCGTCCACGGTCAGCGGCCAAGCCCGTGAGCGCGGCAGGCAGCAGCTCGGCACTCTGGGCTCCGGTAATCACTTTGTCGAAGTGGGGGTCGTGCAGGAAATTTTTGACCCGCAGGCTGCCGAAGTGCTGGGCCTGCGCAAAGGGCAGATCGTCGTAACGATCCACACCGGTTCGCGCGGCTTCGGCCACCAGATTTGCGAAGAATCGATCAATGTCATGCTCAAGGCGGCGCAAAAGTACGGCATCGAGCTGCCGGATCGGCAACTCTGCTGCGCACCGATCACTTCGCCGGAGGGACAGCGCTATCTCGCCCAGATGGCCTGCGCGGTCAACTTTGCTTTTGCCAACCGGCAGATGATCAGTCATTGGGTGCAGCAGGCGTTCCTCAAGGCGCTGGGCGTCACTCCGCAGCAGCTCAACATGCAGATCGTCTATGAGGTGGCGCACAATATTGCCAAAATCGAAGAGCACATCGTAGACGGTAAAAAACGGCGGTTGGTGGTCCATCGAAAAGGAGCGACGCGCGCCTTTGCGCCGCATCATGCCGAACTGCCTGAGGCTTACCGCTCGATCGGACAGCCTGTACTGATCCCCGGCGATATGGGCCGCTATTCTTACGTGCTGATCGGTACCGAGAGGGCCATGCAGGAGACGTTCGGATCTACCTGCCACGGCGCGGGCCGATTAAAAAGCCGTACCCAGGCGCTGAAAGCCGGCAAAGGCCGCGATCTGCGGCACGAGCTGGCCGAAGAGGGCATCATTGTACGCGCCGCCGGTCGCGAAACGCTGGCCGAAGAGATGCCGGAAGCGTACAAGGATGTCGCCGAAGTTGTTGAGGCGGTCAGCGGCGCCGGACTCTCGAAACGAGTGGCCAAGCTGCGGCCTTTGGGAGTGATCAAAGGCTAAGGAATGCACCTCATTACCATAAGAAAACAGGATGAAATCGGAACAAATAAAAGAATATGTGCGCAAGGCTTATACTGAAATCGTGAAGAATTCGAGAGGATGCGGCTGCGGTCCTTCGTGTTGCGGATCCAATGCGTACGATTTTACTTTACAGCTCGGTTATCAGAGCGAGGACTTAAGCGCCGTTCCTATGAAAGCAAATTTGGCGCTAAGCTGCGGCAACCCCGTTGCTGCAGCGGCGCTAAAACCGGGAGAAATCGTGCTGGATTTGGGGTGCGGCGCCGGATTCGATTGCTTTTTGGCTGCCCAAAAGGTGGGACCGACCGGTAGGGTCATCGGAGTAGATATGACGCCGGCGATGATTGAACAAGCGCAAAAGATTGCGCATGAGCGTGCAATTCAAAATGTCGAATTCCGGCTGGGAGAGATTGAAAATCTGCCCTTAGACAGTAATGCGGTTGATGTAGTGATAAGCAATTGTGTTATCAACCTTGCCGTAGCCAAGGCTGCAGTTTTCAGTGAAATATACCGTGTGCTGAAGCCCGGCGGTCGCCTGGCGATCGCAGATACGGCACTTTTTAAAGAATTGCCGAAGGCACTGCATAGCAGTTTTGAAGCCTATACGGGTTGCATTAGTGGTGCTCTTCAAATTGAGGAATATGAAGCCCTGGTACAACGGAGCGGCTTCCGAGATGTAAATTTGATCATTGAACGGTCGCTTATAGTTGATAACCTCCGACCAGACGATCCTATAGGACAAGCGGTCATGAACGCTATGCCTGACGGACAATCGCTGGAGCAATATTTGGCCTCAGTTTTAGTAGAGGCATATAAATAACCTCACTAAAATAATTGACATGGAACAGAGCTACGATAAAATCTTCTAATTGGAGCGTGCCGATGAATGAAAAAAGCGATTTGATGACCTTTTCTTGTGTTCAAAACAAAATAATCATTCGACTACGCGACCGTGTGTGCGAAACAGGTGAAGAGCTTCTTTCCAGCTCTCTTTTTCGCGAAATGTTGAAACGTTTTATCGAGACTTTGGAAAAGCGAAAATCGCCGCTTTTGCGTTTATTCCGCTTGGAAGATGATCACGTAACCGGTGAAGAGATCGACAAGCTGATACGATCATTCATCTATCTTGAAAAATTGACGCTTGCCGAAACCCGATGCTTGATCAAAGATGCCGCTCCCATGCTGGATGATCCGGAGCTTTTATATGTTTTTATCGAGCGGTTTTATGACTATTGGCGGTCTTTCGAGCGCTATTTAATTTGCGATTCCGAGGGTGACCGGCTCGACAAACGTCCCTACCGCACCTTTAACAGCACAGTGGAGTCGCTGACGCATTTGATTCGAAAAATATATCGGGACATTGCCGAAAACGTTACCGGCAGGCATCCGTCGGTTTATAGGCAGATTGCAGCCGGCGCCGAAGTGGCAGTTATCGCTCTGCCGCGGCCTATCGATTTTCCGCAACGTTATCGTGAAAAATTGGCACCCCTGCCGATCATTCGTCAAATTCTTCTTTATCCGCCGCTGCTGCTCAATCCGCCGATGAACAAGCGAACCGGCCAATTTGTGCGGGTCATGCAAAATCCATTGTGGAAGGAGAGCTTGGATAAAGATGAATGGCTCGGCTATCCCGCCAAAGTCGGTGAATTGTATATTTTAATCTACTTTCACTCCCGCTTTTATGAATTGGGATTATCGTTGTCAAATCTTTTTGAAATCGCCGACGATGAAATAATCAAACGCAAACCGGACGCTATTTACCTTTTCGGCGTCTCGCCGGAATCGGTTGCGGGACTGGCGCCCATGCCGACCGTATTTTTCGATGATGAAGAGAATGATCTCCTGGTTGCGGCCGTGCCGCGCGAAGATCGGTTCGGCTACTTTGGTTACTTGAAAAAAATGGTGCTTACCCTTCATAACGTCATCATGTTGAAGCGGGACCGCTTGCCGTTTCACGGCGCCATGGTGAGGATTCTTTTAAAGAACAACAAGGCGGCCACCATGCTAATATTCGGCGACACCGGCGCCGGCAAGTCGGAAACGCTGGAGGCATTCCGAAATTTGGCAAGCGATTTGATCGAAGAAATGACCATTATTGCGGATGATATGGGATCGCTGCATTTGGATGAAAGCGGCCAAATTATCGGCTACGGTACTGAAATCGGCGCGTTTGTTCGGCTGGATGACCTGAAACCAGGATACGCCTTTGAACAAATGGACCGCGCCATCATTATGAATCCCAGCCAAATTAACGCCCGCGTCGTGCTTCCTGTCACGCGTTACGAAGAGGTGGTTAAAGGGTATCCCGTCGACATGATCCTATACGCCAACAATTACGAAGAGGTGGACGCCGAAAAACCGATCATTGAAAAGTTCCATTCACCGGAACAGGCGCTCGCTGTTTTTCGCGAAGGCGCAGCCATGAGCAAGGGTACCACCACCTCCACCGGCTTGGTCCGCACTTATTTCGTAAATATTTTCGGCGCGACTCAATATCGCGACCTCCACGAACAAAAGGCGGAAAAATATTTTCGGGCTTTCTTTGATGCCGGCATCTTTGTCGGTCAACTGCGGACACGTTTGGGAATTCCAGGCTGGGAGTGGAAAGGACCGGAAGAATCGGCAAAGGCTCTGCTCGAATTTATTAACAATCTTTGATTGCAAGTATTCAGTAATGCAGGAGCGGATGATACAGCAGCATCGTAAGAATTTACCTCTTGCGATGAATTATCAGCTTTTTGCTTCGAGGCGAACGAAAATTGCAAAACAACTGTTCTGTTCGTTCACATGTCGGCGGTTATTGAAAATTTGCCTGCAAGAAACAGATATTGTATTGCCGGCGACTTTCGATTAAGTTTTTTTAAAAAGTTATGAATGAACAAAAAACAAGAATAAAGCGGAGCACTGCGGCGTTAAATTTCTCGAAATAATTCCCCCGCTTTGGAGTCATTGCATGAAAACATGGCTGATTCTGCTGCTTTTATCCGTTCTCTTGACCGCTCAGGAGATCCGACTCTATATTTCTCCGCAGGGAAACGATGATTGGTCGGGAAAGTCGCCTGAACCAATGGGGCAAGATGGTCCTTTTGCAACGATCAAACGAGCGCAGAAAGAAATTCATCAATTGCGGCAGAGCGGCCTTTTGAGCGCTCCAGTTGTCGTCTACCTACGGGGGGGCTTTTACCAATTGACCGAGCCGCTCCTTTTTTTACCCGAAGATTCCGGCAGCGAAGTGGCGCCGATCACCTACCGCAATTACGGCAATGAGCAGGTCATACTTTCAGGCGGCAAGGTGATCAATAACTTTCGGCAGGAAGGGGTGTTTTGGACGGCAGAGATTGCCGGGGTTCGCAATGGAAACTTGCGTTTTCAACAACTGTTTGTCAACGGACAGCGGCGCTTTCGCGCCAGAACGCCCAACCGCGGCTGGTTTCGCGTGCGCGATCCGATGGAATCGAAACAGTGGCCCTTTCATCATTATCGATATCAATTCGGCTATAATCCGCAGGATTTGAACCCTGCTTGGCGGAATCTGGAAGATATCGAGATCGTGCTCCTGCATTTTTGGTCCGATGCCCACTGTCCCCTACGCGCGATCGACGCAGAACAGTCCGTTGTAACTTTGTCGACACCGGCTTGGCGTCCTTTTACCGATGATTACTCCAAACGGGGTGCCCGCTATTTTGTCGACAATGTTTTCGAAGGATTAGATGAACCGGGAGAATGGTACCTCGACCGAAGGGAAGGGAAATTGTATTATCTGCCGCTGCCGGACGAGGAGATCTCTTCGACTCAGGTCATCGCGCCGGACTTGGATCAATTGGTCATTTTTCAGGGCGAACCGCTGT
>JAPDPN010000031.1:4719-8567 GCA_034506455.1 Candidatus Zhuqueibacterota bacterium | reverse complement strand
GAATGGTACCTCGACCGAAGGGAAGGGAAATTGTATTATCTGCCGCTGCCGGACGAGGAGATCTCTTCGACTCAGGTCATCGCGCCGGACTTGGATCAATTGGTCATTTTTCAGGGCGAACCGCTGTTCGGCAGATATGTTCATCATATTCGTCTGCAGGGCGTGACGTTATCGCACAACGATTGGTTCTTGCCGCCCGGTGATCCGGGCGATCACTTTGGCGCCGATACCGTTCCCGGTGCCCTTAAAATTGTCGGCGGCAGGGATTTGACAATCGAAAATTGCCGATTTGAACATTTGGGTACTTATGCCGTCGAGGTCCGCGACGGCAGCAGACGTATTACCTTTCGCCGGAATGTTATCGATGACATCGGCGCCGGCGGTTTTCTTATTACAGGAGGTCGCGCCGGTTCGGATTCGCTGCTCGTCACCGATCGCCTGCAGATTCTCGATAATTCACTTTCACGCTTGGGGAGACTCTATTTCGCCGGCATCGGCATTCTTTCCATGCACGCTTCAAACAACCGGATCGCCCACAACGAAATCAGCGATCTATATTACACCGGAATCTCCGTCGGTTTGGAATGGGGTTATAAACCCAGCGCCGCTTTCGGCAACGTCGTCGAGTATAATCTCATTGAAAGGGCTGGTCAGGGAGTGCTTTCCGATATGGGGGGGATCTATACCCTCGGCGTCTCTCCGGGCACCATCATCCGCAACAATATCGTACATGACATCGAAACCTGGGGTTACGGCGGTTGGGGAATTTACACGGATGAAGGGAGCTCGGGCATCCTCATCGAGAAAAACATTGTTTACAATACCAAAAGCGGCGGTTTTCATCAACATTACGGTCACGACAACATTATCCGCAATAATATATTCGCCTTCGGCCGAACGGCTCAGTTGATGCGCTCGCGCAACGAAACGCATCGATCCTTTACCTTCGAACGGAATATTTTGTATTGGAAGGACGGAGAACTACTCGATAAACATTGGCGCGGAGATACAACTCACTTTCTTTTTCGGAATAATTTGTATTTTCGAACGGACGGCAAACCGGTGCGGTTTGCAAAATTATCTGCTGAAAAATGGCAGAAAAAAGGACAGGATCGCGGTTCCCTGTTTGCCGATCCCAAATTCGTTGATCCTCTGAAAGGCGATTTCAATTTGCAGCCTGATTCTCCGGCGTTTTTGATCGGCTTTGAACCGATCGACATGACAAAAGTGGGCCCCAGGAGTCTACCCGACGGAGTGAAGAAGAGGGTTTACGCGGAGGTGGACGACAACCCTTTTACTGCCTCCTTTTACAAGGCGAATGCATCGGAACCAAGACCGATGCTGCTATGGCTTGGGGGAGGCGATGACGAGGTGCGGGAAGCTGCCGCTGTTTCCCTTGTCCGATGGTGCACGCTGAAAAATTGGGTTTTCGTTTCTCCGGAACTTACGGCAATATGTTCTTTACCCGAAGCTCGTCAGCTCTCCGTTCTTATGAAGGCGGTCAATTTCGCCCTGGCAAATGCATCCGTCGATACGGCACGGATCTATCTTTTCGGCTATCGGGAAGGTGCAAATCTGGCACTGCAAATGGCCGATAAAACTCCTCAATTATTGGCAGCCGTTTCCGCATGGGAGCCGAATCTGAAGAGCGGTGCTTTGGAGGACTTTTTCAGCAATAGAAACAACCGGTCGGCTGCGGGGGAAAACCCTGTTGCGGTGGAAATTGTTCAACGGGTCGAATATGAAGCGGGTCGGGATCCTGTGGAAGCGATTTTCGATTTATACGAAAAACCGGCGATAGAAGGTGAATCGAATGCTTTTTCTATAAAGGCTTTCCTCTCAGAACTAAAGTCCGGAATTGGAAATAATCGAATAAAAGATCCGTATTTTGCGGAAAATTGCGTATTATTCCGAAAGCAAGACGGGCAACTTCGGCTCACGTTTTATTCCGGGAAGGATGATATATTGCCGAACGCAGCGTTGCATTGGCTGGAAAGTCAAAAAAAGGGGCAATAATATGGATTATCTTCAGGCCGGACCCATATTGATACCGATGAGCGAACTGAGCTTTTGGGCGTCTTGCGCCAGCGGCCCTGGGGGCCAGTATGTGAACACCTCAAACACCAAAGTGACGGTGGTGTTTGATATTATGCGGTCGCGATCGCTGACGGAGCCGCAACGGCAGTTGTTGCTGGAACGGCTGGCCAATCGTTTGACGATGGACGGCGTGCTGATGGTCTCTTGTCAGGAATCGCGCAGTCAAGCGGCAAACAAATCCATGGCTTTGGAAAAACTGGTGGAAATTATTACCGAGGCGCTGCAACCGGTTAAAAAGCGACATAAAACCAAAGTTCCGTCTTGGGTCCGCTTGGCACGGCTGCAGACGAAACGCCATAGAAGCTTGATTAAAGCTTATCGCAAAAAGCAGGAACCCGAGGAAGAGTTTTGATCCCTGATCGAACCCTCAATGAAAACGATAAAAACCTTGACTAAGAGAATCGGAATGGCTACATTTTATTAATATGAAGGAAAAGAAAACAGAAAAAAAGACAAAGCGTATAGTTGCTAAAGAACCCGCTCTGAGCCTGACTTCTGATAATTACAAGCTGATGGCTCTGGGTGTCGTACTGTTGGTGGTGGGATATTTCCTAATGTCCATTGGCCCTGCCGACAGTTTTTGGTCTTTGACCCTTTCTCCTATCGTCCTGCTTTTTGCTTATTGCGTTGTTTTCCCCCTCGCTCTTTTGTGGAAAAAAAAGTCCTCTTGATTTTTTCATTGTCCCCGTGAAAGAGTCGGGTGAAAAAAGTGCCGATGGACAAGCGCAGAGGCGTGGGAAAGTAACTATAGTTGTTTGCCGGGTGATCGGGCGGTTAGCTCAGTTGGTTCAGAGCACCTGCCTTACAAGCAGGGGGTCACAGGTTCGAATCCTGTACCGCCCACTCTTCTCCGCCGCTCATTTGGGAATCGCGTCGCGAGATCTGAACATTTAAAGGCTCTGATAAACGGAAAAACGAGTCGATGAGAGGCGGGAGGTGTCTTCAATCCCTCTTATTTTCCCCATTATAACTTTATTAACAGGCTTTGCAGCGGCAATACCTCTGGGCCCGGTCAATTTGGAGATCATCCGACGAGTGCTGGATCGCCATGTCTGGTCGGCGGCGGCTTTCGCCTTGGGGGCGGCGCTGGCGGATGGATTTTGGCCGGTTGTCTGTTTTCTCGGGTTAGCCCCTTTATTGGACATCCGATGGGTTTCCGCTTTATTTTGGGGAGTGTCTTCTCTGCTGTTAATGGCATTGGGTTATTTTGTCATCAATGATGCCCTTCATCCGCATGAATCCGCTTTTCCCAAAGCTTTTTCCCGAAGAAAAAGGCTGGCTTTAATTGGCGGATTTATGTTGGTTATCAGCAACCCGACAACATTGGTTTCTTGGATCGCTATTATTAGTTTTTTTGATAAACTCGGTATCCTTCCGAATGCTTCACCCCTTGCGGCTTTGCTCTTTTGGGGTACAGTTTCCCTTGGTTCTTTTACTTATTTCTCAGTAATGATTTTACTGGTTCATAAAAATCATCATGTATTCATTATAAATTCGAATGTCAAAGCAATCAAAATAATCTTTGGCGTTTTTATTTTAGGAATCGCATGTTATTTGGGATTTCACTTTGTCAGAATTTTTATTAACTAGGCGGAAAGAAAAATTTTCTTGCTTATTTATCGATATTTGGCTATTTTATTGTGCTTAAGAAATGGGGTCGTGGTGCAGCTGGTTAGCACATCGGCCTGTCAAGCCGAAGGTCGCGGGTTCGAGCCCCGTCGGCCCCGCCAATGAGCAAATAAAAGGACTGC
>JAPDPN010000031.1:0-4619 GCA_034506455.1 Candidatus Zhuqueibacterota bacterium | reverse complement strand
ATTTGGCTATTTTATTGTGCTTAAGAAATGGGGTCGTGGTGCAGCTGGTTAGCACATCGGCCTGTCAAGCCGAAGGTCGCGGGTTCGAGCCCCGTCGGCCCCGCCAATGAGCAAATAAAAGGACTGCACCTTACAGTCCTTTTTTTGTCCCAGGGGGAACAAATATTAAAATAATTGATTGGGTTTGAGAGTTTTTCTCAGAAACGGCATAGAGCAGAAATCGCGGCGTATAAAAGCCTTCTCTTTGGAATTTTTTTATTTTGCTCAAAGTTATCATTTGCGTATTTTAGACGCCACAAATTCGATTTGCGCTATTCATTGCAAGCTTTGAGCCGTTTACTCCAATTTAATACCTTCACCCATGCATGACGACCCTATCCTTTGGGGATTCCGATGCATGCATAATCGAGCTGTTTGTCCAAGTCAAGCATTCAGTTGATTTTGAATTGATGTGGGGATCTGTATTCTGGGGAAACTCTATAAGACGGAGACAGCATGAGCATAAAGTCATTCACCAAGAATGTACCCGGCATTGGTCCTGTACTTTTTGAACGTAGCAAAAAGGCCAAAGCCGTTAGCGTAACGATAAAGCCGTTTGAAATGGTACGGGTGGCGGTACCGTTCGGTATGTCATATCAGCAGGCTGAAGAGATTGTGCTGAGTCGCCGTCGAGCGCTGGAGGCGCAGCTTGCTGAAAAGATGCGCGTGGAGGAGGAACATAAAGCTCGACAGGAACAAAAGCCGGAAATTGACCGAAACGAAGCAAAAGCCAAGCTGCTTTCCCGACTCGAAGCATTGGCTCAAAAACACGGATTTACCTATAATCGCGTGTTTTTTCGCTGTCAAAAGACAAAATGGGGAAGTTGTTCAGGGAACGACAACATCAATTTGAATGTCAAATTGGTGCAGCTTCCGGATCATTTGATCGACTATGTGATTCTACACGAACTGGTTCATCTCCGACATAAGAATCACGGCCCGGAGTTTTGGGCGGAGCTGAATTCATTGGTCGGGGATGCAAAAAAGATCGATCGCGAGTTAAAGAAATACAAGCTCGAGGTATAACGCCGATTCTCCGATTGTCGGAAGCTGTAACGTCCTTCCGGACAGCAATAAACGTGTAATTCCCGACTATCGCCTTTACAAAGACCAACCGGCGCGATACTCTTTGTGCACAAAAGCGTCGGCTTCCGGGCAATTCGGAAAACGCATCGTTTCAGGATCCCATATCAGTTTTTTATCGAATCTGAGCGCCAGAACGCCCAGGAGCACGATCTCTGTAAGCGGTCCGGCTTTCTCAAAATTCATACCTGCGGCTTCGCCGCCCTTGCAGGCATTGATCCATTCGCGATGGTGGCCGACGGAACGGGGCAGCGTTTTGGCCGGGCGACGGTATTCGGCCATCTTGCTTTCCGGAATGATGCGCACTCCGCGGGCACCGTGCGAGCCGGTAAGGATTTTCCCCTTGGTTCCAATATAGAGCACTCCGCCGAATTGATCGCCCATTTTCCGACCCTCTTCGAGTTCTTCGGGGGTTTCCGGCATCAGACCGCCGTCATACCAGTGCAGCGTCAGCGGCGGCATGCCTTCGCGCGCCGGGAATTTGTAATGCACCAGCGTAGCCTGCGGGTAACTGTCGGTATTTTTCGGCTTGTCCCAATTTAAGCCTTTGGGGACAAACATCGATTGGCTTGCCTCGACGCTGATCGGATGCCCCAATTTGAGCGCCCATACGATCGGATCGAAAATATGGCAGCCCATGTCGCCGAGCCCGCCGGTGCCGAAATCGTACCAACCTCGCCATTGGCCGGGATGGTAGACCGGATGATAGGGACGATAAGGAGCAACGCCGATCCATAAATCCCAATCCAGTCCTTTCGGGACCTTTGGTGCTTCTTTAGGGCGCGAAATACCCTGCGGCCAAACCGGATGCGTCGTCCAAGCATGCACTTCATAAAGGTCGCCTATGGCGCCGTCCCATATCCATTCGCAAAGGAGCCGCGCTTCCTCCATGGCATGCCCTTGCGTCCCCATTTGCGTGGCGACTTTGGCCTCCCGCGCCGCCTGAGTCACCAGTCTTGCTTCCTGGATGGTGTGGGTCAACGGCTTTTCGGTGTAGACGTGTTTGCCTGCGCGAATGGCTGCCATGGTGATCGGCGCATGCATATGATCCGGCGTCGCCACCACCACCGCATCGATATCTTTTTGTTTTTCGAGCATGACGCGATAGTCTTTGTATATTTTCGCTTTGGGATAACGTTTGAACGTGTGGGCGGCATACTCGTGATCAACATCGCAGAGCGCCACGATGTTTTCGCTTTCGAATTCTCGAATATCAGCTCCGCCCATGCCGCCGACTCCGATTCCGGCAATATTCAGTGTGTCGCTGGGGGCCTGATAGCCGGGTCCGCCCAATACATGTCTCGGAACAATATAAAAAGCCGATGCGGCCGCCATGTTTTTCAGTAAACGACGACGAGAGATTTTTTCCATACCCTGCTCCTCTTTAAATTTGCTGCAAGTTTAATAATAAATCGAGCGACATGCAAGGTTTCTATTTGATTTGTGCCGGAAAATATTATTTTAGCAACGAAAAATACTGCACTTTTTAATACATTATACGTCTATCTTTTAAAGCAGAACGGCCATAGGATGCAAGGCCGTTCGATTGAATCCATCTAACGATCTTGTAGGAGCTTGACATGCAAAAGGTATTTCAATCTTTAGAAGTCTGGTTTGTAACCGGCAGCCAACATTTATACGGCGAAAAAACGCTTCGACAAGTAGCGGAGGACGCCAAGGAAATCGCCCAGGCGTTGAACCAATCCCCAAAAATTCCGGCGGCAGTCGTTTTCAAACCGGTGATGACTACGCCGGAAACCATCCGCACTTTGTGTCAGGAAGCCAATGCGGCCACCAATTGCATCGGCATCATCGCCTGGATGCACACTTTTTCGCCGGCCAAAATGTGGATCGCCGGTCTTTCGATTTTGCGCAAGCCGATGCTGCATCTGCACACGCAGTACAATCGGCTGATCCCTTGGGACAAGATCGATATGGATTTCATGAACCTCAACCAATCTGCGCACGGCGATCGGGAGTTCGGCTTTATCAACACCAGGCTCCGACTCAATCGCAAGGTGGTGGTCGGTTACTGGCAGGATGACGATGTTCAGGAAAAGCTGGCGGTGTGGATGCGTGCGGCTGCGGCTTGGCACGACTGGCAGACGCTCAAAGTCGTGCGGTTTGGCGACAATATGCGTGAAGTCGCGGTCACCGAAGGCGATAAAGTCGAGGCGCAAAAACAATTCGGCTTTTCCGTCAATGGTTACGGAATCGGCGATCTCGCGGCAGAAGTCAACCGTGCCGATGAAGCTGTTGTAGATCGCCTGCTCAAGGAATATGAAGAGCGTTATGAGATTGCTCCCTCCGTGAAAAGTGATGAAAGGCTCAAGGGAGCTTTGCGGGATGCGGCAAGAATCGAGGCCGGTCTGCGCGCCTTTTTGGAGCGGGGCGGATTCAAAGCGTTCACCACAACGTTCGAGGACCTTCACGGTTTACCGCAGCTTCCGGGCCTGGCGGTTCAGCGCCTGATGGCCGAGGGTTACGGTTTCGGCGCCGAAGGCGATTGGAAAACAGCGGCTTTGGTTCGGGCTATGAAAGTGATGTCTGCAGGCTTGCCGGGCGGAACTTCCTTCATGGAGGATTACACCTATCATCTGGACCCCGCCTGCATGAAAGTCCTCGGCGCTCACATGCTCGAAGTCTGCGCATCCTTGGCGGCGGGCAAACCCTCGCTGCAGGTTCATCCGCTCAGCATTGGCGGCAAGGCGGATCCGGCGCGTCTGGTCTTCAACGTTCCGGAAGGCAATGCGGTGAACGCCTCTCTGATCGATCTCGGCAACCGATTCCGCATGATCGTCAATCCGGTGCAGGTGGTCCTGCCCGACGCGGCGCTGCCCAAGCTGCCCGTTGCCCGCGTCGTTTGGGTGCCGAAACCGAATCTGCAAATCGGCGCAGCAGCTTGGATCCTCGCGGGCGGAGCGCATCACACCGGCTTCAGCATGGCCTTAACTGCAGAGCATCTCTGTGATTTCACCGAAATGACCGGCATTGAATATGTACTGATCGACGAAAACACGAGGCTCGAGGAACTCAAAAAAGAGCTGCGTTGGAACGAGATTTATTACCATCTTTATAAAGGTTTCTAACCTTAAGTTAATAAAGCCGCTGCCTTCCAATGAGGCAACGGCTTTTGTCATATTATTAAGCATCTGGAAAAACCGATTCTCTAATTATAATTTCCTGAAAATACCTGCCACAAGATACGGTAGCCGATCAAGATTTCGGATTTAAAACTTTAATTTGATCTAAGGAGAATGGATTGATGCGGGCAAAGGTTCTGGGGTTCTTGTTGATTATACCGTTTCTCTGTTGGGCACAAATCGAACGGACTGAACTTGAACAGCAGATACAGGATCTTTTGCGGATAGCCGACAACAGCTCCTTGACTGCTCAGCTGTTTCTGGGGTTTCAATATATGGACAAGGAAGGTCCGGAAACGTGCGAATTTTTAATCAAAAGAGGTTACCTATCCTATCGAAAAAGCATCACTAAAA
>JAPDPN010000030.1:0-26910 GCA_034506455.1 Candidatus Zhuqueibacterota bacterium | reverse complement strand
AATGGCTCGAAGAAACCTTTCGCGAACGAAAACGGCTGCTGTTCGGCGTCGCCTATGCGGCGATTGCCTTTATGCTGATCATCGCGCCGGTCAATCTGTTTGCCTTTAATTTCCATACGCACGACCGTACCGGCGAATATGTGGCCTCCGATTACTCTTACAACATCCTGCAAACCTGCGAGCCGAACGCCATCATTTTCACCAACGGCGACAACGATACCTTTCCGCTTTGGTTTCTCCAATACGTTAAAGGAATTCGAACGGATATTCGCGTCGTCAACCTCAGTCTGCTGAACACGCAATGGTACATCAAACAGCTCAAGCACCAGGAACCTAAAGTGCCGATCAGTTTGACCGATGAACAGATCGACAAGCTGGAAGTTAGAGTCTGGAAGGGTGGAAATGTAGAGATTCCCGTGCCGCCCGAAGTCAAGCGCCGCGAACTGGGCATCGAAATCAGCGAACCGGAAACGCTGCGCTTTTACGTCAAACCAACTGTATTCGGCCAGGCGCTGCGCGTGCAGGATATCATGGTTCTTAACATTGTGCTGGCCAATAGATGGCAAAAGCCGATTTATTTCGCCGTGACCGTATCGGATCAGAACAAGGTCAATTTGGACGAATTTCTGCGTATGGACGGCCTCAGCTTCAAGCTGATTCCCGGCAAGGCTGAAGGCATTGACGCCGCCCGACTGGAGAAAAATCTCTTTGAGGTTTTCCAATACCGCAACCTCGACAATCCGAAAGTCTATTTCAACGACAACATTGTCGGCCTGCTGCAGAATTATCGCGCCGCATTTTTGCGGCTGGCGCACTATTATCTCATGAACCGCGACCACGCGGGTGTCGTCCGCACGCTCGACAAGATGAATGAAATCATGCCCTTTAAGGTGATTCCGGCGCCGGATCCACGCCTGGCGCTGCAGGTCGGCCAATACTATTATTTTGCCGGAAGAAACGACCGCTTTTTGGAAATGGCCGAATATACCTACAGTCAGGCGCCCGAAGACCCCGAAGTGGTGGGAGCCTATGTCAGCCTGCTGGAGCGTCAGGGCCAATACGCCAAGGCAAAAGAGATCCTGCAAAAGTGGCTGGCGATGCGGCCCATGGATTCGGAGGCGCAGAAAAAGATCGAAGAGCTGGACAAGCTGATGAACCGCAACGCCGGAGATACGCTGCAAAATTGAGCGAACGGACGATCGCTTTGAAAAGAAAGAGGCATGTAAAACCGTTTTTCTCTACAATCCTTAAGGCCCTCGTTTCCGTCGGGTTGGTCTACAGCCTTTTGCGACGGCTGGGAGCCGAAGATGTGCTCGGTCGATTGGCGGCGGCGAGCCCTAACTGGCTGCTCGCGGCGTTGGCCGTCTTTGCAGTCAGCAACGTGCTCGGCACTTATCAGTGGCATCTGCTGTTGCGGTCGCAGCAAACCGAGATCACTTTTACGCAGTCTCTGATGCTGTATCATATCGGCCTGTTCTTTAACAACTTTTTGGTGAGCAACATCGGCGGCGATGCGGTGCGGATCTATGACGTCAAACGGCACAGCGGCCGCGGAACGGTAGCGGTCTCGACCGTGCTGTTCGACCGCATCATCGGCTTTACGGCCATGGCCATGATTGCCATGATGGCGGCAGTGATTAAAGCCCGAGTTCTCACTCGGGCGGAACTCTGGGCGATCGGCGCTGTTTTATTTTTGTGGATGGTCGTGCTTGCCGGATTGTTCAGCAGGCGTGTCGGGGCTTGGCTGCAGATTCATCTGCAGCGCAGGCTGCCGAAAAAACTCTGCGAAAAGGCGGCCGAGGTCTATCGCGGCATCCATCGGCTGAGGTATGAGCGGGCAGCGGCTTTCAAACTGATCATGATTGCGCCGATTGTGCAGTTTTTGCGGATCTTGACTCATTACTTCACCGCCCTGTCCGTCGGCACAAAGGTCGGGCTGTCGCCTTTTATGATCTTTATCCCCCTCGTCGCCTTTTTTGCGAGCCTGCCCATATCTTTCGGCGGCATCGGCGTGCGCGAGCAGTCAGCCGCCGTGCTGTTTTCTCAAGTGGGACTGGCCGCGCCGCAGGTGGTTGCGTTCGAGTTTCTGGCCTATTTGGTCGGGATTTTCGCTTCGCTTCCGGGCGGAATTGTCTTTGCTTTGAGAAAAACAAAGCAGAAATAGGAGAGGAGGCGCTTATGCGTCGTGCTAGCGGATGGATCAGCATGCTAATCGTTTTCGCGTTGATTGCCGGCTGCAGCATGAAGCGGCAGTCGATCGGTTCACGCAACAAGATCGTCGTCATTTCAGATACCGAGCTCTATTCACAGATCGAGCCGGAATTGGATAAAGCCTTTGGAGTCGAGTACATTACGCCGCAAATCGAGAGGGTTTTCTCCCTTGAGCTGCGCCAACCCGAAGAGTTGGCGAGCCTGCAGCGCTTTCCGCATCTGCTCATCGTCGGAACTCTAGCTTCGGAAGGCAAGCTGGGTGAGCTGATCGACAAATTTCTCAGCCCCGCTTCGCGGCAAAGGGTGGAGCAGGACAGCGCATTCATGTTCAGCAAAAAAAATCCATGGGCAACCGATCAGTTATTGGCCGTGCTCGTTTCGCGCGACGTGGAAACGTTGAAGCGCAATATCGACAAGCACGCCGAGACGTTGTTCGATCTCTTTGACCGCCACGAACAGGAGGTCGTTTTCAACAACCTTTACCTTCGTTACGAGCAGAAGCAGATTTCCAAAGCCTTGATGGAAAAACACGGCTGGAGCGTGCGTGTCCAGCATGATTATTTTGTTGCAATCGATTCGAGCGAGGCGCGCTTTGTTTGGCTGAGGAGGCTGATGCCGCAACGATGGCTGGCCGTCTATTGGGAAGAGAATGCCGATCCGGCGACGCTTTCCAAAGAATGGATGCTCGAACGCCGCGCCTGGTTCGGCGAAAAATTTTACGACGGCGATTTTGTCTATGAAGACAGTACGCTCAAGGTCAAAGAAGCACACGTCAATTTTTGCGGCCGTTATGCCGTTCGTTTGGACGGCGTTTGGCAGAATGCCAAGCATGATATGGGCGGACCTTTCCGCTCTTACGGTTTTTACAACGAAAGCGATAAACGGCTTTACCTCATTGATCTGGCCGTTTACGCGCCGGGTGAACGCAAATGGCAGTACATACGCCAGCTGGATGGAATTGCATCGACTTTTACCGTGAAAGGAGAACAGAAATAATGCCCAAAGTAGCTATACTCATGGGAAGCTCCTCGGACGCTGAAATCATGTCGGCTGCCGAGGAATATCTGCGCTTTTTCGGCATAGAGTGGACCACGCATGTTTTGTCGGCGCACCGTACGCCGGAAGAGACGGCGGCGTTTGCGAAAAGAGCCGAAGCGGAAGGCTATTCGGCGATCATCGCCGGAGCCGGCATGGCCGCGCATTTGCCCGGCGTATTGGCGGCGTATACGACTCTTCCGATCATCGGCGTCCCGCTTCCCGGGTCGGCGTTGAACGGCGTCGATGCACTCTATTCCATCGTGCAAATGCCGGCCGGCGTGCCGGTGGCAACCATGGCCATCGGCAAAGCCGGCGCCCGTAACGCAGCGATCTTTGTCGCCGAAATGCTGGCGCTGAACTCTGAAGAAATCAAAGAAAAGCTTCGCCAATTTCGGGCTCAAAAGTGCTCTTTGAATTAAACGGACGGCCTGCGTGAAAGTCCTACTCACCGGTTGCCACGGTTTATTGGGTCAACGGCTGGTTGCGTTACGCCCAGATTTCATCGAGCTCGTCGCCGTTGATCTCGCGGATACGCCGTTGTTTATTTCGCCCGCTATTTATCGCGCCTGTGATTTGACGCAATCTGAGCAAGTCTGTCGCTTGTTCGAGGATACGGCGCCGGATTGGGTCATTCACACAGCCGCCTACACCAACGTCGATCGCGCCGAAGACGAGCCCGAGCTTTGCCGCGCCGTAAACGTCAAGGCGGTGGAATACCTTGTCCGAGAGTGCTGCCGCTTCGGCGCGACGCTGGTGCAGCTGTCGACCGATTACGTCTTTGACGGCACCTCCGGCCCTTATGATGAAAACGCGCGCCCTAATCCGCTCGGCGTCTACGCCAAGTCCAAATGGGAAGCGGAGGAAATCATCAAGGCTTCCGGCGTCGATTTCATCATCGCCCGCACGATGGTCCTTTACGGCCGAACCCTGAATCATCGTCCCGAGTTCGTCGGCTGGTTAATCGACAAGCTGCGCAGGGGCGAGCGCGTCCGCATCGTCACCGATCAGTACGGCAACGCCACTCTCAACGACGAGTTGGCGGCGGCTTTATGGCGGCTTACACAGCTGCCGTTTCGCGGCATCCTGCACTTGGCCGGCCGCGATGTGCTGTCCCGCTACGAGTTTTCTCTCAAGATCGCCGACTGTTTTGATCTGGATGCCGGTCTGATTACACCCGTTACCACGGCCGAGCTGGGACAAAAGGCGCCGCGACCGCTGCGGTCCGGCCTCATCGTTAAAAAGGCTGTCGAGGAGCTCGGTCTCGAATTTTCCGACACCGCCGGCGGATTACTAAAATACAAAGCGCAATGGAATAAAGAAAACCAATCCACCACGGAGATGAAATAGTTGAGAGTGTTGATTATTGTTCCTACTTATAATGAACGGGAAAATATCGAACGCCTTTTACGGACGCTGCTGGATCTACCGGTCATTGGACTGGAAGTCCTGGTGGTGGATGACGCTTCCCCCGACGGCACCGGCCAAGTCGTTGAGGCGATCGCCGAGAAAGAGCCCCGCGTGCATCTTCTTCGTCGGCCGGGAAAGCTGGGACTCGGCTCCGCCTATATAGCCGGATTTCGTTACGGCCTGGCGAACCATTTTGACCTCATTTTTGAAATGGACGCCGATTTTTCGCACGATCCGCATGAAATCCCCAAAATGATTCGCGCCGCGGAAAACTTTGACGTCGTCGTCGGTTCGCGATACCTGCACGGTATTACGGTCGTCAATTGGCCGCTGAAGCGGCTGTTGTTGAGCATGGTAGCAAACCTCTACACGAGACTCATCACCGGCTTGCCGGTGGAGGACTGCACCGCAGGCTTTGTCTGCTATCATCGGCGCGTTCTCGAAAGCATCAACCTCGACCGGATCATTTCCGACGGCTATTCGTTTCAAATCGAAATGAAATTCCGCGCCTGGAAATTGGGATTCAAGATCGGCGAAGTGCCCATTATTTTCGTCGATCGCCATCTCGGCGTGTCCAAAATGTCCAAGCGCATTGTCTACGAAGCCGTCTGGATGGTTTGGCGGCTCAAGATTCTGAGCATCCTGCATAAATTGAAGTAACCGGCGGAAGAAGGAAAAGAATCATGACCCATTCGGATCAACAAATGAAAAACGGAAACGAGCAACCGGTCGTCATTGCCGGCAACGGAAGCAGGTTGGTCGGCATATTGCATCATGGAAAGAGCGACCGCTGCATCATCCTCTGCCATGGATTTACGGGTCAAAAGACGGAAAACAAGCGGCTTTTTGTCGAGGCGGCGCGTACTTTTGCCCAAAACGGTTATAGCGCTCTGCGGTTCGACTTTTACGGCTCCGGCGACAGCGAAGGGGAATTCGAAGAATCGCGTCTGTCGATCAATATTCAAAATTTGCGGGATGTCATCACCTGGTGCCGAGACCAGGGATTTTCACGATTGGCTGTCTTGGGCATCAGCATGGGAGCGGCAACAGCCATTTTGACTGTCGGCCCGGAAAAAATCGATGCGCTGGTTTGCTGGTCTGCCGTGCCGGATACCAAACGCTTGTTTGCCGGATATCTGCCGAACTTGGATGAAATCAAACAGTTGCCCGAGCGCGTAGAGTACGACGGCTGGCTGATTCACCGCGACTTTTTCCTGGATGCGCTCAAATACGACGTGGAAGCGGCATTTGCCGGTTTGTCGCTGCCGAAATTTATCGTTCAGGGAACGGCCGATGCGCCGCTTTTCGTCGAGGGATTCCGGCGATTTCAGGAGGTCGCCCAGCCGCCGGCTGATTTTATGGAAATCCCGGGCGCCGGTCATACGTTTCAGACGCCGCACCATCGCAAACAGGTTGTTCGACAAACCCTCATTTGGCTGCAGCGTCATTTTTGAGTCAATTCGGAGGCCATCGTTTTATGAGCGACACGAATTCCATTTATGAATCACCGGGTCTCAACCACGTCTTTATCCAAAAAAAAAGTGTCGAGAAACCCCTTAAAAGGCCGCGTCTGATCAAAGCATACCGCAACGAAAGCTTTTTAAACAGCTCCGAAGCCCGCCCTATCCGCATCCTCAGTGAATATTTGGAAGTTGCAGGCCGACTGCGGCACCGCGGCATCAAGGACACGATCGTCTTCTACGGTTCGGCGCGCTTCAAGTCGAGACTCGAAGCGGAAGAGCAGCTCGCCGCCGTCACACGCGAAATGGCGGCTGCGGGAGCTCCCGATGCCGCGCTCATCGAAAAGTTGAAAGCCGCGGAGCGTGATCTCAAGAACTCGCGCTACTATGAGGACGCCCGACAGCTTGCCTTTTTGTTGGCCAAATGGTCACAAGAATTGAATGAGAAACATCGGTTCATTGTCTGTTCCGGCGGCGGACCCGGCATCATGGAAGCCGCTAATCGCGGCGCCGCCGAAGCGGGAAGCCCCACCATCGGCATGAACATCAGCCTCCCCTTCGAGCAGGAGGCAAACCCCTACATCACCGAAGATCTCTCCTTCGAATTTCACTACTTTTTCATGCGCAAGTTCTGGTTCGTCTATTTGGCCAAAGGGCTGGTCGTCTTTCCGGGCGGCTTTGGTACTATGGATGAACTTTTCGAACTGCTCACTCTCCGCCAGACGGAAAAGGTCAAAAAGAAAATGTGCGTGATTATTTACGGTACGGAGTTCTGGCGCGAGGTCGTCAACTTTCCCAAGCTGGTCGAGTGGGGTGTAATCTCGCCGCAGGATCTCAATCTTTTCTACATGGCCGATGACCCGCAGACGGCCTTTCAGATTTTGAGCTCTCATCTGCAAAAAGAGTTCATCGACAAGACGAATTCTCTGAGTCTCTAAGACTATTCTTTCAAGAACATTTCCGCCTGATCATCGTTGTGTCAAGGTAGCAAAACCGATCGAACGGCAAAGCGGAGCCCAACCGCCGAACGCGTTCACGGAACGAAAATGAGGTTTTCCATGAATATTTCGATCAAAGGATTACGAAAGGAATACGAAAACGGCTTTCGCGCTCTCGATGATATTGATCTCGAGATCGGCAGCGGCTTGACGGGACTCTTGGGGCCGAACGGCGCCGGCAAGACGACCTTGATGCGCATCCTGGTCACTCTCCTCAAACCGACCGCCGGCGAGGTCAAGATCAACGGCTACGATCTGCAAAAAAATCGTCGGGAAATACGCGCCATGCTCGGCTATTTGCCGCAGGATTTCAGCGTTTTTTCCAAGCTGCAGACCTGGGAATTTCTGGACTATGCGGCGGCGCTTGCCGGTCTGCGCAATTCCCGAGAAAGGCGGCAGGCCGTCGATGCCATGCTCGAAAAAGTCGGCCTCTATGAGGTGCGCGACCGACAGGCCAACAAACTCTCCGGCGGTATGAAGCGGCGCTTGGGGATTGCCCAGGCGCTTATCGGTTCGCCGAAAATCGTCATTGTCGACGAGCCGACCACCGGTTTGGATCCGGAAGAGCGCATTCGCTTCCGCAATCTTCTCTCCGACATGGCACGCAACGACATCATCATCATTCTTTCCACGCACATCGTCGGCGACATTTCCAGCACCTGCCGCGACATGGCCCTGCTCGACCATGGCCGCGTTATCTTTAAAGGCGCGCCGGAAAAGCTCATCGAAGAAGCGCGCGGGCATGTCTGGCAGATACGAGTCGGCGATGCCGAACTGGAGGCCGTCAAGGCAAAATATCCTGTGGTTACCTCCATTCCGGCCGAGGACGGCTGGGACGTTCAGATCGTAGCTGAAGAACTGGACGGCTACCAGGGTATGCCGATCGAACCGAACCTCGAACATGCTTACGTCTATCGCATGGAGCGACTGGGTGAGGCTGTTTCTCTCAACTGACAGGTGAAACTATGTTGTCTTTGTTCAATATCTGGACGATCGCCCGCTTTGAAATCAAGACGCTGCTGCGCAGCTGGTTTTTCCGCATCTTTTGCGTCGTGGTCCTGCTTGGACTGGCTTTCTTGAACGTCATTTTGTTTACCGCAGCGAACAAGGAGACGCCTTGGTCGTTTCGCGCCATCCCTGCATCAATTTCTTATTTCAATCTGCTCATCCTCAACATCGCTCAGGCGGTGATGGCGGTCTTTTTAGCGGCAGACTTTTTAAAGCGCGACAAAGCCGATACGACCGAAGTCATCTATATGCGCTCAATGACCAACGGCGACTATGTTTTGGGCAAAATAACCGGACTGCTGATCGTCTTTGGCGGTTTGAATGCGCTGGTATTGGTGATCTCGGCCGTCATACAGATCGCCTTCAGCGACGTTCCGTTTGCCCTGGCGCCGCACCTAAGTTATTTCGTCATGATCTCCCTGCCGACTCTAATTTTCATCTTTGGACTAGCGCTGATCACCATGACCGTATTGCGGCATCAGGCCGTCACCTTTATCCTTTTGCTCGGATTGCTGGCGGTCAGCCTGGTTGTGGTGCGCGAAAAATATGCCGCGTCTTTCGACGCCCTCTCGTTCTTTTTGCCGCTGGCTTTTTCCGATTTCGTCGGTTTTTCGCAGCCTTCGCTCATTTGGCTGCAGCGGGCCGCCTTCTTTTTTCTCGGTACCGGCTTTATCTTTGTCTCCATTCTACTCTTTCGCCGGCTGCCGCAATCCCGCGCCATGCAGATCACTGCGACGGTTATTGCCGTACTTTCGTTCATCCTGAGCCCGCTTTGCCTGACGCTCTACTATCGCCAAGCAGCCGCAGGGCCGAAGCAGCGCGAAGAGGCGCGCCGACTCAATGAACAGTATGCGGGCGAGCCCACGGTGACCGTTAAAGCCTACGATCTCGATCTGGCCCACAAGGGTGAGCAAATCGATGTGCAGGCTGCCCTGAAGATCGTTAATCAGACCGCCGGGCCGATCGGAAAGATGATCTTTAATCTAAATCCGGGTCTGAAAATAAGCAGAGTGAGTTATCAGAACCAAGACGTACACTTTGAGCGGCGCCTGCACTTGCTGTTCGTCGAGCCGACTCGGCCGTTGTCGCCGAGGGAGGAGGGAACGCTGGAGATCAGCTATAGCGGCGCCGTCGATGAAGCGATAACCTTTTTGCAGACACCGGAGAGCGAGCGCGCCGAACTCAACAGCATGATGGTTTACAAAATGGACAAGCGGACTGCCTTTATCACCCCTTCCTACGTTCTGCTGACGCCCGAGTGCGGCTGGTATCCCCAGAGCGGCGTAACGGAGGGCAAATCGCTGTTGGTACGCCGCAGAAAGAATTTTGCCCAGGTTACACTGCGCGTACAGACTGCCACGCAGTTGACCGTCATCAGCCAAGGTCGCGGCGAAAAATCCGGCAACGTCACCGTTTTTCGACCGCAGATGCCGATGCCGCAGATTTCGTTGGTCATCGGTCCCTATCGCGAGCGCAGCGTAACCGTGGACAGCGTGACCTTTCACCTCTATACCCATCCGCGCCACGAGTTCTTTATGCCGTTTGTGTCGCAGATCAGCGATACACTGCCGGCTATGATTCGGGATTTGAAGAACGGCTATGAAAAGCGGCTGGGCATAGATTACCCCTATCGCGACTTTTCAATCGTCGAGGCACCGGTGCATTTTACTTCCTATACCTCTCCGCTGCGCAATACGGATGAATTCATTCAGCCGATGATCGTCATGCTGCCGGAAAACGCCTTTTCGGTAATGAGCGCCGACTTTCGCGCCAATTTGTTCCGCATGACCAACCGTTTTATGGACCGTAACCAGACCCTGTCGGAAAAGGAACAGCAGTACATGATGATCCAGCGCTTTTTCGAAAACACGTTTCTCTATCCTTTTACCGGCAGGTTCTTTGGACCGGTGTCCGTTTCGCGACTCTATTCCGTCTTTTCGAACTTTTACTCTTTTGTCAATTACATGGCTGAAGACGAGTTTCCTCTCCTTGATGCCGCCACGGAAATCTTTATGCGCAACAAGGTCGAAGTCGCCGGCGGCAGCTTTATGCGCTTCCGCTCCGGCTTGACCGATGAAGAAAAGGCGAATTTGGCGCTGCGCGATCAGTCGCTCGAGCAGATTCTGCAGCAGCCTAAGGATGTTACCTTGGCTCAAAATGCCTTCAAGACCAAGAGCATGGCGCTGTTTTACCGCCTGCAGGCCGAGATCGGCAAGACGAATCTCGACGTTTTTCTGCGCAGCGGCTTGATCGAGCATCGCCTGCGGCCGTGGCCGAACCGCGACTGGGAGGCGGGTCTGCGTGCGTTCGGCGTCGATTTTGCGCAGCTTTATCAGGAATGGCTGCGGCAGAACAGGACGCCCGGCTATACCTTCCACGATGTGCAGAACTATTCGCTGGTCAAGGACGACCGGACCCGTTATCAAGTCAAGCTGACAGTCGCCAATCCCACGCAGGTCGACGGCGTCATCCTTGTCGACTTTCAGGTGCGCGGCATGGGCGGGCCGGGCGGCTTTGGGGGGTTCGGCGGCTTCGGCTTTATGCCTTTTGGACAGTCGGCCACAGACTATCAGACGTTTGTCAAGATCGCTGCCGGACAGGCAAAGCAGCTTGCATTCATTACCGACGAGGAGCCGCGCGCCATGACGATCAGCACTTCGGTATCGCGCAATCTGCCCATGCAGATCGTCTATCGTTTCGATCGGTTCGAGGAAAACCAAAAGGCTGTCCCTGAAGTCGGAGAAAAGATCCTGCCGCAGATTCCGAGCGGCACCTCCGACACGGAGTGGATCGTCGACAACGAAGATTCGGGCTTTCACATTCTTACTCCGCGCAAAACCATTCCGCTGCAAAAGCTCTTTAGAATTCGAGCGGAGGAAGAGGAAGAATATCAGCCCATGCGGCCTTGGCAGATTCCCGATTATTGGACCAAGACCATCAACTCGGACTTTTACGGTGAGATGGTGCTTTCCGCTCATTTTGTCAAGGTTGGAGACGGCTCGCAAAAGGTCGAATGGGTTGCCGAGCTGCCCGAGGCGGGTAATTACACCGTCTATGCTCATGTGGCGCCGGTCCGCATGCGCGGGCCTATGGGACGCGGCCAGGATTTCGTTCAGGATCATCATTTCGTCGTCCGCCATGATGACGGGGCCGAGCAGGTGCAGATTGACGCACAATCCGCGCAAGGATGGACGAGCCTCGGATCCTATTACTTTTCAGCCGGTCCGGCCAAAGTGGAACTGACCAATCAATCCAAAGGACGCATTGTCATTGCCGACGCTGTAAAATGGGCTAAACGATAAATACTGCAGGTGAGGTACGGAAACATGAAAAAGTTGCTGCCGCTCCTTTTCTTTGCCGCCTCGATTTCGGTTGCTCAGGAACGAGCTCTTACGCTACAGGATGCGCTGCAGATAGCCATGGAAAACAGTCCGCAAGTGCGACAGGCGAGATTGAGTCTGGAACGCAGCAGCCAATCGCTTATGGCGCAGCGCGCCGCGCTCAAAACGCACTTTGCACTCTCGGTCAACCCGTTTTCCTACTCTCTCGATCGGCGATTCGATCGCCGCACCAACAATTGGTACGGCAGCGAGAACAAAAGCAGCTCCGCCGACCTGCGCATCAGCCAGCCGATCTTGTGGACCGACGGTACGTTTAATTTGATCAATCGGCTGCAGTACTTGGACGCTTGGAGCGAGGTGACCAATAACCGCAGCCGAACTTACAGCAATAACCTCTATCTCAATTACCAACAACCGATCTTTACTTATAATCGCACCAAGCAGGAGATGGAGAGACTGCAGCTCGATCTCGAAAATTCGAGCATCAATTATGCACTGCGCCGATTACAATTGGAATATGACGTCAGCAGCAGCTTTTACGAAGTCTACCGCAACCGTCTGAATTATGCCATCTCTCAGGAAGAGTTTGCCAACACCCAAGCGTCATATCAGATCATCAAAAACAAAGTCGATGCCGGGCTTGCGGCGCGGGAAGAACTCTATCAGGCGGAGCTCAATTTGCTGAACAGCGAATCCACCATGATGAACAACCGCGTCCAGCTCGACAATTCGCTCGACGCCTTTAAGAAACAGATCGGCATTCCGGTAACCGATTCGATATCGGTGATCGGCGATGTGGATCATCAGCCGGTCAAGGTGGATCTGGACAAAGCAATTCGGCACGGCCTTGCCAGCCGTCTGGAGTTGCGGCAGCGCGAGATCTCTATTCAGACCGCCTATCACGAGCTCATCCAGACCATGGCGCTCAACGAGTTCAAAGGCAGCATCGATTTGACCTACGGTTTTATCGGCGTCAACACCCGCTTCGACCAGGTTTACAACAATCCGGATAAAGACCGCCAGGTTTCGGTTTCCTTCGACATACCGATTTTCGATTGGGGAGAGCGCAAGGCCCGCATCCGCGCCTCGCAGGCCTCTATCGAAGCCGCCAAAGTCTCGCAGCAGGAAACCGAAGACGATATCATCATCTCCATTCGTCGCGCTTATCGGCAGCTTCTCAATTTGGAAAAGCAGATCGAAATTGCGCGGCAGAACGTCCGCAATGCGGAATTGACCTACGATATCAATTTGGAACGATACAAAAACGGCGATCTCACCGGCATGGATCTCAACCTTTATCAGACGCAGCTTTCCAATGCCAAAATTCAATTGACCGACTCGATCATCAATTACAAGCTGGCGCTGCTGAACCTCAAGATTCAGTCGCTGTATGACTTTGAACGAGATCAACCGGTGATCGTCGAGATTGTTCGGAATAAAGATTGAACTAAAGATCAACTAACCAGCAGAATAGAATTGACAGCAGCACAAGGAGACGTGCGTGAAACGGAAATTTGGATTTTTGCTTTTAACCGCGCTGATGATTTCCTGCTCGTCACAGCAGACCGACCTTTCCTCATCGATTACCGTGCCGGTATCGGTGGAAGAGATTAAACTCAAACCGATCGAAGAGTTTGTCGAGGCGACCGGGACGGTACGGGCCGTCAAAGAAGCTGAATTGACGGCGCAGACCGAAGGCTATTATCGACTGGGCAAGACGAGAAGCGGCAAGCCGTTCGCTCTCGGTGACCGCGTCGATACCTCGGATGTGATCGTTTATCTGGACAACCCCGAGCTCATCAATCAGGTCAAAATCGAAGCGTTGGAGCTCAATTTAGAGATTTCCAAGAGTGAGTTCGAAAAGCAGAGTGCGTTGTATGAAAAGGGCGGCGTGACGCTGCGCGAACTCAAGAATGCCGAACAGGCGTATATCGAAGCCCGCTACAATTACGACAACGCCAAGCTGCAGCTTGCCAAGCTCAAGGTCAAGTCGCCCTTTGCCGGTGTGATTGTCGACTTGCCCTATTTTACCCCGGGCACCCGCATTACCTCCGGCACCAAAGTGGCCAAGGTGATGAATTTCGAAAAGCTCTATTTGGAGGTGAACTTTCCGGGCAAATATTTGGGGATCATCAACGTAGGGCAGCCGGTGCGCACCCTGAATTATACCCTGACCGGCGATACGCTTTGGGGAAGAATCACTCAGGTATCGCCGGCCATCGACGCGGATACCCGCTCCTTCAAGTCGGCCATTGAAATCGACAATCCTCAGCTCAAGCTGCGGCCCGGCATGTTCGTCAAGATCGAGACCATCATCGCCCGCAAGGATTCGGCCATCGTCATTCCCAAGCAGATCATCACGCAATCGCGCGGCGCCAAGAGAGTGTTCGTCGTCGAGCGCGGAGCTGCAGAGGAGCGGCGCATCGTCACCGGCCTGGAAAATCCCATAGAAGTCGAGGTCGTCGAAGGGCTGCGGGTGAACGATCGCCTGATCGTCAAAGGTTACGAGACGCTGGCCAATCAGACGCGCGTGAGGATCGTGCGTTGACGCCGTCTTTGGGACGTTTCAGCTGCTCGATGAGATCTTCAACGTGCTCCATGATGCGGCTGATCGTCTGCGGCGGCTCCCAGAGGTCGGCGTCCTCAACATCCCAATAGTTCACCGCATCTGCCCATTGCGGAAAATGTTCTTCCACGGCAGGCCGGTGTTCCCGTTCATTCAGGGCGATGATGAGATCGGCATCGGAAAAATCCTGCGCCTGAGCAACGAGCGGCTCCCGCGAAGCGGCGCGGGGCGTGATGCCGAGCAATTCCAAAGCCTTGAGCGTCTCTGCTGAAATGACGGTATTGTCCTTGGCAATCAGCTCACGTCGCAACGCGCGGGAATCGGCCTGCCACTCGAGCCTTTCCGACTCTGCCCTCGCATTGAAATACTCTTCGGCAAAACGACTGCGATAATAGTTCCCGGTGCAAAGAAAAAGCACTTTCATGTTCTCATCCCAAGTTTGGAAGATGAAAACCCTTTTGCGGAAAAATATATTTCTTGAATATATAGCTTGGCAAAGCTAATTTACACCAGGCAAAATTGGACACTTGCCTTATTTGAGAGAAGAGCGGGCGGCTGACGGACTGATTCCCGCCGCACCTTTTTACAAGCGATAAAAAGAGCGAAAAGGACAAGGAATGGAATGGATCAACATCTCCTCTGTACAGTTTGAAGCATTACGCGACGAAAGCGGCGTCTGCATTGTGCCGCTCGGTTGTTTGGAGCGACATTCGGATCATCTGCCGTTGGGAACCGACAGTCTGCTTGCTTATCGGCTGGCCTGTTTGGCAGCCGAGATCGAACCGGCGATCGTCTTTCCGCCGCAGCACTATATGATGGTGGCTTCTGCTGCCGCGCATCCCGGCGCCATCGTCTTTGATGTCAAGCAGGTCATTGCCTTACTTGAACATCTGTTTACCGAGATCTCGCGTAACGGCTTTAAAAAGATCATCCTCTACAACTTTCACGGCGGTAACCGCAACATCACGCCGTTACTCCTTCAGAACCATCTGGCTCGCCAGCCGCTCGATTACATGCTTTACATGCCGAAATTCGATTGGGAGATCGAGGACGTTATCAAAGTCTATTGCGATTCTAAATTCGGCGGCCACGCCGACGAGTGGGAAACCAGCCTCATGCTTTACCTTTATCCGCACTTGGTAAATATGGCCGCAGTGCCGGAACCGCACGTCGGGCTGCCGCAGCACAGGCTGCAGGCCTTTAAAGAGGCGCAGATCAAGACGCCGTTCGACTTTTACGCCGATTATCCGACGCACTATGCCGGAGAAGCCGGATGGGCGACGGCGGAAAAAGGTGAACGCGCCGCCAAAGCGATTATCGAGCGTTTGGCGCGGGTGATTCGGCTGGTTAGGGAGGACTCTGTTGCATCGGCTTTGCAGCAGGAATTTGCCGAGCTGACCGGCAGAATCGTCTGAAATCCAAAGCCGGCGCGCTTTAATGGGCAGGCCTGCGAAGTATAGTACGGTCGCATTCTGAACGAAAAGCATGGTAAATAATCATTCGACGCTACGGCGGTTAACCAGGCTTTGACAAAGGCAGGACAAGACCCTCTTTGCCTTGAATTAATTCACATTTTTAACTAATTTTCCGCGACAATTGTAAAAGGAGAAACGTTTATGGACAGAATAAAAAAGGTCGTGCTGGCTTATTCCGGCGGACTCGATACTTCCATCATCATTCCGTGGTTGAAGGAAAATTACGGCTGCGAAGTCATCGCCTTTGCGGCCGATGTGGGGCAGGAAGAGGAGCTCGAGGGGCTGCAGGAAAAGGCTTTGGCCACCGGCGCTTCCAAGTGCTATATCGAAGACCTGCGTAAAACCTTTATCGAGGAATACATTTGGCCGACTCTTAAAGCCGGTGCCGTTTATGAGGGCCGCTATCTGTTGGGGACTTCGTTTGCTCGGCCGTTGATTGCTCGGCGCCAGGTCGAGATCGCCACTGCCGAAGGCGCCGACGCCGTGGCGCACGGCTGTACCGGCAAAGGCAACGATCAGGTCCGTTTCGAACTTACCTACAAAGCTTTTAACCCGAAACTGCACGTCATTGCGCCGTGGCGGGAATGGAACATCCGCTCGCGCGAGGACGCCATTGCTTATGCCGTCGAACACAACGTGCCCATCACCGCTACCAAGGAAAAGATCTACAGCAACGACCGCAATATTTGGCACATTAGTCACGAGGGCGGCGACCTCGAGGATCCTTGGAACATGCCCAAGGAAGAAATGTTCAAGCTGACCGCCTCGCTGCAGAAAGCCCCGGACAAGCCCGAGTTCATTCAAATCGATTTCGAAAGAGGCGTACCGGTGGCTGTAAACGGCGATCGCTTGGATTCCGTTTCGTTGCTCAAGACTCTCAACAAGATCGCCGGCAAGCACGGCATCGGTCGCGTGGACGTGGTCGAAAACCGCCTGGTCGGTATGAAATCGCGCGGCGTGTACGAAACTCCCGGCGGAACGCTGCTTTTTATCGCCCATCGCGAGTTGGAAAGTTTGGTCCTTGATCGCGATACCATGCATTTCAAAGAAATGATTGCTCCCAAATATGCCGAGTTGGTCTATAACGGCCAATGGTTTACGCCGCTGCGCGAGGCGCTCGACGCTTTCGTCGAATCGACGCAGCAGAATGTCACCGGATCGGTTCGGCTGCAGCTCTATAAAGGAAATGTCGTCATTGCCGGGCGCAAATCGCCTTATTCGCTCTATCGCGAAGAGTTGGCCACCTTCGGCGAGGAGGATGTGTACGATCAAACCGACGCCAAAGGGTTTATCAATCTGTTCGGGTTGCCGATCAAGGTTCGCTCGCTCGTTCAGATCGATTGGGGCAAGAAAAAAGATTACGAAGAGCCGGATTATTCGATTTTCAAGCGGGACTGAGGATGGCCGAACAAAAAATATGGGCCGGGCGGTTTGCCGAAGCGACCGATCCGTTGATGGAGGCGTTCGGCAATTCCTTAGCCTTCGATCAACGGCTCTTTGATGCCGACATTGCCGTCAATAAGGCCTGGGCGCGGGCGCTGGTCGGCGTCGGCGTATATACGGCCGCGGAAGCCGAGCAGGTCTGCGCCGCCTTTGACGCCATACACAAAGATTTTCATGCCGGTATTCTGACGTTTCCGCTGGGCGCCGAGGATATTCATTCCGCCAATGAAAAATGGCTGACGGAAAGGCTCGGCGAATTGGGAGGGCGCATTCACACCGGACGCAGCCGCAACGACCAGGTGATCACCGATCTGAAAATCTATCTGCGCGGACAAAGCCGGGAATTGCAGGCTTCTCTACGCCGGCTGCAGCAGGCTTTGCTGGAACGCGCCGAGGAGCATATCGAAACGATTTTTCCAGGTCAGACGCATCTGCAGCAGGCACAGCCGGTTTCCTTTGCGCATTATCTCTTGTCATTTTTCTTTCAAATGCAGCGCAATTCGGAGCGTCTGGTGGAATGGCGAAAGCGGATGAATACGCTTCCGCTCGGATCAGGCGCCGTCGCCGGCAGCGCCTTTCCGGTCGACCGCGGGAAGCTGGCCGAAGAACTGGGCTTTGATCGTCCGTCGGAAAACAGTATCGACGCCACTTCGGATCGCGACTTTGTCCTCGAGTTTGAATACCTCTGCGCTCAGATCATGGTACACCTCAGTCGTTTAGCTGAAGATTTGATCATCTGGTCGTGTGAGGCGTTTCGCTATGTGCGCGTTGCCGAAGCCTACGCCACCGGCAGCAGCATGATGCCGCAGAAACGCAATCCCGACTCTCTTGAACTCATCCGCGGTAAAACGGCGAGGGTGATCGGCAATCTAATGCAGGGGATGACGCTGCTGAAAGGCGCACCGACCGCTTATGTACGCGACCTCCAGGAAGACAAGCCTGCAGTATTTGATTCGCTTGACCAAACAACAACCTGCCTCGAACTGGCCGCTCGGGTAATCCGCACGTTGGAAATCGACAAACAGGTTATGCTTCGGGCCATAGATGCCGCTTTGTACGCTACCGACGTGGCCGACTATTTGGTGCGCAAAGGCCTGCCGTTTCGCGAAGCGCACGCCGTCGTTGGTCGGCTGGTGCGCGAAGCGGAAACCCGCAGCTGCCCGCTGAACAGCCTGCCGCTCGAGCTTTATCAAGCTTTGTCCCCGCTCTTTGAAGAGGATATTTTTGATCTGTTCGACCCTGCTGCATCCGTCAATCGCCGCAATCTCCCCGGCGGCACCGGGTTTGATGCAGTACGCAAACAGCTTGAAACGGCAAAATCACTTTTGCTTTCTGAAAGCGGACTTGAAGAAGTGCTTGTCCAATAAACGACTTTTCCTGTACCAGGGAATTTAGCGCAAACTGACAAAGTTTAATAGATTGTCTCAAAATCGTCACAAGGCATGAATTTTAAAACGCCAAAAGGCCGGTCGGTTGAGCAGGGATGTCCTTTTCTAATTTAGGAAAAGATATCATTTGCGGCGTGGAACGACGGTTGCGCATGGAGAACGTTTTTTAATTATTCGCGGCCGGCAAAACGACAAGATTCGCCCTGCGGCGGGAAAGGAGGTCGTTTGATGGAAATCAAAAAGACTGCCGGAACAGAATTGCGGAAGCGTCGTGAAGAATTGGCGGAGGCGGTGGTTGCGCTGCAATATTCCATGCAGCCGGATATCTGGAAGCCGTTAGGCGAGCGGGGGCTCGAACAAAGCATTCGCGATGCAGAATATCATTTGATCTACCTTGCAGAAGCCGTAGAGGCTGACGAACCGGCCTTGTTTACGGAATATTTATCCTGGGTTCAATCCCTCTTCACCCATCTGTCTTTACCGTCGGAAACACTGCCGATTACTTTGGAATGCATGCAAAAAACGCTTTGCACTGCGTTGAAGGAATCTCTCTTTCAGACAGTGCTGCCGATACTTGCCGCAGGCGTCGAGTCCCTGTCATCTCGGCGGGTCGATGCTTCCGAGTTTTCGCTCGGAGGTCAACTGGGCGAAGAGGCGCGCCGCTATCTCGATGCCCTTTTAGGAGGGGATCATCGTACGGCTGCGCGCATCGTTATGGACTTGGTTCAGAACGGCATGCCGATTAAACAGATTTATTTAAAGATTTTCCAGCCGGTGCAGCGTGAGGTCGGCCGATTGTGGCAGACTAATCGCATCAGCGTTGCGCAGGAACATTTCTGTACCGCCGCTACGCAGACCATCATGTCCCAACTCTACCCTTATCTTTTCAGCGGAGAAAAAAAATCGAAAAAACTCGTTGCCTGCTGCATTAGCGGCGAGCTGCACGAAATCGGCGCCCGCATGGTGGCTGATTTCATGGAGATGGAAGGGTGGGACACCTATTTTATGGGCGCCAACACGCCGATCGAAAGCATTTTAAAGACCATCGGTGATCAACGCGCCGACCTGCTGGCGGTTTCCGCGACCATGACCTTTCACGTCAGTCGCGTTACTGATCTAATTCGACAATTAAGGGAAAGCCGCCTGTCTGATGTGCCGGTTTTAGTAGGCGGCTATCCTTTTAATCTTTCGCCGGAGTTATGGCGCAAAGTGGGGGCCGACGGCTGGGCGCCGGACGCCGAAAGCGCCGTGACTGTAGCTGAACAGGTTATTTGCAGATGATCAATGCAATCGGCATAGCTTTTTTATGCGAACCAAGCGGCATAGTTCGGCAGGTGCTTCGCAATACCTTTGCAACCGGTGCTGAGGATTGGATTGGTCGTCCTTTTCCAACTTTTGCCGTCAAAGGATCAGTCGAAAAGGCTCTGTCATTCCTCAATGAAATCAAGCAAAATGGAGCCGCTTTCGATTGGGCGATCAATGTGCAGCTCGACGATAAGGTGCAGACGCTGCATTTTGCCGGCGGCATGCTTGGAGAAACGCTGCTCATTGTCGGGGCGCCCAACGGCCGCTTCGCCGCGGAGCTTTACGAAGAAATGTTGCGCATGAACAATGAACAAACAAACGCTTTGCGGCAGGCGCTGAAAGCTATACCGATGGAGAAGGAACAATTGTTAGATGAGATCAGTCGACTGAACAATGAATTGGTTGCCATGCAGCGCGAATTGGCAAAAAAGAACGCCGAACTGCGGCAACTCAATGAAGAAAAAAACCGTTTCCTCGGCATGGCGGCGCATGATCTGCGCAACCCTCTGCATGCCGTTCTGGCATACAGCGATTTTCTGATGGAGCATCTGGCCGACGACAAGAGTCGCGAGTTCCTCCAGGTCATTCGCAACTCCAGCCTGTTCATGGCGCGGCTGATCGACGACCTGCTGGACGTGGCCAAAATCGAATCCGGCCATTTGCAACTTGAGTATACCGCTTTTGATTTGGCCGATTTAATCCGACAGAATGCCGCCGTCCATCGCTTTGTCGCCGAACGCAAAAATGTCCTTATCGAATATAACCTCGAGCCGATTTGGATGGTCGGAGATGCCGCCAAACTGCAGCAGGTGCTCAACAATCTCATCCGCAATGCCGTCAAGTTTTCCTACCCCCAAGGCAGGGTCGAGGTTACTGTTCACCGGTTGGACGGGGAGGCCGAGCTGATTGTTCGCGATTACGGCGTCGGCATGAGCGCGAAGGAACAGGCGAACCTCTTCAAGCCGTTCAGCAGAGGAAAACAGGGAACCGATGGAGAAAAGAGCACGGGTCTGGGATTGATGATCGTCAAGCGCATCATTGAAGGGCACGGCGGTACGATCAAGGTAGAAAGCCGAGAGGGCGAAGGAACGTCATTCCGCATCATTCTGCCGCTTAAACCAAAGGAGAACTAGTTACCTACAGCGAGGAAAGGTTCATGGAAGAACCCATAAAGATTGTAATTGTCGATGACGATGCAGCAATCGTTGACATAACTCGTAGAGTGCTCGAGCAGGCGGGATATCAAACATTTCCGGCCTATACGGGGCGGGAGGCGATCGAAGCGGCTCATACTTTGAGACCGCAGCTGTTGCTGCTGGACGTCAACCTGCCGGACATCAGCGGCTTTGAGGTCTGTCGGCAGTTGAAGAGCGATCCCCAGCTCGAAGAGATGTTTATTGTCATCCTTTCCAGCACCTATACCGACGGCGACAGCGCCGCCAAAGGATTGGAGATCGGAGCAGACGGCTATATTTTTCGTCCTATCGGCAACCGCGAATTGGTTGAACGAATCAAAGCGTATCTACGCATTCAACAAGCGGAACAGCGCTTCAAAGGAATTGCGAAGGAATGGCAGACCACTTTCGACAGCATCCGTGAGGCCGTCCTATTGACGGACGCGGATATGACCGTGATCCGCTGTAACCTTATGGCGGAAAAAATGACGGGCAAATCCGCAAAAGAAATTATCGGTCAAAAGTGTTGGCAAGTGGTTCATCGCTCCGATCGTCCGATCGATGACTGCCCATTGGCGGAAGTTCGGCAAAAATTACACCGCTGTTCCATTGTTTTTGAAGAGCAAGATCGTCGATTCCACCTCTCTGTGGATCCGGTCCTCGATTCTGCAGGCAAGTTTGTCGGCACGGTTCACGTGATTACTGATATTAGCGAAGAATTTCGAGTGCAGCAGGAGCTGGCGGAAAAGGAACGACAACTGCGGACACTCCTCGGCAATCTGGATGGTATGGTCTATGCCTGCTTGAATGATGAACACTGGACCATGACCTTTGTCAGCGACGGCGCAAAAGAGCTGACCGGCTATAGCGCAGATGAGCTGTTGTACAATCAGCTGGTATCTTTCAATGATCTGATTCATCCGGACGATCGCGCCCGCGTTCGCGAACTAGTAGAGGCTTCTCTCGCCGCACAACAGCCGTATGAGCTGGAGTATCGCATCATTGCCAAAGACGGTTCGCTCAAACAAGTTTGGGAGCGCGGCCGCGGCGTGTGGATCGACGGCCGGCTGGATCACCTCGAAGGATTGATTACCGATATCACTGCACGCGTGCAGGCGGAAGAAGATGTAAAACGTTTAGCCCAAGAGTTCCAGGAGATTTTTAATTCGACCAATGAGGCGATTTTTGTCGACGATGCCGCCACCGGGCGAATGATCATGGTCAATCACCGTACGGTGGAACTATACGGCTACGACAGCGCCGAGGAAATTCTTGCCGGAAATATCGGCGACCTCAGCGCCAATGTGCCGCCTTTTACCGAGGAAAAAGCTCAGCGCCGTATACGCCGAGCAATCGAAGAGGGACCGCAGACCTTTGAATGGTTGGCGAAAAAGAAAAACGGCGAGATTTTTTGGGTCGAGGTAAGCCTAAAAAAGACAGAGATCGGCGGTAAGGGGCGGATTCTGGCGGTGGTGCGGGATATTTCGGAGCGCAAAGCCGCCGAGGAAGCGATGCGGCAAAGCGAAGAACAGTTTCATACCATGTTCGAGCAGCATGGTGCCGTCATGCTGCTCATTGATCCGAAGGATGGCCGCATCGTCGACGCTAATCTGGCGGCGGAAAAATTCTACGGGCGATCGCGGGACGAGCTTAAGCAAATGTTCATTCAGCAGATCAACACCCTGCCGCAGGAGGAAGTTAAGGCCGAAATGGAACGGGCGCGGATGGCGCAGAAAAATTTTTTCCAATTCAAACATCGCCTGGCCGACGGCTCGATCCGTGATGTCGAAGTTTACAGCTCCAAGATCACCATCCGTGGTAAAGAGTATCTCTATTCCATCATTCATGACGTGACCGAGCGCTGCAAGGCCGAGCAGGCTCTTGCGCTGAGCGAGGAACGTTTCCGCAAAGCCTTTAACGTCAGTCCGGATGCCGTCAACATCAATCGCCTGACGGATGGGCTCTTTGTCTCTGCCAATAATGCTTTTTATGAGATTACCGGCTATTCACCGGAAGAGGTGATCGGCAAAACTTCGATCGAACTCAATATTTGGGAGGACCTGGAAGACCGAAAGCGCCTGGTGGATGGGCTGCAGCGCGACGGCGTCGTGCGCAACCTGCAGGCGCGCTTCCGCATGAAGGACGGTTCGATTCGCATCGGTATGATGTCCGCCGCCCTGGTTGAACTGAACGGGGAGCCGCATATCCTGAACATTACCCGCGACGTCACCGACCTGATCGAAGCGCAGGAGGCGCTGCGCCGCAGCGAGCAGCACTGGGCGGCGCTGGCGGAAATCTCGCCGGTGGGCATTTTCCGCACCGATGCAGCGGGATCGACTACCTATGTCAATCCCCGCTGGTGTGAAATTTCCGGTCTCGCTGCGGCTGAGGCATTGGGCCAAGGGTGGCTGCGGGCCGTACATCCTGAGGACCGCGATCGGCTGGCAAAAGGCTGGAAAAAAGCCGTTAAAAGCCGTCTTGGTTCAGTCGCCGATTATCGTTTTCTGCATGCCGACGGTTCAGTGCGCTGGGTCTATGGTCAAACGACGCCCGAAAAAGATGAAAACGGGCGCATAATCGGTTACGTGGGCACGATAACGGACATAACCGAGCGCAAGCAAATTGAGCAGGAGCTGCTGTGTCTGAATCGATTTTATGCCTTATTGAGTCAAGTCAATCAGGCAGTGGTGCGTGCTAAAACACAAAAAGAATTATTCGACGAGGTGTGCCGGACGGCTGTCGAATATGGTAAATTCCGCTTGGTTTGGATCGGTCTGTTGGATGAAAAAGGCGAAATGCAGCAGCGTTCGGAAGCGTGCTGCGGTGAAAACTCGCAGGTTAAAGATTTCCTTAGCCATTCTTTCATGGGGCAATTATGTGCGAAATGCCCGGTTTTTCAGGCTGTTAAAGGCCAAAAGGTCATTATTAATGATTTGACTGCCGCGACGCCTATACCCTGTCAGGAAAAAATGCTTCAGCAGGGCATCCTGTCGGTCGCCTCGGTGCCGATTTTTAAAAAAGGGCAGGTCATCGGCGCCATTAACTTTTATGCCGAAGAAAAAGGATTTTTCACCGAGCAGGTGCAGCAGCTGTTGGAAGAGACCGGCATGGATGTGTCGTTTGCCGTCGACCGGATGGCCGCCGAAGAGGAGAGAAGCCGCGCCGAAAAAGCGCTGCGCCAATCGCGGCAGATGCTGCGGCTGGTCATCGATTCCATACCGGTGCGCGTGTTCTGGAAGGATCGGGAATCCAAATACCTCGGCTGTAATAAAATCTTTGCCCTCGACTCCGGTTTTCTTCACCCTGAAGAGCTGCTCGGCAAAACCGACTATGACATGGGTTGGAGAGAACAGGCCGACCTCTATCGCCGTGATGATCGGGAAGTGATCGAGACCGGTCTGCCTAAGCTGAACTATGAAGAACCGCAGACAACTCCGGACGGCGGCCGCATCTGGCTGCGCACCAGTAAGGTGCCGCTGACCGACGCCGACGGCAATATCATCGGCGTATTGGGTGTGTATGAAGATATCACCGAGATGAAAAAAGCGCATGAAATGATTCTTTTACGCGAACGCGAGCTGCGTCTGTTGCTGAACGGCATGTTGGAAGGCATGGCACAACATGAGTTGATTTATAACGAGCAGGGCGAAGCGACCGATTATCGCATTCTGGACGTCAATTCTGCCTTTGAAAAAATTACCGGCATCACGCGTGAAAAAGCGTTAGGTGAACCGGCAAGCCAACTTTACGGCACCGGCAAGGCCCCCTACTTGGAAGAATATGCCGCTGTGGTGCGCAGCGGACAGCCGAGGGTTTTCGAAAGCTATTTTGCCCCGATGGGCAAACATTTTATGATTTCCGTTTTTTCACCGCAGCCGAATCGTTTCGTCACCATCTTTTTCGACATCACAGAGCGCAAAGAACAGGAAGCAGCTTTGAAAGAAAAACTCGAAGAGCTGGAGCGATGGCAGCAGGTGACCTTGGGACGAGAAGACCGAATCATCGAACTCAAACAGGAGGTGAACGAGCTGTTAAGGGAGCTCGGGCGGCCGCCCCGCTATCAGTCATTCGAAGGAAAGAAATAAGATTCCCGATGTCGGGTACAAGTTATCTTTTTAATAAACGATAAATTGAGGAGTAAAACGATGAATCACGACGCAGAAAAATGCATTCAAGAAATTCTGTTGAAGGAACAGGAAAAGATTCTCACGGATTGGATGGCTGAACTCGACTCCGCGGCTATACGCCGCCGTGATTTGATCGCCGATGACGAACTGCGACGTGAAGCCGCCGAGCTTCTCTCTTTGACCGCCCAAGCTGCCGCAAAAGGCAATTTGAGCGATTTTTCTACTGCCGAATGGCAGCCTCTGCGTGACTTTTTAAGCGATTTGTCGCGTTCGCGGGCTGCTGCCGGCTTTACCCCTGGAGAGGTGGCAAGGTTCGTTCTATCCCTAAAATCTCCTCTGTTTCTGCAGCTTCTCAAAAAGGCGGATGCGGAGCTGAGTGCAAAGGCTTTTGCTCTTATCTGCGGCCTTGTGGACCAAATGGCGATGGTAACGTTCGACACATATGCCGCCGGTCGCGAAAAGATCATTCGGCAACAGCAGATGGAGATGCTCGAACTTTCGACGCCGGTCATCCGCCTCTGGGAAGGAGTATTGGCCTTACCTCTGATCGGCACCTTGGACAGCAACCGAACGCAGGTGGTGATGGAAAATCTGCTGCAGATGATTGTCGAGACCGGAAGCCAAATCGCCATTTTGGACATCACCGGTGTACCGGCCGTGGATACGCTGGTTGCCCAACATCTCCTAAAAACGGTTGCCGCGGCGAGGCTGATGGGAGCTCAATGCATCATCAGCGGCATTCGACCGCAGATCGCCCAGACTATGGTCCATTTGGGCGTAGCCTTCGGCGACGTGATCACCAAAGCTACGCTTGCGGATGCCCTGGCCTACGCGCTGCGTCAAATCGGCATCCGCTTCGTTCGGAACGATGACAAGGCGCAATAAAGAGGCTCCGCATGGAAAAGATTCCCATTTTAAAGATTGGGCCTTTCTTATTGGTATCCATTCAAGTGGATATGCATGACCGTTTAGCGGTCATGCTGCAGGACGATCTGACCGAACGGGTTGTCCGCGACCAGGCCCGCGGCGTTTTGATCGACATTTCAGCATTGGAGGTCGTCGACTCGTTCATCGGCCGAATGCTGAGCAACATCGCCGCTATGACCCGCACGCTCGGTTCCGAGACAGTCGTCGTCGGCATGCAGCCGGCCGTGGCCATGACCATCGTCGAATTGGGTCTGCAGTTGAAAGGTGTACGCACGGCTTTAAATATCGAAAAGGGCTTGGAGATGCTGCAACGGATATCTGTCGGCGAAGAGGATCAGGCGGATGGAGATTTTGCGCAGTAAAGAGCTGCCTCTCCAAAGCGCAGAAGATGTGATTCGGGCGAGATTCGAAGCCAAACTTTGGACAGAGCAGATGCAGTTCTTACTCATCGATCGAACCAAAGTGATTACTGCCGTCAGCGAGTTGGCGCGTAATGCCGTACAGCACGGCGGCGGCGGTATTGTGCGGTTCGAGGAAATCCGTAATCATCGCGGTCTCGGTCTTCGAGTCGTTTTCGAAGATCAGGGCCCCGGTATTGCCGATATTTCTCTTGCTCTGCGTGACGGATATTCAACAGCGGGCGGCCTCGGGCTCGGCCTCGGCGGCGCAAAACGACTGACCGATGAATTTGATATCCAGTCCGCACCGGGCAAAGGGACAAAGGTGACTGTCATCAAGTGGAAATGATCGTTCCGTCGTTGAATTTTTCTATTGACCATCCCAGCGCCGTTGGTGAGGCGCGGCGGGCTGCTGCCGCCTTGAGCCGAAAGCTCGGCTTCAGCGAAGAAAGCATCGGGCGCCTTGCAATAATTATCAATGAATTGGCGGCCAACCTGCTGAAACACGCCGGCAGCGGTCGGCTGGTGATTTCCTCAACAGATGTCGACGGCGTACCGCGGTTGGATATCCTGGCCTTGGACAAGGGGCCCGGCATGGAAGATCCGATCGAATGCCTGCGCGACGGCTTCAGCACGGCCGGAA
>JAPDPN010000029.1:24714-27229 GCA_034506455.1 Candidatus Zhuqueibacterota bacterium | reverse complement strand
GCCAACCCCCGATTCGCCAAATACATCGTGATCGCCGCCGTCAACGTCGTCTTCCCGTGATCCACGTGCCCGATCGTCCCTATATTCACATGCGGCTTCTTCCGCTCAAACTTCGCCTTCGCCATTTCTTTGATCCTCCAAACTTGATGGTGATATTGGTTAATTTTCGAGCCCACGACCAGGATTGAACTGGTGACCTCATCCTTACCAAGGATGTGCTCTACCGACTGAGCTACGTGGGCGCCCATTTGAGCGGGAGACGGGACTCGAACCCGCGACCAACAGCTTGGAAGGCTGTGACTCTAGCCTACTGAGTTACTCCCGCCATTGATTGGATTAAAAAAATATCGGCTCAGCTTGAAGTAAAAATCCGAGACCGATACTGATAACCCAACTGCTCGTGGTGAGGGGAGGATTCGAACCTCCGAAGGCTTCGCCGGCAGATTTACAGTCTGCTCCCTTTGACCGCTCGGGAACCTCACCGCAACTGCTCTAGAGCCACCAGCAGGATTTGAACCCGCGACCGACTGATTACAAATCAGCCGCTCTACCAGCTGAGCTATGGTGGCGTACAAATCCCAAAGTGCTTTAAAGCCTCATAATTTAGCAATTTTAGCTGAAAAATCAAGTTCTTTTTTTATTAACTTTATTTTTACTGCAAAAACCGCCACTCTGATCCGTTCGGCGTGTCTTGAATTTCAACCCCCAGCTCCTGCAGTTTTTGCCTGATTTCATCGGCCAGCGCAAAATTCCTTTCACGTCGCAAGCGGGCGCGCATATCGACCAACAGGTTGATAAACGGTTCGGCGGCGACCAAACTCTGACGCTGTTTCGGAAGAATGCCCAAGACATCCCCAGCCAAAGACTCGAATTCGCTCTTTAGCGTCATCAAAGGAGCCTCGGTCAGACCGCTGCCGAGCAAAATGTTGATCATTTTGGAAAACTCGAACAGCACGGCAATGGCCGAAGGGGTGTTAAAGTCGTCATTCATAGCCTCGATAAACTTGGCCTGCATTTCCCGACATCTCGCGATGACATCTTCCGAAGCCTCGCCTTTAGGCGCATGGCGCAGCGCCTTGTCCAGCATTGCCGCCGTGTTGTGCAGTTTTTCCAGCCCCTGCGCAGCCGAAGTAAGGGCCGAGTCGCTGAAATCAACCGGGCTGCGGTAATGGCTTTGCAAAATGAAAAAGCGAACCTGCTCGCCGGTAAACTTTTCCAGCGCTTGAGCAATGGTGGTAAAATTCCCCAGGGATTTGCTCATTTTAACGCCGTCTACTAAGACCATGTTGTTGTGCATCCAATAGCGGACAAACGGCTTACCTGTGGCGGCTTCGCTTTGCGCGATCTCGCATTCGTGATGGGGGAATTGGTTCTCCATGCCGCCGCCGTGGATATCAAAGGTCTCGCCGAGATATTTCATAGACATGGCTGAACATTCGATATGCCAGCCCGGGAATCCGCGCCCCCATGGACTTTTCCACTGCATGATATGCTCCGGATCGGCCTTTTTCCACAGCGCGAAATCGGCCGGATGGCGCTTGGCTTCGATGATCTCCAATCTCGCGCCGGCCATTTGTTCCTCTACTTTGCGGCCGGAAAGTTTACCGTATTCGGGAAATTTCGAAATATCAAAATAGACCGATCCGTCCACCTCATAAGCGAAACCCTTGCTTAACAACGTTTCGATCAGCTCGATCTGCTCGGGGATATGACCGGCCGCATGGGGAGAAATATCGGGCCGCAAAACGTTGAGCGCATCCATGGCTTCAAAGTAAGCTCGGGTATAGCGTTCTACCAATTCCATGGGTTCGAGTCGTTCGCGCTGCGCGCCTTTCAGGATGCGGTCTTCGCCGGAATCCAACAAGTGGCCGACATCGGTGATGTTTTGCACGTAACGCACCCGATATCCGAGAAAACGCAGATAGCGCACTACCACGTCAAAGCTTACATAGCTTTTCGCATGGCCGATGTGAGGATAATCGTAAACCGTGGGGCCGCAGACATACATATGAACGCGACCCGAAACCAGCGGCACAAATTCTTCCTTTGTACGGGTTAAACTGTTATAAATCTTTAAAGCCATTCAGCAGTCACCTTCTTTTTGGATCAAGACCACGGCATGCGCGGCAGCACCTTCTTCCCTGCCTGTAAATCCCAAACGCTCAGTTGTCGTCGCTTTGATCGAAACACAATCCGTCTCTATCGCGCATGCTGCAGCAATGTTTTTGCGCATCTGTTCCACAAAAGGCGCAACTTTCGGACGCTGCAGAACCAAAGTCGTGTCGATATTGACGACCCGCCAGCCGAGCTTAACGATTTTTGAAACGGTTTCGCGAAGTAAGGCGAGACTATCCGCATCCTTGTAACGATCATCGGTGTCGGGATAGTGTTGACCGATGTCGCCCAAGGCGGCGGCGCCGAGAAGTGCGTCGCTGACGGCATGACAGAGCACGTCGGCATCCGAGTGGCCGGCCAGTCCTTGGTGATGCGCAATTTCCACCCCGCCGAGGATCAG
>JAPDPN010000029.1:14986-24614 GCA_034506455.1 Candidatus Zhuqueibacterota bacterium | reverse complement strand
GCAACGATAACTGCCGAGACAAACACGCGACCCGCCTACAAAATCAGCATGGCATCGCCGTAGCTGTAAAACATGTACTTTTCGCGAATGGCCTTCCGGTAGGCCTTGAAAATAAAATCGCGACCGGCGAATGCGCAGACCAGCATGAGCAGAGTCGAGTTCGGCAGATGGAAATTAGTAATCAGATGATTAACGATCTTGAAATCGTAGGGAGGATAGATAAACTTGTCCGTCCAGCCGCGCGCGGGTTTGGTCAGCCGCTCCGAGGTGACGCTGGTCTCCAACGCCCGCACGACGCTGGTCCCCACAGCGATGACATGCTTTTTATTGCGCATGGTTTCGTTGATCATTTCGGCAGCCTGGGGGCTGATCTCGTAATATTCGGAATCCATTTTGTGGCGGCTGAGGTCTTCGACTACAACCGGCCGGAAGCTGCCGAGTCCCAAATGGACAATGATACGCGCGATCTTGACGCCTTTTTGCTCGATCCGCTGCAGCAGTTCTTCGGTAAAATGCAGTCCGGCAGTCGGAGCGGCGACGGCGCCGCGCACTCGGGCATAGACGGTCTGATAGCGCTCTTTATCGATCGGCTCCGGTTCGCGCTTGATGTAGGGCGGCAGCGGCGATTTACCGAGCTCTTCCACCAGCTCGTACAGGTTTTCAGTATTGTTGAAACGGACGACTCGGCCGCCGGACACGGTGTTGTCGATCACATCGCAGGTCAGCACGTTTCCGATGGAGAGCCGGTTGCCGACGCGTACCTTGCGCGCCGGACGCACCAATACTTCCCACAGACCCTGCTCCAATTCGCGCAACAAAAACACCTCGACTTTGGCATCGGTCTTGTCTTTGGTGCCTTCCAACCGGGCGGCAAAAACTTTGGTTTCGTTGACGACCAGGCAATCCCCTGGTTCCATGTAATCGATGACATCCTTAAAGATACGCTCCTCGATCGACTCATCGGCACGATTCAGAACCATCAATCGGCATTCATCGCGCTTGTCGCTGGGGTACTGCGCAATCAGCTTTTCCGGCAGGTTGTACTTGAAATCAGATAATTTCATCGCTTCCTCACCTCCGTTTAGCAAACAATGAACGGCTGCCTCTACTCGGCCGCAAACAGATCGCTTTGCGGCTCCTTCCTTTTTCTTTTGAAATGTCGATAGGCCAAATCGGTTGCGGTTCTGCCGCGCGGCGTTCGTTGGAGAAAGCCTTCCTGCACGAGATAGGGTTCGTAGACTTCTTCGATGGTGTCGCTTTCTTCACCGATCGCCATGGCCAATGTATTGAGTCCCACAGGCCCGCCGCCGAATTTATCGATGATGCATAGAATGATGCGTTTATCCATTTCATCGAGTCCGCCTTCGTCAACATCCATTCGCCAGAGGGCGTCGCGGGCAATTTCGAGGGAAATGCGCGAAAAGCCGGCGATCTGGGCAAAGTCGCGGACGCGGCGCAAAAGCCGATTGGCGATGCGCGGCGTGCCTCGCGAACGTCGGGCGATTTCCAACGCTGCATCTTGGTCGATTTCGATGCCCAAAATGCGGGCCGAGCGGGTGATGACCCGCTGCAGCTCATCGGGCTTGTAGAAATCGAGCCGAAAGACCACGCCGAAACGGGCGCGAAGAGGCGAGGTAATCAATCCGGCACGGGTTGTGGCGCCCACCAGGGTAAATTTGGGCAGCTTGAGCTGAACCGATCGTGCATTGGCGCCTTTGTCGATAATGATGTCCAACGTAAAATCTTCCATGGCCGGATAGAGATACTCTTCGATGACGCGGTTCAGGCGGTGGATCTCGTCGATAAAGAGTACGTCGCGCTCGTTGAGATTGGTCAGGAGTCCGGCCAGATCCGCCGGCCGTTCCAGAGCCGGGCCCGAGGTGACCCTCAGGTTGCTGCCCATCTCGCGGGCAATGATGCCGGCCAACGTGGTCTTGCCCAATCCCGGCGGTCCGTGAAAGATGACGTGATCGAGCGGTTCACGCCGTTCGAGGGCGGCGCGAATGAAAACGCTCAGGTTGGCTTTGAGCTTTTCCTGGCCGATGAACTCGCTCAAACGCAAAGGGCGAAGTGCGGCGTCCAGTTCGCGATCACCTGCGAGCGGTTCCGGATCCGTGGCACGAAAAGTTTTCTCGCCGGTCATGAATTAGGCTCCGCGCAGCGCGCTGCGAATCAGCTCTTCAACCGACGCTTCTTTGCCGAGTTGAGCTGCAGCCTTTTGGACCAGAAGCTCGGCTTCCTTGCGGTTGTAACCGAGCGCCGTCAACGCCGCCGCAGCCTGCTCGAACAACTCGCTTTTTACGGGCGCAGCCGTTTCTTTGACACCGCTGTCGCGCACTTTGTCTGCCGCGCGCAGTTTGAGGTCGAGAATCAATCGCTGCGCCGTCTTTTTTCCTACTCCTTTGATGCGGCTCAGTGCGTCTTCGTCGCCGTCGGCAATCCACTTGTAGATCTGTTCGACGGAAGAATTGCTGAGCATCGTCAACGCAAGCCGCGGTCCTATGCCGCTGACGCTTAAGAGGTCTCGGAACAGGTCGCGTTCTTCAAAGGTGAAAAATCCATATAGGGCCAGCAGGTCTTCGCGCACATAAAGATGGGTGAGCAGCTGCACAGGTTCGCCCTTGGCCGGCAGCTGTTCGAACGTGGAAATCGGTATCTGCAGCTCGTAACCGATGCCGCCGGATTCGATAATTACATGAGTCGGTTGTTTATCTATCAAAACGCCGCGCAAAAAGGCAATCATGGCAAAGGTCGTTTTAAGGTTCAACGCAGACGCTGAGCGTGGCAAAGCGCCACTGCCAAGGCGTCGGAAGCGTCGGTCGGCATATCGTTCAGCGGCAATCGAAGAAGTTCCGCAACCATTCTCTGGACTTGTTCCTTGGAAGCCGCTCCGTAACCGGTCAAGGCCTGTTTGACTTCTTTGGGCGAATATATGGCCACCGTAAGACGAGCATTGACGGCGGCAATCATGGCGGCGCCGCGCGCCTGGCCCAGCTTTAAAGCCGATTGAATATTGGGTCCGTAGAAAACATCTTCAAAGGCGGCGTGGGAGGGCTTGTATTTATCGATGAGCCCGTTTATGCCGTCGTATATGGTTTTGAGTCTAAATTCCAAAGCTTCGTTGGGTGAAGAAACAACTGTCCCGTAATCGATGCATCGTATGGTTTCATTCACCCGCTCGACAATGCCGTAGCCGGTGGCCGCCAGTCCGGGATCAATTCCCAAAATAATCATCACGCGTTCATAGCTTCCATCGTCTTTTCGTCAATGTCGAAATTGGAAAAGACGTTTTGGACATCGTCATGCTCCTCAAGGACGTCCATAAGTTTGAGCACCTGCTCGGCCTGCTTTCCTTCCAAGTGAACCGTGGTGGTCGGCTCCATGGTGACTTCGGCCGATTCTATGGCGATGCCCGCTTTTTCCAGCGCCGCTTTGACCGTTTCCAACGCGGTCGGCGATGTGAGAACGCGGAACGTTCCGTCATCTTTTTGAATGTCATCGGCGCCTGCATCGAGGGCGGCAACCATGAGATCATCTTCCGTAACCGCATCGGCCGAGATGGTAATGACTCCGCTCTTTTTGAACATCCACGATACACTGCCGGTTTCGCCGAGGTTGCCGCCGTGCTTGGAGAGCAGGTGACGAATCTCGGCCACCGTGCGGTTTTTATTGTCGGTTACGGCCTCAATATAGATGGCGACTCCGCCGGGGCCGTATCCTTCATAAGTCACTTCTTCATAAGCTACACCGGGAAGCTCGCCGGTTCCTTTTTTAATTGCGTTTTCAATATTTTTGGCCGGCATGTTGGCCGCTTTTGCAGCAGCAATAGCGGTTCGCAGCCTCGGATTCGCGTTTTCGTCCCCACCGCCGTTTTTCGCAGCGATGGTGATTTCCCGAATCAAACGCGTGAACAGGCGCCCTCTTTCGGCGTCCTTCGCCCCTTTTTTGCGCTTAATGGTTGCCCATTTGGAATGACCGGACATACTTCCTCCTCGAAATGTTCAAAGCCGCGGGCCGTTTTCGCCCAGTCGGCTCGGACTTGTGCGAATTTTTTCAGCGTCGGAATATATGAAAAAAAGAAGCCGATTCCAAGTGAAATATCGGCTTAACTGATGAAAATGCTTGCGTTTGCAGAGGATTACGGCTTGGTTGGTTGAGTGATGCCTTTATCCGTTTCCAGATTTTTCTTTTTGATCTTGGAACGGACGACCCAGGCGTCCGTGAACCCCATGGCGATTGCCTTTTCCTGCAAAAGAACAGCTTCGTAGCGCGAGCGAAAGTCCCCAACACGTATCTTGTAGTAAGGATCGTGAAACTCGCGATAGACTTGCTCATCAAAGCTCAATACGGCGTTGCGCAGCACGGCGCGGGCCTCTTCTTCATCCCGTGTCGAAATCAGCTGCACGCGATAGCCTTCGATCTCCTCTTCATCGGCAGCAGCCGAGCCTTTGCTTGCCGACGCAAGCAACTCTTCCGGTGTAACTTTGCGCACGGATGAAAAAGAGTTTTCGGCCGGTGCGGGAAAAGAAAAATCCGTGATGGTCAAGGGATCGAACGACTCGTCCTGGACCGTCGAAACCGGCTTTTCCGCCGCCGGTTGAACCTGAAGCTGTTTCGAGGATGCACAGGCCAGCAGGATCATTCCGCAGGCCAAAATACAAAACTGCCGCATTTTAATCCTTCTCCTGAATGATTATTTAAAGTTAGGCAACTGAAAGAAAATAAGCAATACGATTTCCACGGAGAAATTGTGCTTGCATTTCACTTTTCGGAACCTTATGTTTTATCAGAAATCAGAGCGGGACGATGATCGCTGAAGACAACAAAATATCTCTACAAATCCGATCAACTGCTCCGGCGACGCAGCGGGATGCTCGCCTGATCCGCCTGCAGTCGACAAGGCCGGAAAGGCGACCTCATCTTCTACGCCTTTGACAAGCCCCCAAAAATCCTTATTTTTCCAACCGCACTTTGCAAATTTTCAAATCGGAGGGCCTGATGAAAGATAGAGCCGTTTCCTGGCAACAATTTGAAAAACGAAAATTTCCGCTTGTTGATGTGGAAGAGCCCAATCTCCTCCGCGAAATCTTTCCCTATTCGGAGGTGCCCAAGACGATCTTTGACGGCGTCACGGTTGATGCAAGGCCGGCCGATGAGATTTGGATCACCGATACGACCTTTCGCGACGGTCAACAGGCGCGCACCCCCTTTACGGTTGAACAGATTTCAAAGCTTTTCGATCTCCTCCATCGTTTGTCCGGTCCGAACGGCATCATCAGACAATCCGAGTTTTTCATCTATTCGGCGCGCGACCGCGAGGCATTGGAAGAGGTTCGCAACAAGGGTTACAGATACCCCGAAGTGACGGCCTGGATTCGCGCCAACGCCAAGGATTTCGAATTGGTCAAGCAGGTCGGCCTCAAGGAAACGGGCATTTTGACCTCAATTTCGGACTATCATATCTTTCTCAAATTCAATAAAACGCGACGGCAGGTGCTCGATCAATTCATGTCCATTGTGCAGGCGGCTGCCGATGCCGGTCTGGAGACCGTCCGCTGCCACTTTGAGGACGTTACGCGCGCAGACTTTTGGGGCACGGTCATGCCGTTCGCCGAAGAGTTGATGCGTTTCTCGGCCAAAAGCGGCCTGCGCATCAAGCTGCGGTTGTGCGACACCATGGGCTACGGTCTTCCCTATCCTACGGCGGCTCTGCCGCGCTCGGTGCAAAAGATGATTTTTTATCTGCAGCGTGAATTGGGAATTCCTTCGGAAAATCTCGAGTGGCACGGCCATAACGATTTTCACAAGGTGCACATCAACTCGGTTACGGCCTGGCTGTCGGGCTGCTCGGCGGTCAACGGAGCACTGTTGGGGTTGGGCGAACGGACCGGCAACTCGCCGATCGAAGCGCTGGCCATCGAATACGCTTCGCTGACCGGCTCGCCGAACGGCATGGATTTGAGCGCCATCACCGATATCGCCGAATATCTGCGCAGCATCGGCATGCACATTCCGGCCAATTATCCCTTTGTCGGCGAACGGTTCAACGTGACTATGGCGGGCATCCATGCCGACGGCATGATCAAAAACGAAGAAATCTACAACATTTTCGATACGGCCAAGATTCTAAACCGGCCTTTGGGCGTCAGTATTACCGACCGCTCGGGCATCGCCGGCGTCGGCTTTTGGGTCAACCAACAGCTGGCCAAAATGGGCAAGCCGCCGGTCGACAAACGCAATCCCAAGATTGCCGCCATCTTTGAGTGGATCGAAGAGGAATATGCCCAAGGCCGCATCACCAGCATCTCGCATGAAGAGATGATGGCGCAATTCAGGCTTCATTTCCCCGAGGTTTTCAACCATGAATGAAGCTGAAGCCGATCAGGAAGAGCAACACATCTCCAGACCGGAAACCGTAGACAAGCTCTTTGTCTACGGCTCGTTGGCTCACGACGAAAACCTGCAGCTTTTGACGGGGCGAACGTTTCCCGCCCAAGACGCGGTTCTATTGAACCATCGCCGCATCGCGCCCAAGAACAGCTTTGCCTTTGCCGTCTATTGGCGCGGCTATTCGATGCGCGGCAGGCTGCTGTTTTCCGTGCCGCCGGACATTATCCGCAAATTGGACGAGTACGAAGGCGAAGGTCATCTGTACGTTCGGCGCCTCGGGCTCGTTCGGTCGGGAAGTGAAACACACCGAGCATGGGTCTACCGCGGCAAAGTCAATGCGATCAAATCCTACATCAAAAAAGGGTACGAGGAAAGGGATCGAATCGAAGAATTTGTCGAAAAGAACGTTGCCCGCTATCTGGAGCAAAAGGCGGATCATTTCATCGGTTATGAAAGGGAACAGTTGGCCGTTAAAGTAACCAAAGAGCTCCTCTCCGAGGAGGTACACAGCCTTTTGCGGCAGTATTTTCGCCAAGTCGGGCTGCCGCCGTTCATCATCAAGCACGAAATCGAAAAAGCGAGCATTCCCCGCCTCAATTGGCTCAAAGAAGACACGACGGCGCAGCGCTACGCCGACAATTATATGCGGCTGGCGATCGGGTTTATGATCTTTAACCAGCTGGAAGAAAAGTTCCGCACCGATTATCGCAAGTTTGTCAAGGTTTCAGACGCCTATTACATGCACACCCTCTCGGCGCTGATGGCGCTCAAACTTCTTGTGGACTATCATCAGAGTCTAGAGTCGGCATTGGCGCAGCTGGGCGTCGACCGCTGGGACCCCAACATGCTGTACAGCGACTATGCCGCCGCAGCGATTTTCATTGCCGATGAGCTTTACACGCGCTCTAAACCGCAATACATCGTTGATTGGGTAAAGAGCAATCGGCATCCCGGCGCCGTGCCGATGGGCGCAGAATTAGAGTTTTCCAACTTGGGCTACAAGACCATCGGAGCACGGGCGCACGAAGACCCGCAGTTCGACGCATTTTATTATTTCTACGATTTCGATCTCATGCGGCGCGGCTGGAAGTTGGGAGCTCACGTTGATGATCACGGATTTCTGACCTCCGCCAACACCCGCACGCGCGGCTTTCTGGAATTGGCCTTCGGCCGCTATAAACTGCTCGGCGACGTTTCCAAACCGGCCACGCAGGATGCCTGGGTGCTGTCGCAGATCATCGACTTGGCGGTGCGGTTCGTCAACATTCGCCCGCACAGCCTGCATCTGAGTTACAGCGCCTCCTCGCCCGACGACTTTCGGCCGCTCGAGGACCTTGACCCTTACCTTTGCCTGCTGATCCTCGGCGGCGACCTGCGCGAGGACGACCACGGCATCCTGCGGGAAATGCGCATCTATCACGGCGAAATCCTCAGCCAGGAAGGAAGCGTCATTTTCTCCCGCCTCAACCGCCATCATAAAAATCCCGAAGATTCGTCCTGGTCATTCGTCATTGAGTATCAATTCCCGCGCTTGTATTATGATTATGATTATCAGCCGATCATTCTGGCCCTCAAAGGCTTTCAGCTCAGCGTCAATCCTTATCCGTTGAAAGGCTGTCGGCGCGTCGAGCAGGGCGGATACGGACCGGCGGTGGAAAAGGCTTTAAAAAAATGGGCACATCATCCGACCGCCGTTTCGCAAAGCAGCCTCGATCATTTTATAGGAAAAATAGAAGAGGGCTTGTCCCGCGAAGCGGAGCTGCTGCAGAACGAAGCCTACCGGCGCTACACCATGCGCATTTTGGCGCGCATCGAGGAAAGGCTGAAACGTCGAAATATGAGAATTGCACAGTATCATGAACAGAACAAAAGAGAAACTGCTGCAGATACTGCGTCGGAATTTTGACCAGACTGTAACGCGCATCTGCAATCGCCTGCAAAAAATTCGGCCTTCGCATTACGAAATCATCGATTTCGAGCGGCATCAGGAACGGGAAGAAGAGTTCCTCAACTTGATTTGCAACGCTCTGGAAAAAGATGATTTGGATTCGTTGAAAAAGTACATGGCCGAATTGGCCAACATTCGTCACAACGAAGGCTATACGCTGGAAGAGGTACAGAAAGCGCTGGACGCCATCGAAGAAGAGCTGTGGCAGACGATCAGCCGCAGCGGCGAACCCTGCGAAGAAATTGTTGCGATGCTGCACGAGATGAACCGGCTGATGGTCTGCATGCGCAATCAGTTTGCCGTATCGTATGCCGCCAAGCAGGTCGACGTGCAGAAACGCATGGCCCGCCTCAAGGAACGCTTTTTCATCTACCGCCACGACCGCAAAGACCTCGAATCACAAAATCGCGAATAACCATTTTAAATTTTCGTTTTTCTCTTGCGCTTTTTTTCCTATATTCGCGCGCAAATTCCCGACACGGGTCTCCAAAGCCCTTTTTACCCATCTTGCGAGGTTACCATGAACGAAGAACTGATCGAAAAAGCAGCCCGCCATTTTGCCGATCTGGTGCGCTCGCAGTTGGAACGCGTTGAGCGTATGAAGACGGCTGAAGATTGGATCGATTACTCCAAACTCAAGCCGCTTATCATCGGTTTCTGCTGGGGGGACGGCATCGGCCCGATCATCTCGCAGGAGACCGAGCGCGTTCTCCAAGTCCTTTTGGCGGATGAAATACGCGACGGACGCGTTGAATTTCGCCGCATCGAAGGTTTGACCATCGAAAACCGCGTCAAACACATGAAGGCGATTCCGGACGATGTGCTCGCCGAACTAAAGTCCTGCCACGTCATTCTCAAAGGCCCGACGACGACGCCGGAAAAAGGCGGGCCATACCCCAATATCGAGAGCGCCAATGTAGCCATGCGGCGCGAGCTCGATTTGTTCGCCAATGTGCGCCCGGTCAAGGTGCCGAAAGAGGGCATCGATTGGGTCTTTTTCCGTGAAAATACGGAAGGCGAATATGTGCTGGGCAGCAAAGGCATCATGGTCAGCGACGATGCGGCATTCGACTTTAAGGTCATTACCCGCCAAGGCTCGGAGCGCATTATTCGCATGGCTTTTGAATATGCCAAGAAAAACGGCATCAAGAACGTGACGGTCGTCACCAAGGCCAATGTCGTCAAGACGACCGACGGGTTGTTTCTGGAAGTCGCCGGCCAGGTGGCGAAAGACTATCCCGACATTTCCTGGGAAGGCTGGTACATCGACATCATGACTGCCAAGCTGAT
>JAPDPN010000029.1:0-14886 GCA_034506455.1 Candidatus Zhuqueibacterota bacterium | reverse complement strand
TCACCAAGGCCAATGTCGTCAAGACGACCGACGGGTTGTTTCTGGAAGTCGCCGGCCAGGTGGCGAAAGACTATCCCGACATTTCCTGGGAAGGCTGGTACATCGACATCATGACTGCCAAGCTGATCGATCCCAAACGCCGCACGCAATTCCGCGTACTGGTGATGCCGAACCTTTACGGCGACATTCTGACCGATGAGGCCGCGGAAATCCAGGGCGGCGTCGGTACCGCAGGCAGCGCCAACATCGGCAAGCGCTACGCCATGTTCGAGGCGATTCACGGCTCTGCGCCGCGCATGATCGAGGAGGGTCGCGGCCAATATGCCGACCCCTCGAGTCTGATCAAGGCAGCGGCCATAATGCTCAATCACATCGGCTTTGTTGAAAAGGCGAAAAAGCTGGAAATGGCGCTGGAAATCTGCACGCAGTTCGAGAAAAAGCTGGTCATCACCGGACGCGACACCGGCGCCACCGGCCACGCATTCTGCGATTACATCCTCGAGACATTGCAGGACAAGGACTTGGAGGAAAAATACCGCGCTTTTATTGCCGGCTGAACGCTCGGATGCGCCGGGCTGAACACGGCGTCACTGCGGCGTTGACCTATCCTCCCACCCTATTTGAAAAGACAAGGGGCAGCCGAATTTATCCGGCTGCCCTTTTTATTTCAAAAGAACGAGCTTTCGAACTTGGACACAGTCACCGGACTCCAAGCGATATAAATAAACGCCGCTGGGCAAGAGCGGGGCTTCCCACACGAGCTTGTATTCTCCGGCATCGAGAAAGGAATTGACTAGGGTCGCTGCTTCTCTGCCTAAAAGATCATAAACCCGCAGCGAGACAAGGCCGGCTTTAGGCATGGCAAATACGATGGTCGTGGACTGGTTGAACGGATTGGGAAAATTTTGGTCCAAGCGAAAAGCCTGGGGTACATCACCCAAAGAGGACAAGGCGCTCAGTACCGCACCGGTCTGCGGCCAGAAACCGGATGCAACGGCATGGACCTCGCCACTGCCTCTGCCGACTATGGGTTGTCCAAGGGTACCCTGAAGTCGCCGGCTGCCGGTCAAAGCTGCGCCGCCGTTGCCGAACACGGAGAATTTGACGGCGTGCTGCGTCCAACCGAAAGCAGACAAAATGAACAGCAGAATAAAAAGCTTGCTCAATCTCACAAATCCTCCTACCGGCCGGCGCCGCTTTCGAGTCGTTCCAATCGCTGCTGCAGGCGCTCGATCGTCTGCTGCTGCTCTTTTACGGCTTCAATGAGAAGGGCCACGAGCCGTGCGTAATCGAGTGCTTGGACCTCGCCGTCGTTTGCATCCCGTGAAACCACCTCCGGAACAACTTCGGCAACCTCTTCGGCGATGAGACCGATGTCTTGTCGGCCGTCGGTCTTCCACTCGAACGCAACTCCCCGCAGACGCGCAACCTTGGCCATGGCATCTTGGAGCGGCTGAATGTTCGTCTTCCAACGCCGCGAGCTATAAGTGAGCCAAGCATCGGCAATCGGATCGGTCGGCGAAAATTGCTGCACAGTCAAAATATTGGCCGGGGTTGTCGTGCCGATGCCGACATTTCCGCCCTCTTTAACGACCAGCCTTGTATTTGCCGCGCCTCCTGGAGTCGCTTCGGTTAATGCGAAGTAGTTGCTCCCGTGGACTCCGATCACCCAATTGCTGCCTCCGTCGGTGTCCTGAAACTCAATCCAAGGGCCTGACGAGCGCAAGGTCAGCAAATTGTTGGGCGTTGTCGTCCCGATGCCGACCTTGCCGCCGGTTTCGTACAACATCGAGTTTCCAATCGTTGTACCGGATGCAAATTTAGGGATGTAATTCGTGGAGCCGCCGCCTCCGATCCCGACAGCTGCCGGCTGCCAGGAACCCGTTCCCGAGGCATCTGAAGTCAGGACGTAGCCGTTGGCAGCTCCGGTCGGCATTTTAAGACCCGTCATTTGCACGGTTCCGGCAACATCCAGCTTTTGCGCGGGAGTTGTGGTGCCGATGCCTACATTGCCGTCGTTATTGATCATCATTCTGACTTGATTGTCCGTGACGTTTGTAAAAAGAAGCCCGTTTGGATTGGAAGCGGACCGGATCAGCCAGTTTTCCACGCCGGCAGTAGAGGCATCCATACGAATTCCTGCGTAAGAGCCGTATAGATGAAGCAGCTCCTGCGGACTGGTCGTACCTATGCCTATTTTTCCTCCGGTCTCATAGATTGCAGAATTTCCAAGAGTTGCGGTTCCGGTAAATTTGGCAAGATAATTCGCGGTGCCGCTTCCTCCCATGCCGCCCGCAGCCTGCCATGTCCCGACACCCGACGCATCGGAGGTCAATACCAATCCTGCGGCGGCGCCGGTCGGCATCTTGAAGCCGTTCATTCTGACGGTTCCTGCAACGTCGAGCTTTTCCGATGGAGAGGTCGTGCCGATCCCGACAAAGCCGTTGCTCTTTTCCAAATGCATGAGAGTATTGGCGCCGCTGCGAAATTGGATATCATCGCCGCTTGCCAGCTCTGTCCCGCCAGTAGCGCCGTCGCTCCCAACCAAAAGCGCATTGGTCCCGCTAAGAGTCAGTAGTCTTGTAAATGCGCCGCCGCTTGAATTCTTCCAATAGAGCCCCACGTTATTTTCCAAATATACGTCGCCGCCGGCAATATGAAGTTTGGCGCTTGGATTGACGGTGCCGATGCCGACGTTGCCGGCGTTGTTTACAAAGACCACGTCAGTCGGGCTTCCGTCGGCGGCGTCGAGTGAATAGCCGTCCGGCACGGTAAAGCCGAGGTCGGTCGGTTGAATGGTGCCGTCCTGAATCATTGCCGAGGTGATCGAATTCGCCTGGCCTTGACGAACATACTTGTCGCTCAGGCGGGTTGTCCCCTCGTACAGATCGGCGGAGACGCCGGAGCGCCCGTAGTCATTGGCTGCGGAAAGGAAATCTGAAGCGTGGAGGCCGTCCAGCTTGTCCGCATCGACGGCGCGTACGGCGTTCGAAATCTTGCTTTGTGAAATTGCCGCCACTGGGGAAATATCCGCATCGACGATCTGCCCGTCGGTGATCTTGGCCGAGCTGACCGAGTTATCCTGCAGCATGGTCGAGCCAATCGAATTGCTCTGGCCCTCGTTTACATATTTGTCAGAGAGCTTGATGTTGCCTTCATAGAGGTCCTGAGCGACGCCGGCCCGACCGTAATCGTTGGCCGTCGAGAGAAAATCCGAGGCGTGCATGCCGTCCAGCTTGTCCGCATCGACGGCGCGTACGGCGTTCGAAATCTTGTTTTGGGAAATTGCGGCGCTCGCAGAAATGTCCGCATCGACGATTTGCCCGTCGGCGATTTTAGCCGAGCTGACCGAGTTGTCCTGCAGCATGGCTGAAGCGATCGAATTTGCCTGGCCTTCATTGACATACAAATTGTCGGTATAGGCGGTGTATAACGAAACGGCGTCCTCGGATACAGAGATGCCGGTTCCGGCGCCCACGTTAAGGGTTGCTTCGCCGCTTTCACCGCCGCCGGTTAGCCCCGCTCCCGCAGTGACCGCCGTAATATCCCCGGCAGGCGGAAGCGGCTGCCATCGCCCGACGCCGGTCTCATCGCTGGTGAGAACCAGTCCTGAACCCGCACCGGTCGGCATTTTAAAGCCGGCCATCTGCACCGTGCCGGCTACGTCAAGTTTCTGCGCGGGCACCGTCGTGCCAACGCCGACGCGGCCTTGGCCGGTGATATTGAGCACATTGTCCACGCCGCCCAAACCGAGGGCAATAAAGTTGTCGGCATTTCCGTCACCCAGATAAGTGAAACCAAGCCAACCAAAATTACGCGCCGACTCTTCTTTTCCGAATCGCAGGCCGACGTTGTGCCAACCGGCGGCGCCGGGGCCCCAAATCCGCAGAGGATGAATCCATGTGCCGGAAAAAGAAGTGGTAAGGCTTAACAAATTGTTTTCAGCGCCGGCTATGCTCAGCGGCTCCGCAGGAGAGGTTGTGCCGATTCCCACCTTGCCATCGAGTTCATAGATCGCCGAATTTGCCAAGCTGTTCGGCGCAGTGAATTTGGCCAAATAGTTGGAAGCGCCGCTGCCTCCCATGCCGCCTGCAGGAGCCTGCCAGGTTCCCATGCCCGAGGCGTCGGATGTCAGCACGAGGCCGGAGGCGGCGCCGCTGGGCATCTTGAAGCCGGTCATCTGCACGGTTCCCGCCACGTCCAGCTTGTGCGCCGGATAAGTGCCGATGCCCACATTTCCGGTCTCAGATACCGTCATGCAGACGCCGCTGTTGTCCTTTAAGAGAAGATCGGCATTGTTCGTCGGCATGTACAGGTGCCACGTTTGATTAGCGCCGTAAAGCCCCACTCCGCACCAGCCTGCAGCAGCCGCCGATCGTTCGATCAACAGAAGGGCATTGCCGGCAGCAGAGTATACATGCAGTTTTTCCCTGGGATTTGTTTTGCCGATGCCCACCCTGCCTTCATTGTCTACATAAACCACATCAGCGGGAGAACCGTCCGCCGCATCGAGCGAGTGGCCGTCCGGAAGACCAAACGAGAGATCCAGCGTTTGAATCGTCCCGTCCTGAATCATAGCCGAGGTAATGCCTCCCTCGGCGACGGAAAGCTCGACTTGGCCGGACTCGCCGCCGCCGGTCAATCCGGCGCCGGCGCGGACAGCTGTAATATCGCCCTCGCCGCCGGCTGCTGCGGAAATGGTCAACGTATCGTTACGCGCCGTAATGGAAATGTTCGCTCCCGCCGCCAGCGTAACCTTGTCGGTCAAGGAGTTGATTTGCCGCACAACAGTACGGTCGGCAATCTTGACGGCAGTGATCGCACCGTCGGATACGCTTCGGCTGTTCAGGCTGTACGCGGAAGAGGTCAAGGGAATGCGCGGGATTAACTCCGGCTCATCATTGACCGAAATTCCCAGCCAATAAGGGCGATCGAAAGGGAGCTTGAGCGGATGTATGCTCCCCAAGACAGCATGAAAAACGCCGCCGATCGTCTGCAGAGAATGCGTCTCCGTCCATAGCGCCTCTGCTGCCGAGGAATCGGCATAGAGCTTGAAGGTCAGCCGAACGACCTGGTCCGCCGCTGCTTTTCCGGAAGCGTCCGTCAACAGCCCCTGATAGCTCATCGTTTCCGGAATTTGCGCCGAGAGGGAAAATGCCGCGCACAAATAGACCCAAATAAAGATCATCCGCTTCATGGCGTTTCTCCTTAAAAATTTATTTCGACAGATTGCGGATCACCAAAAGAAATTGAATGGGAGGGAACACACCATTGGTCCTCCCGCTTTTTATACTTGCTTTTCAGTAAAGATAGTTATCGGAGGCTGGAGTCGGATTCGGCAGGAAGATGAGGGAATTTCGCCTCTGAAATTCTCCTCAAGGTCTCCACCTTGTTCCGCGCCGAAGGAGTTTAATCAGGGCTCGTAAGAAGAGGAAACGCATGCTAATAAAAGATATAGCAAATGTTTTTGCATGTCAAGAAGAATATTCATGATGTATACGATTGTATCCAGGAAAAAGCTATAGAATCCGTGAGGTCAAGCGATAAGTGCAATAGTTATTCATGATTTTTTTAACTTTATTAGCTCCAAAGACTAACGAAATTAAGGAAAAAATGAAAGCTGATGCACTTAACGAAATACAAGCGATTGACCTATGACCAGAAAGTGGAAATTGATGCACATCTAAAGATGGGCAGGACTCGTTCTCAAATTGCCGAGTTGAACGGCGTTAACAAATCTGCGGTCAACCGCAAGATCGCGAGAAACAGTAGACTGAAGGGTTACCTTTACAGGCAGGCGCACGAGAAAGCGCTCTCAAGACGCCGCGTAACCTATGACGAGCGACCGTTTGTGGATGATAAAAGAACAAGCACCGGCGGACTGGAAACTCGATATCATGATCGGCAAAAATCATCGGGGAGCCTTGATTACGATCGTTGAACGAAAAACCAGGTTCACGCTCATCGGGCGGCTGCCTCGGCGCGAGGCGGCCCTGCTTAAGAACGAATTGGCCGCCATGCTCTCCCCTTACAGAGTCAAAGTATTTACGATTACCGCAGAGTACGGCAAAGAGAACTCGGAACATCAGGAAATCGCGAGACGGCTCGACCCCGATTTTTTTCTTCGCCCACCACTGCAGCTCGTGAGAACGCGGACTCAATGAAAACACCGACTGCCTGATCCGGCAGGTCTTGCCAAAAAAAACCGGTTTTGCGGATATTGGCAAAGAACGGATCAAAATCATTTAGGACAAACTCAATAATCGGCCGAGAAAATGTCTTGACTATAAAACTCCGGCCGAACTCTTCCTTAATTCATCTGTTGCACTTGGAACTTGAATCCACCATATTATTCAGAAATCGTTCAATTTCCCTTCTGGTTGGAAATGAGGGTATAGTATCCGCCTTGGTGCAGGACAGTGCTCCGGCAACGTTTCCAAAGCGCATGGCCTCTTTTTCGGATAACCCTTCAGCAATTGCCACCGCAAAAGCAGCATTAAATGCATCTCCTGCACCGGTAGAATCTACAATCTGAGGAATTTGAAAAGCAGGAATCAAGATTTCTTCATTCCGATTCAGCAATAGGCTGCCCTTTTCACCAAGCGTAATAATCACGTTCCTGCATCCAAGAGAGAGAAGTTTCCTACCGACTTCATAGTCACTACACGGATCATCAGGAGCCAGACCCGCACAAATCCGTGCCTCTGTTTCATTTGGGGTAAGAAAGTCAATGCTGGAAAGATCCATTCCGGTCAGGTTCCTGGCAGGCGCCGGATTTAAAACAACAACCGAATTTCTAATGCGGGCTGTTTTTGCAGCATAAATGGCTGTTTCCAGAGGAATTTCGAGCTGTATTAGAGTAACACTCTCCGGCGTAAAAAGATGAGACGCACGGTCGATATCCTTGCTGTTAAACTCGTTCAGGGCTGCAATATCAATGGTAATAATATTATGACCTCCGGCACATATTATAAACCCGGTAGCTGTCGGCAGGCTTTCGTGAATAAAAACATATTCATGGTTCACTCCCTCCTTTTTACAGAGGTTTAAAAAATCATGTCCGAATGAGTCATTGCCGATTTTCCCGACAAAAAAAACATCGGCTCCCAGACGTGCAGCCTGCACTGCCTGATTTGAACCTTTCCCTCCAAATGTCTGCCTAAAATTCCTGCCCATAAGGGTTTCGCCCTTTACAGGGAAACGATCGGTTTCCATGACCAGGGCGACAATGTAACTCCCTACCGCAACTATTTTTTTTCTGTTCATCTGAGCACCAACTGATGGTTAGAATCTACAATCGTTTATTTATTCTTCATTCTAGGTGTTATTGTTTAATATGTTAGGCTTTTGCGGCATCACACATAGCCTTTACATTTTCGAATGGAACATCAGGCAAAAGAGCTTCGTGGCTTGGTCCGATAATAATGTTATTACCAAGCAGCTTTTTTACTCTGATAACTTCATCATAAACTTGCTGCGGTGTTCCGTGAGGAAGAATATCCTGAGTATCAATTCCGCCGATAAAGGCTATTCTGCCTTTAAAATTTGCAGAGAGATAATCCGCATCCATATTAACAGCTTTTGCCTGAATCGGATGAATCGCATCCACTCCTGCTTCTATGAGTTTGTCAATAATCCTGTAGATCGACCCGCAACTGTGAAGCACAACCTGCAGACCAAAGCGGTGCGCCTGGTCGGCAAACCTTTTTATCCACGGCAAAAAGAATTCCTCAAACTGTTCAGGAGCCATCAGCAGGTCGTTTTGTCCGCCAAAATCGTTGCCAAAAAACAGAGCATCGATTGCACCTCTGCTTTGCGTATAAAACAATTCGTTAGCTTCCAGGTAAAAATTGCAAACGTGTTCCAGCGCACGATTTACCAGTTCGGGCTGAACCAGCATTTTTATCAACAGTCCTTCGATCCCAAAGAGGTAGGTTAGGTCGTGAAAAAAAGTTGCCCAAAAGCCCGATAGGCGATACGAATCTCCGACCACTTCCAGTTTCTTTAGTGTTTCATCAAAATTCAAATACTTAACCTTAGGCCACAGCAATGCATCCACATCTTTCGTTGTTTCAGCATCGGAAAGCAACCCGCCTGCCATGGCATGCGGATTAACATCTTTCCAGTATCGCATGGCAATTCCAGAAGGATGCTGATAAGTTGATTTAATATATTGGGGCGTTATCCACCGCACATCATCATCAAAAAAAAGATGTAAAGCCTCTTCACCCTTTGTGCCTGTTGCCCGGTTCAGCATGTCAACGGCCTCCTCTTTGGGACTACCGATCCACAACCCGCACCGTTCAACCGGCATACCGGCAATTAACTTTTTTATTAAAATTCTCTTACTCATTGCCTGTTTTATAAAAGATTGCTGACTCCGAAAAGAATCATGGCGATAACCAGGACAATAAGTCCGATATCAAGTCTTAGTTTAGCCTTAACAGGGCTGCCTCGCCATTCACCACGCCATATTCCCCACAAGTTGCCGACAACTATGGAAAGCGAAATAAATAATGGCCATCCCACGATATTCCCCAGCCTGCCCAAATTGTAGGAACCATAACCATAGAGGTAAAAACTGCCGATCCATAAAACCGACATCAGCAAACCAAGGCCGATATTTTTGATGTTACATGCTGAAATCATTAGGCCGAGGGTCTTGTTCCTGATCATCAGAAATATGGTATAGGCAAGGTTGGGAATGAACCCTACAGAAAAAAAGATTGCCCAAACAGCATTTCCCGCCATTGCCGGCAATGTTCCTGCATCAATTGCGGACTGGGCAATGGTTGAACCGAAAGCAAACCCGATATTAGGGAGGCTGCTCAATAATCCGGCTGCAACGGCGATTATGATGCCGCCGGTCAAACGTTCATTCTTTCTTTTTTCAGCTGCACTGTCTTCTTTCAAGTTGGCTGCCTTTGAACATAAAATGATCCCTGCAACGGCGGTAATAACTCCGATAATCAGCATCAGACCGGAAGGTTTCAGTATATCGCCTGAACGCAGTATAAACAGGGGAAGCAGCGCTCCCATGCCGGCCACCAGGCCCATGATGATGGGGTATCCCAGCGCCATTCCCAGTTTGTCCATACCGATACCGAATAATACGGCTCCCATACCCCACCCCAATCCGAAAAGGGCAAGCAGAAATAAATCTTTGAATGGGGCTGCAGCATAAACACGGGACAATTCATGGATAAAAATCCCGGCCATTAAAAGATTCAGTACAATCATTCCAAAGAATGAAAATACCAGCCAGGTGTTTTCCCATTTCCACTGTTTTACCATTGTCATGGGAAGGATAAAAGACCCCTGAAAAATTCCGGCAAGAAATATGATCAGAATCGAAAAAAGTTGTTCCATAATTATAATCCCCATATTTTGTTAAAGCTTAATTGTGATCTATCGATGTATTTGAATTAACAGCTATTTTTACAGCAATTTTTTTTGGTCCCTTGTCGGAATGATATTGATAGTGCCGACCTTATATCTGTTATGGCCGTCATTTCCTTCAATCGCCAGTCGAATATCCGCTTTTTCCTGCTCATCAACCAGCGCAATTAAGACGTTATATCTGCCGGGCTTGAGGAATTTATATTCTGTCGGAAATGAACCGATAATCGAGTAAGTTTCTCCCTGAACCAGTTGAGTAATATTAAATCCTTTATAAAGAAATGTACAGGCATCTTTGCCAGTATCATCAGTAAAAATTATTTTAAGCAATCTTCGTTCATATAGTCTTCCTACACTTCTATTTACCCAACTGGTTTTTATAATAAAGATGTGTTTTTCTTCAAGCTCCCTCGGATAAGAAATTAAAATAGGAACTATACGGTATCCCAAACCGCCGCTTTTCAGTCCTTTTTCCAATACTTCTCTGTCTCTTTGCATTGCAAGTTTATAACTTTCGGCACCCATGTAATAATGAGTAAAATTAGCATGCCAGTCCAGTGCCACTTCCAGGTTCTCTTCCAGGGTCCCCTTGGTTCTCAGATTGATCATGTCGCGGTAATTCCAGTCTCCCTCTGCGATTATCGGATTGGTTCTCCAGTAGATCTCCATGATATCTCTCTCATAATCTCCGCGACCTATATAGTCGATAAAACCCGTCCAGATCAATCCGAAATTATCATTCTTCCCCACAACATTCTCAAGCCCTTTTCTGTAGAGTTGATCTGCCAAAGATGTTATCTCGTACCTGTCCCAGTCTGCACCTCCGAACTGCATTAGACGGATGTGTTGAAAAATACCCTGATACATTTTGATAATGTCGTATAACAGATCATGCTTGTCCTTTAAGGTGGGGAATGAGTATTTTGAGTACCATGTTGCATTATCTGCCCAACTTCCGTAGCCCTGAGTCTGCAGATAAATGATTGGAGTACCTGGTTTGTCATATCTGCGGGCAAAGTCTTTCAGAAGATTTTCCAAGGCAGGAAGAAATATTTTCCTGAACGACGGGTCGTTATAATCGGGATGGCGGTGAATGACCCCTGCTTCTCCTTTATAAGTAACATATTTGAGGCCTTTCTCATATATCCATTCGGGATGCACAGGCGCACCTTCCACTCCGTTCCATCCGAGATTATCGGTAAGCCAGAATCTGACTACAAACTGCTTGTTCCGCTGCGACCAATAGGTAATGACAGAATCAAAGCTCTCCCAATGATATTCCCCTTCCCTGGGTTCCAGCCGCCTCCAGTCCCAGTCGATAATTATCCATGAAAACAGAGACGCATCATCCCCGAATCCAACAGTATTTTCCGCAACGGAATAGTCTCTTTCCGAGTCTCCGCTGCCATGAGGTCCGCCGAAATCATGCGAACCGGCCCATAAGCCCCAGCCCATAAAAGGATTTGCAATCGGATCATCGATTTCAACCGGATGAATGGTTTGGATTCCGCCGGTTTTGCCGCTTCTGATGCCGACACAGGCAAACATCATCCAAACCGAAATTAAAAGAAAGATAATATGTTTCATAATGCCCCTTCTAATGGTTCAATATACTTTATCGTTTAAGTGATTGAAGCTATAAAAAAGAGTTATTCGTGATACTCTTCACTTCAGTAACTCCGAAACTACTAATAAAATTAAGAAAAAATGGAAACCAAGGCAATTAAAAAAACAATATAAGCAGATGACCTACGAACAGAGAGTGAAAATTCACGCCCATCTCAAAACCGACTATAGTCGCCTTCAATTGCCGGAGTGATCAGCTTCAGTAAATCCGCGGTGAGCCGAGAGAGTAAAAGAAACGGCGGACTCAAAAGGTACCGTTTCAGCCGGGCGCATTGGAAAGCCTTGTCAAGACGCGCCGCGGCGGCGGTAAAAGGATTCGTTTCACCGCCGAGATCACGGCCAAAGTAATCGAGCGGTTGAAGGATGACCGGAATCGCGGACAGATCAGCGGCCGTCTGAAGGCCGGGGGCAGGCCGCCCATTAGTCACGAGACCATTGACCGCTTCATTCTTCACGATCAAAGGCGGAGCGCCAACCGGCACCAGTATCTCAGGCTCGGCAAGGAAAAAGCGACGCAAAGACCGTTGCAGACATATTCCGAACCGCGTCACCCTTGACGACCGTCCGCCCGTTGTCGGTGAACGAACGCACACCGGCGACTGGGAACTCGAGGCAATGATCGGCAAAAATCATCGGGGAGCCTTGATTACCATCGTTGAACGAAAAACCAGGTTCACGCTCATCGGTCGGCTCCCTCGGCGCCGGCTCACCCTGCTTCAAAACGAACCAGTTGACATCCGCCCCCTTACAGAGAAAAAGTGCTTACGATTACCACAGAAAACGGCAAAGAGAACTCGGAACATCAGAAAATCGCGAGACAGCTCGACGCCGATTTTTTTCTTCGCCCACCACTGCAGCTCGTGAGAACGCGGACTCAATGAAAACACCGACGGCCTGATCCGGCAGGTCCTGCCGAAAAAAACCGGTTTTGCGGATATTGGCAAAGAACTGATCAGAGTCATTCAGGACAAACTGAACAACCGGCCTAGGAAGGGCCTTGACGATAAAACTCCGGTCGAACTCTTCCTTAATTCATCTGTTGCACTGGGAACTTGAATCCGCCAAATAAAAAATTTCAACACTCGTATTGCCCCTGACGCGGCATCAGGTCCGGCAGCGCGTTAAGCAGCTCTTACCCTTACACCTTTCGATTGCGCCAGTTCCAATAACCTCGGTTTGAGCTCGCAGTACTGCCGGTGCGTTAATTGGCTGAAATCTATTTCGATGCTCGATCGATCCTTCAAATGTATCCTGAAAACATAGGGGCTCGCTTCGATCTCTTTGACCTCGTCCCAGCGGACTGAGATCCTTTTGCCGGGTCCGACCATTCCGCGAATGCCGGTATCGTCCCATGTACTACGCAGCGGTCTGTGATTCCGCCAGTTCACCATCGCCTGTACAATGAGCAATACACCGGCCAATACGCTGATCCAGCCGGTTCGCTCCCAATGGCGAACCGCTAAAATGATCATCGCCGCGCCGACAATCAAGCCTAACGGCAGAAAAAACCAATCAAACTTGCGGAAACCTTCAGACCTTAGATTCACTTGAACGGAGGCCATCGCGCCGCGCCCCAATTAGTCTATTTATGGAAGAAGGCCGCCTAACCGGCCGGTGCTTAAACCGCATCGCAAAGTCTGCATCGGCCCCAGCCGCTTGTTAAGCAGAGCCGGCCCTCTCCGCGCTCGTCCTTCCGTGCCGCGACATCCGCCACAACAACGTCAGGTGCGAGCCGAGCAGGGTCATCAACAACTGCAGGAAAGGCGAAACAACAATCATCAGAACCAGCCGGCCGATGAAACTCGCCGACGGCTCGTACAAGATCAGCGGAGCACCCAATTTTTTCAGATCCGCTGCCGGATCGAACAACATCCTGCACAACGGACCCCATATCAACACCATCAAAATAAAAGTGAATCCGGAGGTCAAAACCACCCCTGACAACATATCGCTCAGCATCTTTTTAATGTCGAAAGGTCGAGCGGTGATCCTTCCGGCGAGGTACCAACCGACCGGCAGACCGAGCAGAATACAGAAGAATGGGACGCCCATGCCGAGCCCTTTGCATACCAGATCAAGGAAAGCAAAAATAACCAGCGCCCATCCGGTCTTGAGCAAGAATACCTTTCGCAAATTTCTCTTTCGGTAGCTGATCTATTCCGACCCTGTCTAACGTCCGGCTTGTGCCGCCCAGCGGAGCGGCGACGGGGGAAGCTCGTGTTGGGCGGCAACTTTGCTGCTTAATCAAAGATGCCAAGAATATCCCAGCGATCTTTCCATTCTTCAAGCCTACTCTCCTCAATCGAGTGATGCGTCGAGTCTGGATTTCCAGGACGTATTCCGCCGTGTTTGTTCAGATACTCTTGGTGTGTCCTGTAGATGTTGTCCTTTATCCACCATTCCGGCACGACCCAGTAGCGTGGCGCTGTGTTCATATCACCCAAATCAACAAACACCCAGAAATTGCTTTCGTCATCTTTGGGAGACACTGGCCGGCTGCCGACGATACTTGAATGCCAAGTCTTTCCGCCACGCTTGGTCTTCACTTGTATATACACTGTGCGACTTTCATCGCTGTTGCACGCAATAACATCAATCTTGGGCATATTACCGGCAAAAGGTACAGCAAACGCCCCGCGCTTGTTCAACTCGGCAACAACAAAATACTCGCCGGCGCGTCCGACTTGTTGATTACGTGCTCCGCGAGATTTTACCAACATAGGAAATCTCTGTCCTATCTATAACGGCTAACATTAAAATCACCGGTTTGAACAGCATTGGGCAAGCCCGATGCTGTGAATGACTGACCTAATCCCTCCAAATACCGCCTAAAAGAATCGGCTGTTCAAATCCGGTGCATTTTTTTGTTAGCCCTTGATGCAAATTAAAAGCTTACTCCTCTTGCAACAAAAAAAGAAAAGTAGATGATATAGAAAAGTGAAATGAAATAAAATTGACAAACAATTGATAATTTTAAAATTGAGTTTTCATTGATTTCTTTAGAGAAAATCATAAAAAGAAAAGGTAATGATACGAATATGTGAGAGGCACCCAATCTTGTACTAGCAATAAAAGCTGCAAGAAATCCCAATAATGTATATTTTAAAAAGGCTTCAAACTCTATTTTGGTTTTGTTAATAATTAACACAATTGCCAATAAACCTAGAGATGAAAACACAAGCATAGTTATTTTGTAAGGAATATAAATAAAGTTTTGTATTTGAGTAGCCACTTGAGAAGCGACTCCAGTGATTAGGTTAATCCCATGACCAGTACTATGCTCGGGAATGCATAAATAAATTAATGGCAAAAGAAATATCAGAGGAAGGTATGCTGCTTTAATTATGGTTTTATAATTAGGCAAAATTATGAAGGCAACAGCGATACCCCAATTTGCGATTGTACCGGTTAAATGCTCAAAACTTGGATGTAGTGTATGGGCATGAAAATTTGGATGTGTTAAGCCTTTCCAGCTATAAAATAAAAATAGTGATGGAAGTAAAAAAACAATTTTAAATGCAATACTTTTAGATAAATTTAATATCGGAGATGAATGTTCAAAACTTTTAGTAAGATCAATTAAGAAAAATGAAAAAACGACAACTATCATCCATTGTTGTGATAATACAGCCAAACCTAAGAAAAAATGAGAAATTATATATTTATATTTTCTATTGCTGAAAAAGTAATAATAGATACCGAGTATTACGAATAGTATCCCATAATTAAACATGTAATATGTAAGAAATCCAAGCGTTATTTATAGTTGTTCGGGATAAAAATAATCAATCAATTTTTCAATAGGGGTCAAACCGTTAAGAGAAGCATGCGGTTTGACCGTGTTGTAATAATTCACAAATC